>JACCXO010000049.1 GCA_013696975.1 Nocardioidaceae bacterium | reverse complement strand
TACTCCATCACCAAGAACAGCACGCCGTCGTCGTCGCTTTGGTCGTAGACCGCCACGACGTTGGGATGGGTGAGCCTGGCAGCGGAACGCGCCTCACGGGCGAAGCGTTGATGGAACTCCTCGTCTTCTGCCAGCGCATTCGGGAGGACTTTCAGAGCCACCACTCTGTCGAGGCGCAGGTCGGTGGCCTCGTAGACGGTGGCCATGCCGCCCCGGGCGATTCTTTCGCCTACGAGATAACGCCCGTCGAGCACGCGCCCCACGAGCGAATCGGAAGTGGCACGCTTGTCCACCTGGCGAGTCTACGTTCGGTCTGAGGCTCAGAAGAGCAAGCCTCGCCGCTGCGCGGGTCGAGCGTCCATCGCAACCAGTGGCTCATCGCGAGTGCCGGACGGCGGCATGGCAGGCTGACCGGATGACCGACATCCAGCCGAGCCAGGCGGCTCCGGCTCCCACGTCCGACGCACTTGACGACCTCGTCGACTCTTGGCTGACGATGGGTCGAGTCGCAGAGCTGCTCGGGATCAGTTCCAACAAGGTTAGACAGCTGACGAGGGAGCACCAGCTCGTGGCCGTGCGGCGCCAATCACTGCGAGAGCCGGGAATCCCCGCCGACTGTGTGCAGGAGGGCACCATCGTCAAGGGCTTGAGCGGGACCTTGATCCTGCTCGCCGACCGCGGCTTCAGTGACGTGGAGGCGATCGAGTGGCTGTTCACACCAGAAGACTCGTTGCCAGGGCGGCCCATCGATGCGCTTCGAGGGAACCGTGGCACCGAGGTGCGAAGGCGGGCTCAGGCTCTGCTTTGACCGACTCATTCAGACTGTGCGGTTGGTGACGCGGTCACTCAAGACCCGCAACGCATCTCTGGCTGTCTCGTCGCGGATCGGCGCTTGAGCGAGCGCCGAGAGTGAGGCGGCGGTGAGCTCGGTGATCACCGTCTCGACTGCCCTCACCGCGCCCGTGGCTCGCATGACCTCCTGCACGGCCGAGATTCCCTCGGAGTCGATGTCAGATTTGGAGAAGTTGGCACGCAAGACTGCGCGCTGCTCGGGTGTCGCGAGCTGGAAGGCACGCGCGACGAGGAGTGTCCTCTTGCCTTCACGGATGTCGTCGCCGCTCGGCTTTCCGGTCTGGCTTGACTCGCCGAGAACCCCGAGCAGGTCGTCTCGGAGCTGAAACGCCTCGCCCAGTGGGACGCCGTATGACGACAGGGCTCTCAGCAGTGGCCGATCCGCCTTCGCGAGCACAGCACCGAACTGCAACGGGCGCTCCACTGTGTACTTGGCCGACTTGTATCGGACGATGCGCATCGCCTCGGACGAGCTACTGGTCGAGCTGGTCTGAGCCAACACATCCAGGAACTGGCCGGCGACGACCTCGGTGCGCAGCTTGTCGAAGTACACGCGCCCGCGAGCGACCGCCTTGGGTTTGAATCCGCTGGCCGCCAACAGCTCGTCGGACCACGACAAGAGCATGTCGCCGAGCAGGATCGCGGCACTACGCCCGAAGCGGCGCATCGCCGGGTCGGTAGGCTCGACGCCGAGCTGCTCGGCCCGTTGGTCGGCAAACTTGCGATGAGCAGCCGCCTGCCCCCGTCTGGTGGCGGAGTCGTCCATCACGTCGTCGTGCGCGAGCGCGCTGGAATGGACCAGTTCGATGGCTGCTGCTGCGGAGATGATGGCGTCGGCCTTGTCCGGCTTGCCACCCGCGGCCCGCCAACCCCAGTAGGCGAAGGCGGGGCGCAGTCGTTTTCCGCCACTCACATAGTGCCGAGCCGTGGCGAAAAGGGGATCGAGGTCGTCGCCCAGTGCGGCAAGTGCGGCTTGCCGCTGGTCGATGAAGGTCGTGAGGGTGACAACAATCCGGTCTCGAAACTCGGCGCTGATCGGCTCGCTCGTGGGGGTCGACACGGTCGCCACTGCGGTAGCCGCAACGGCCGAGGCCGGGGGAGAGGCAGAGGTGTTGAGCGGGCGGGTCGAGCTCGTCTCCGTCACGCGGCTGAGCCTACAAGCGGGTGCAGCGCATGAAGTTCAGGCCTTGCCGAGGCGTTCAGCGACGTGAGCAGCGCCCCAGGCGGCATACGGAATAGTTGACCCGGGATGCATCGACGCGCCGATGAGGTGCAGCCCTGGCAGCGGGTTGGTGAGGGCGGCACGCTTGGCGGAGGCCCGCCAGCCGTCCCATTCGAAGCCGTATGACGACCCGCCTGTCTCGGCCACGACCTCGTCGGGGCTCCGGTCGACTCTGGCAACGACCTGTGAGCGGATGTCAACGCCGCGGCTCGCCAACGTCGCCAGCACGTCGACGTCATGGCCGCCGCGCTGGAGAATCGTCCAAGCAGACTCACTGTGCGGTCCAGTGGTTGCCTCGTGAGTCGCGCTTACGAGCGGGTGCAACTGCTGGCGGATGACGATCAACGGGTTGCCATGCAGGACTGTCTCGGCCGGCAGGTCCGGCAGCGCGCCCCGCAATCCGACGTGCGTGATGCATGGAGGAGTGACCGGTCTGGCAGCGTCAAACACCCGGCGGGCTTTGCCGGCCAATGAGAGGGCCAGCAGTTGGCCGAAGACGACCCGGGGGTCGACCGCGCACACCACCACGTCGGCGGAGACCAGGTGGCCAGCAGACGTCTCGACTCCGGCAGCAGCATCACCGCGTGTCATGACACGGGTGACGGTTTCGCGACAGCGCACGTCGACGCCGCGCTCGCTCAACCGGGCGGCGAGTGCACCGATGAGGGCGGCCATGCCCCCGGGCAGCTGCCACAGGCCGAAGTTCCGCTCGACATACGACTCGACCGCCGCGTATGCCGGGACGCGCGCTGGGTCGGAACCAGCCAGCTCGAAGCTGGACGAGACGACCGCGCGCAGTCGCTCGTCGGGGAGCGACCGCTTCAGCTGCTGAGCCAGCGAGGTCCTGGCGTCGAGCTGGCGAACCACCTCACGGTCGGAGAGGCGAGACCCGCCTCGCGGGTCGTCGAGGACGAGGCTGCGTAGCAGGTGCCAGCGGTCGGCCTGCTGGTCGACATACGCTGCCCACTGAAGGCCGGTGCCATCGCCGAGACCAGCATCGACCGCGGTGATCTGGGCCGCCCTGGAACCGGTCGGCAGGTCGACCACGGCGCCGTCGGTGAAGACGTGGCGCCGCGACGGGTTGCTCAGCTGTATGTCGAGGTAGCTCTCGAGTGGCCGACCTGACTTGCGGAACAGGTCGCGCAGAACCGCTGGCAGCGTGGTCGTCGCTGCGCCGGCGTCCCAGCGGAAACCGTCGCGCTCCACACCGCGCAGTGCACCGCCGATCGTCGGGTCGCGTTCGATGAGCGTCACTCGATGACGCAGCTTGGCGAGACGGGCTGCCGCGGCCAACCCGGCGAGGCCACCACCCACAACCACAATTTCAGCCATCGGCGACCTCAGCCACCCTGCTGCTCGTCCTGGCTCAAACGACCGGCCCCCACCTGGTGGCCACGCCGGGAGCCGCCGTTAGGGGACCGAACTGGGTGTCCCAGGTGCGGTCGGTGAAGTCGAGCAGCAGAATCGCGAGCTCAGCCGCCCGGAGAGGTATTGGTTCGGTTGTGTCGCTCGGCGGATCGGCAGCACTGGGAACCAGCCGGACGAATGTGCCGACCGACGACGGACCGCACAGGACTGACCCGATCGATCGCTCCTCAGTCGGATCGGCCCGTTGGGAGATCGCCTCGAGCCGACCCGAGACCACGCGCACAGGCACGGTCTGCGTCTCCATGGTGTGCAGGGCATCCGACCAACCGACTGCTTCCTGGAATCGCTTCGCCTCTAAGGGGTGCAGCGCCTCAGCCTCGATCTCATTGGCCGAGCGCCCCACATCTCGGCCGACGAGGGCATTCAGATGGACAAGCTGCAGCTGTGCTTTCGGTGCACATCGCGCCAACCGAGTGAGGCCACCGCTGAACCGCGGGTTGAGCTCGGTCACCCGGAAACCTTCAGCGGTGAGCACGCCGTCAAGGCCAAAGCCACCGCGATAGGCGAAACGACGTTGCAGGTTGAGGCCAAAGGAGCGGGCCAGCTCTCGCATGGCCCGCGTGTCCTGTGGCGGCGGCTCCCATGTGGTGCCCATGCCGGCCTCCACGAAGCGTCCCTGCCTGACATCGCGCAAGATGGCGAGTTCGACCGGCCGCAGGACGACCACCCCGTCGGGGAGAACGATGCCGTGGATGCTGCACGGCACCCCCTCCAGAAACGGCGAGACGCGCACTTGGTCGCAATGTCGGGCAAAGAAGTCAGCTGCCTCCTGAGCCTGCTCTGGTGTCTGGATCCAACGCACGTAGTCAGCGCCGCCGTTGATGCCGTCGCGACTGTCACCCGCCCATACGGCCTGGGTGCCGCTGGTAAACGAAAGCAGGTGTTCGGTGGCAGTCGTCAAGTCGTCGTATGTCGCACGCGCGTTGACACTCCCCACCTTCGGTGCGTCGATATCCGCAAGCAAGTCGTCAGTCAGCAACTTGTCTTCGAGCGTCACTTGATGAGATGGCCGGCCACCCCACACGGCCCGGCCGAGCAGAGGCGAGTTGTGGGGAATCGGGTTGAGCCACCACAGCGCCTCGCCTTCCGGGTCGTAGTGCTTGACCGCCGCAATCACCTGTGAAGTCAAGCGTTGCTCAGGGCTCAGACGTGCCCGTACCTCTTCTGTGACCGAGTCGACGGCTGGAGGCTCGAGCACGAGCACGTCGGCGTCAGCCGTGTCGGGCAGCGGTCCGGTGCCGAACCCGTCAGCGATGAGGAGTGGTCGCTGCGCACCCCAGCGTTGCACCAGATCGACGAGCCCCGTCATGCCGGCGAGCACCTCGAAGGCGCAGATGACCTTGCGACCAGTGAAGGGTGCGCACAGGTGGGCCTCCCAATCGTCGAGCCGGCCAGCGTTCGGTGTGGGTGTCTCGTTGCGTCCCGTTGGCGACGGGTGGGACACCGGGGAGGGGTCAGCCGCTGATGACACCAGCTGATTCCCGTCGCGCCTTCCAACGTCGCCAGCCGCGCAACACCAGTCGGAAGAGCACGATGACCAAGATCGTGCCGGTCACGAACAGGAACGACGCGACTCCCAGGGCGATCCACGGGTGATAGAGGGCCAGCGCGATGACTGAGGCCACGGTGATGTCCTCGCCGAGGGAGACCGTCATGTTGGTGAAGGGCTCGGGCGAGGAGTTGATCGCCAGCCGCAGACTGCCCTTCACCAGGTGCGAGGCCAAGGCGGAGCCACCGCCGGCGAAGGCGTAGAGCGCCTGGTCGACTGCCTGCGCATCGCCGGCGATGGCGTATCCAACGATGGCACCCACCGTCGGCCTGATCAGCGTCGAAACCGTGTCCCACATCGAGTCGACGTAAGGGATCTTGTCAGCCACGAACTCCACAGCGAACATGCCACCAGCGATCGCCAGCACCTCAGGTCGCTGCACGGTTTCGGGAACCACCTCGAGGCCGGTGATCCGGCCGAGAATCCCCATGACGAAAACGACGGCATAGGCGTTGATGCCACTGGCCCAGCCGGACGTCAGCACGAGGGGGAGTACGTCCACGGGCGCCACTGTAGTGCGAGAGCGCCGTTTCGCCGCCGCAGTAACCCGTGGCATCGCGGTCGGGCTGACCTGGTGATTGTCCTAGCCCAGCTGACCTGGGCCGCACGCACACCAGCCGGCGAAGGAGAGGGCCCGTTCCGGCAAAGACGAGCAAGCGGCGATGGAGGTACTCGCCGACTATGGCGAGCGCTACGCCACTGTCATCCGTCGTACCAGCCTCGATCTCGACTTCGACCCGGCGAACCCGCAGCTCAAGGTACTGGAGCGGTTGAACGTGCTGGACCTCGCCTGGGAGATGAGGACAAGGACGTCAGGTGATCGTGACCGTGACGACGTTTGAAGTCTGACCGCTGCCGTCCTGGACCCGAAACCGGTTCTCACCTACCACGCCCGTCAGGATGTATGTCGAGAACGTCCGACCGTCGACACTCGCGCTGACAGGGAAGTCCACCCAGGTCCCACCGTCAAGGCGTTGCACCTGCAACGAGGTGGTGGCGCCTTCGCCCTGGTAGGTGCCGGTCAGGTCCACCCGTTCGTAGGCCTCGGCCGACTGAGGAGTGGCATTCAACGTGATGAGCCGATTGCTTGCGGTCCGTGGTCGTTCAGGGTTGGTCGGTTTGGGTTGAGCCGCCTCGGTGGCATGCGGCGCCCTGGGTCGAGGCTTGGGCCCCGCGGCCCCCGCAGGCCCCGCAGGTTCCTTGGAGGCGGTCTCGGTGGCTGGTTTGATGCCGGTGAGCTCGACTGCTCGCAGGGTGAGGATGCCGCCTATCCCCCCTAGTGAGACCGTGGCGACGGCGAGAGCCAGCAGTCCGACTAGCAGATGGCGCTGCCAATGTGTCTCGTCCATGATCTGTTCCCCGTGTTCCTGCGTGGTGGTGCTTCAAGGCTGGCCGCTGACTCGTTGAGTCCCCTGAGTGCCCGGTTTCATGGTCGCAGAGGAGAACGCGTCAGCGGCAAGGAATGCCGATCTGTTGTGCTCCTGTGATGAAGCGAGTTCCCCCAACTTGGCAGAAGGGGTTGACGGGATTGTCGGTAGCGGGGTTTACTGTCTTATTGATTCGAACATTTGTTCGATCAGCCATGAAGCTGGCGTTTCGCGGCGCCACTCGATGGAACGGATCGCCACGGCGAGGAAGGCTTCGACCCCCTTCCCCGCCGGGCGATACCCCGTCATTTCTTTCCTCTGCTGCCAGCTGAGAGCGGCCAAATCTGTGTGGAGGTCACCAGATGCGTAGCTATTGCGATCCCATTGAGGTGCGTCGGGGTCTGGTGGCAGGTCAAGAGGCACCCGAGCAGTTCTTGTGGCGCGGCACGTTCTGGGTGGTGCGTGACCTCATCGCCCATTGGATCGAGACCAGCGCCTGGTGGGAGCAGCCAGACCTGTCGACCGATCTGTTGGGCGAGAGAGAGCTGTGGCGGGTCGAGGCCATCAACGGCCGCTCAGGTGTTGCAGCCGAGGGCGGCGCCGGTGTGTTCGACCTGGCCTTTGACTGGGCCAGCGGCCAATGGCAGCTCGTCTGCAGCATCGACTGAGGCAGACCAGTCATGGATCCCTTCGTCCACCTGCATGTTGCTTCCGGCTACTCGCTGAAGTACGGCGCCTCGCATCCGCACCGACTGGTGGAGCGGGCCGTCGAATCCGAGATGGACACCCTCGCTCTCACCGACCGCGACGGGCTCTATGGCGCCGTGCGCTTCGCCAAGGCGTGCCTGAGTGGTGGCATCCGGCCAGTGCTGGGTGTCGATCTCGCTGTGGAGCCCTCTGGTCTGATGGGTTTGGGTCATTCACCGGCTCAGACTGGTCGGGCTGGGGTGTCTCGCTCCTCGCCTGCGCGTGGGGGAAGCTATCGAGACCCGAGCTCTCATGCCTTGCCTCGCATCACGGTGTTCGCCGGCAGCAAGGCGGGGTGGGCAGCCTTGTGCCGACTCGTGTCGGCGACTCACCTGCGTGGCGAGCGCGGTGCTCCTGTCGCCACTCGAGAGCTGGTTGCCACCCACTTAGCAGGGCTCCAGTCAGACCATGACGCGGTGGTGATGTTGGGACCCGCCTCTGAACTGGGATGGGCGACGACGTTGCGACGAGACGACCTCGCTCGTGAGGTGTTGCGCAGCTGGCGGGAGGTCACCGATCCTCTCCAGGTCGTGGTCGAGGTATTCTCCCACCGCAGCGGCGGGCACGGCCCCGGTTCGAGCTCCCATGCGGCGCGGATGGCGGGGCTTGCCGCCAGCGCAGGCTTTGGGGCAGTCCTCACCAACGCGGTCCGTTACGCCGACAGATCTGACGCGCCGACCGTCGACATCTTGGATTCCGTACGCCGCCTGGTGCCTCTCGACCTTCGCCACGTCGATCGAGCCAACGCCGAAGGCTTTTTGAAGTCCGGCAAGGAGATGGCCGACATCGCCGATGAGATCTGCCGGTTCGCAGGCTTCGACGTACGCGAGGCCGACCGGATGCTTGCTCGCACCCGAGCGGTGGCGGACCGCTGCGCCGTGGACCCCAAGGCCGACCTCGGCCTCGGCGAGGTGCACTTCCCTGAATTCAATATCAGCCCTGAATTCAACATCGGCCCTGAATTCAACATCAGCCCTGAATTCAACATCGGCCCTAAGTTCAACATCGGCCGTGGATCTGGGTCTCCGTCTGCTTCTCCTGGCGATGCTCTGCTCCGCGCGCGCTGCGAAGCCGGCATCGGACGGCTCTATTCTCCTGACCAGCACAAGGCGGTGAGCAGTCGGCTCCGCGACGAGCTCGGGGTGATCGAGCGGCTTAAGTACTCGACCTACTTCCTCACCGTGGCCGACGTCGTCGATCTGATCCGCGAGATGGGCGTGCGCGTTGCCGCTCGCGGCTCAGGTGCAGGCAGCGTCGTCAACTACTTGCTCGGCATCTCCGGCGTGGATCCGATTCGTTACGGCTTGCTGATGGAGCGGTTTCTCTCACCGCTGCGGCAGGCACTGCCCGACATCGATGTCGACGTCGAGTCAGCTCGCCGCACCGAGGTCTACGAGCGCATCCTCGAGCGTTACTCAGGCACCCGTTGCGCCTGTGTCTCGATGATGGACACCTATCGGGTGCGCCACGCGATCCGCGATGTCGGGGCTGCTCTAGGGATGCCACCGGGAGAGATCGACTCCATCGCCAAGTCCTTCCCGCACATCCGGGCTCGCGATGCGCGCAATGCCCTTCGCGAGCTCCCTGAGCTGCGCGCTTCCGGCCTGGGAGAGGAGCGTCTCGACCGGTTGTTCGGGCTGGTCGAAAAGCTCGACGGGTTGCCTCGCCACATCGCCGTCCACCCCTGCGGTGTGTTGCTGTCCGACGCCACGTTGCTCGACCGCACCCCGGTCGAGGCCAGCTATCTCGGCTTCCCCATGAGCCAGTTCGACAAGGACGACGTCGAAGACCTCGGCCTGCTCAAGCTCGACGTGCTCGGCATCAGGATGCAGTCGGCGATGTGTTATGCGCTCGACGAGATCAAGCGGGTCGATGGCATCCAGATCGACATCGACGACGAGGCGCAGGCGCCACGAGATGATCCCGCGACATACGCCTTGATCCAGAGCACCAAGACCCTGGGCTGCTTCCAGATCGAGTCCCCGGGTCAGCGCGAGCTCGTCGGCAAGTTCGCTCCCGAGACCTTCGAAGACATCATCATCGACATCTCGCTGTTTCGTCCGGGACCGGTCAAGAGCGACATGGTGGTCCCCTTTCTCCGCGCCCGGCAAGGCTGGTCAGAACCGGAGTACATCCACCCCGACCTCGAAGAGTCTCTCGCCTCCACGTGCGGCGTGGTGGTGTTCCACGAACAGGTGATCGAGATCATCGCCACCCTCACTGGCTGCACGCTGGCGGAGGCCGACGAAGCGCGCAGGGCGTTGGGAGACAAGCAGGGCAAAGAGTCGATCAAGCTCTGGTTCTTCCCGCGGGTGTTGGCCCGGGGCTACTCCACCTTCATCGCTCGACGCTGCTGGGAGGTCCTCGAAGCCTTCGCCTCATTCGGGTTCTGCAAAGCCCATGCGGCGGCTTTCGCGCTTCCGACCTACCAGTCAGCATGGCTCAAGGCACACCATCCGGCGGCGTTCCTGGCAGGCGTGCTCACCCACGACCCGGGCATGTATCCCAAGCGGTTGATCCTCGACGACGCTCGCCAGTTCGGGATCGCCGTGCTGCCCCTGGACGTCAACTGCTCCGACGACGTCTATCGGATCGAGAGAGTCGGCAGCTATGACGAGCCGCCACCGGAGGTGCTCGGCCGCGCACCCCGCCCAGCACCCGCTCCTGACCTGCCCGACGGGCGGGCCTACGGTATCCGGCTGTCGCTCGCGGACGTCAAGGGCATCAGCGACGCGGAGATCGCGCGCATCCTGGCCGCGCGTCCCTTCCATTCGCTCACCGACCTGTGGCAACGAGCTCGCGTCTCCCGGCCCATCGCCGAACGACTGGTGCTTGCGGGGGGCCTGGATGCGGTCTATGGCATCGGTTCCCCAGTTCCGGTACGCCGTCGGGGCACCGTGACCAGGCGCGACCTCTTGCTGCAGGTGCTCGACCTCGACCGTTGGAGCCGAGCCACTGACAAGGCAGTGCGGGCCGCCTCGCCTCGCCGCGCCGCGACCACCTCGGCTCATCTCCCGCCAACTGGCACCGACCCCCGCGCGCTGGCGGCGGCTCAGTCACAAGGCGCCAAAGCCGTGGAGCCGGTCACCGGCGTCCAGCTGACTCTCGACCTCGACGACACTCCCGCCTTGACGGAGTCGTCTGGCCTGCCAGAGATGTCAGGAGCCGAGCGGGTGCGAGCGGAGCTGGAGATTCTCGGACTCGACGTGAGCCACCATGTCGTCGACTTCTACGCACCTCTGCTCCGCGAGCTCGATGTCTGTTGGTCTCGAGACCTTCTGCATCGCCGCACCAAGTGTGAGCTGCTGGTCGCTGGAGTGAAGGTCGCCACCCAGACACCGCCGATCAGATCCGGCAGGCGCGTGGTGTTCCTGACCCTCGATGACGGCACCGGCCCTGTTGACGCGACCTTCTTCGAAGACGCCCAGGGACCCTATGCCGCGACCTTGTTCCACTCGTGGCTGCTGGTGGTGCGTGGAGTGCTGCGCCGCACCGGGCCCAAGGGGGTGTCCTTGCGCGCTACCGGCTGTTGGGAGCTGCCGATGCTCCACGAGATCTGGCAACGCCAAGGGATCGAGGCCGTGTACGACTGCATGCGGTTGTTGCCTGCGGGGTTCGACGAGCACGCCAGCGGCACGGTCGACGACCACGCTGTTCACGGAGCAGCCGGTAGCTCATCGAGCCGACCAGTGATGGCACGCCCACCCAGCTACGACACCGGACCTACCCCTCTCGTCGAAGATACAGACGAGGCGGCTCCAACTGCCGGCGGGATGGGCCGCCGCCGAGTGTTAGTGCATACCAGTGGGTACAAGCAGTCACCGTACTCCGATATCCGCCCCGCTGGTGAGGACTCCAAGTCCGTGCCTCGCAAGCTGTGGCATCGCAGCCCCGGCAGCGCCGGATGAACACGGTGCGCCCTCTCGCCGAGCGCCGCTCGCAACGACCGCGGCGAGCCAGCCGTCATGGCCTAGGGTTTAGCCACCTGTTGGGCAGCGAAAGAGGTCATCGGTGGAGCATCGTCGCAGCGCACTGCGCACTGCGATGGTGTGGGATGCGCTGCATGAGGCGCTGCGGGCACGACACCTCGACGTGGGCGCTAACCGACCGCTGCAGGTCATCGACCTCGGTGGCGGCACCGGAGGTCTGGCGGTGCGGGTTGCCGAGCTCGGTCATCACGTCCTCGTGGTCGATCCCAGCCCGGACGCGCTCGCATCCCTCGAGCGGCGAGCAGCTGAGGTGTCCGTCAGCGCAGGCGTCCGCGGAGTCCTCGGTGATGCGGCAACCTTGCTCGACGAGGTTCAGCCGGCCAGTGCGGATGTCGTCATCTGTCACGGGGTGCTCGAGGTGGTTGACGAACCAGCGCTTGCCCTCACGTCGGCGGCAACGGCTCTGGTCGAGGGTGGGTGTCTGTCCGTCCTGGTGGCGCAACGCTCAGCCGCGGTCTTCTCTCGTGCGATCGCTGGTCATCTCGCCGACGCCAGAGCGCTGCTCCAGCAACGCGAAACCTCCGATAGCAGAGCCGACTCCGCGCCACGCCGCTTCTCACTGGCAGAGCTATGTGAGCTCCTCGCCTCAGCGCACTTCACCGTCACCGAGGTGCGTGGCGTCAGGGTTTTCACCGACCACATCGCCAGCACCATGGTCGACTCTGAGCCCGGTGCGGTTGAGGAGCTGCATGCACTCGAAGCCGCAGTCGCCACCGATCCGGACTTTTTGGCTATCGCGACCCAGCTGCACCTGTTGGCGACCCGGCTTTGAGCTGACACCCGCCTTCGAGCGGACCCGTCGTCGGTCGGCCCTCCTCCTGAGCGGCTAGGGACATGACTGCTGACGACACCGGCTGCACCATTCTCCACGTCGACATGGATGCCTTTTATGCTTCTGTCGCGATTCGCGATCGACCTGAGCTGCAGGGCCAACCAGTCATCGTGGGCGGTGGGAATCGTGGCGTGGTGCTCTCGGCGACGTATGCCGCTCGACAATCCGGAGTCCGATCCGCCATGCCCATGACCCGGGCACGTCGGTTGTGTCCGCGGGCCCTGGTCATAGCTCCCGACTTCGAACAGTTCAGCACGGTGTCGTCGGCCATCATGGAGACCTTCCGCAGTGTGACACCACTCGTCGAACCGTTGTCGATGGACGAGGCTTTCCTCGAGGTCAAAGGTTCCCTTCGCCGGTTCGACTCATCGACCCGGATCGGGGAGCACCTACGAGCTCGAATCGCTGATGAACAGCGCATCACCTGTTCAGTGGGGGTGGCGGCGACCACGCAGGTGGCCAAGCTGGCATCCAGACGCGCCAAGCCAGACGGGCTGGTCGTCGTACCTCACGATGAAGTCACGGCGTTCTTGCACCCGCTCGCGGTCGAAGAGCTGTGGGGTGTTGGCGAAAAGACAGCGGCCCAGCTACATCGGCTCGGCCTGCGCACTGTCGGCGACATCGCCCACACGCAGGTCAGCATCATGCAACGAGCCTTGGGGCCGGTCGTCGGCGCTCGAGTGCATGCGATGGCATGGGGAAGTGACCAGCACACGATCATCGCTCGCCGCGGTGCCGATGAGCCTGAGCACAGCATCGGTGCCGACGAGACATTCAGCCGAGACGTGGACGACGCTGCGATCGTGCTTCGAGAGCTGTTGCGGTTGTCGACCAAGGTGGCAGCTCGGATGCGCAAGGCTTGCGTCAAAGGCCGCACCGTGACCATTCGAGTCAGGTTCTACGACTTCACCACCTTCACCCGATCGCGAACGTTGCGAGATGCGACCGACCTGACCCCCGAGATCTATGCGACCGCTGCCGGCTTGTTCTCAGCGCTCGGGTTGCAGCGCGCTCGCATCCGCATGGTGGGGGTACGAGTCGAGAACCTCTGCGACTCGGCCACCGCCACGCGCCAGCTGTTGCTGGGGGAACGCCAACATGGCTGGGAAGACGCCGAGAGGGCTGTCGATCGCGCTGTGCATCGATTCGGTGGTGCCGCCGTGCGACCGGCAACCCTCCTCAAGACGTCGCGACCCTGAAGCCGGACGCGAGTGTTCCCTACCAGCTTGCTCTGAGCCAGACTCGCACCGCGACTGTCAGTCCCAAGCGCCGTAGACCCTCACTTCGAGCCGCTTCTTCGACGTGAGCCTCCAGAGCTGTCGAGCATCCTCGTTGTACATATTGATGCAGCCATGGCTGTGCCCCACGAACGGGTTCAGCATGTAACTCGAACCATGATAAGCCTGGCCACCATCGAAGAACTGGGAGTAAGGCATGGGGGAGCCGTATAGCCCCGAGACGTGATCAATGTCGCGGTAGTAGACGACAGACTTCCCGACCCGGGTCTCGTAACCGCCGTAGGCGCCACCTCTGACCAACCAGGTGTTACGGATCCGTCCACCGCGCCACAAGGTCACTTGGTGCGTGGAGCGGTCATAGCAAGCGTGCCAGCCGTTGGTTTTGCAGACGCGAGGGATGCGTCCGCGTTGACGCACGGTGTCCCTCAGCAGATGCGCCCAGGTCTTGTGCGTCGCCACCCCCGTGACCCGCAGCTTCTCCCGGCGCTGATAGGTGCGCACGCCTTCTCGCGTCTTGGGTCCGAAGTAGCCGGTGGCGCCGGACTTGTACACCCCTGCCCAGGTCAGGCGGTACTGCAGCTCGGTCACGTGTTCGATGCGATAGACCGACGAGTCCGAGTCGCCGTAGCGCGTGGATTCGCGGGCCCACCGATCCTTCATGCTGAAACGCCCTCGCGGTGCCGCGGCGGTCAGGGACGCGGTGGAGGACGACAACGCCGCAGCAGCCAAGGACGCAGCCGAGGGTGACAACGCCCCGACAGAAATCGGCCTCTTGGCGATGGGGGTGGTGGCTTGCGAAGGTGTTGCAGCGAGGCTGGCCACGCACGCGGCCGCACTGATGACCCCCAATAACTTCTTCATCTCAATCCTTTGTGCGCCTCTGCGCGAGAACCGGGCCGTGCCGGTGACCTATAGGAGGGCTTAGCGTAACGCCACCCGACGACATGGCGAAAGGTTGCCAGCGCTAAGGAAGCGAAAACGTGATCCGGAGCCTTCGCCGCTTGCGCCTCGGACGCCGTCAAGTCCAGCACCAGGCGTTCTATCCGACCAATTCTTGTCGCTGGGTTTCTTCCCCGTTCGAGCGTGCTTAGACTACTGAGATAGACCCGACAAACCACTCTCGTCGGCTGGAGGACATGGTGCCGCTCTCAGAAGAAGAGCAGCGTCTGCTGGAGCAGATGGAAGAAGCGCTCGCCGCTGAGGATCCGAAGTTTGCTTCTGCCCTGCGTGGGGCCTCCGCGCGTTCCCGTCACAAGAAACTGACCATCCTGGCGGCGCTCGGCTTCGCTGCTGGCATCGCCTTGTTGATGACCGGCGCCGTGTTGGCCATGACCGCGATCGCGGTCGGCGGCTTCGTGGTGATGCTCGGCTCGGCATACGTCGCCTTGTCCCATGGTCGGCACCTTCGAAACGCTGACCTGCCAGACAATGTGCGCCCCATCTCCGACGGGAGGCAGCGCTCTGCATCGGCGCGTCAGTCGGGTTTCATGAATCGGATGGAAGATCGCTGGCGCCGCCGACGCGACGACTACTGACTCCCTGGCTTGGCTGAGTCACTGATTGGGTGCGGAGCTGTCAAGGAATCGGCCGCACCCGGCGGGTGGCCCACTGTTCGCGTAGCCGCGCTGCTTCGGCCCGCAAGTCCGGCACTAGCGATGCAGGCATCAGTAACGCACGCAACCGTTGGCCACGATCCGCCGCCCGTGTCAACGATGACACCACCTTGCTCACGTCGTCACCTGGCTGTGTGTCTGGCGGCGATGAGCTGGCATAACGGGCTTGCTCAACACTCAACGTCAGACGTCTGAGCGCAGACAATCCGGCGGGATCCCCATCAAGGAAGCGTTGGGTCTCCCGTTCGCGTGCCCGCGGGGTCATGGAGCCCTTCCACGGTAGACCGAGATCGATCATGGAGTCGCGGAGCTCGAGCCAGGCTGCCTCGGCCGCCGCGATCTGGTCGACAAGCTGACTTGTCCGACGACGGCGGATGGCGCTGCGCAGGAGGGAAGGTAGCACCGACAAAATCAGCGCTCCGAGGGCTACCAGCCAGCGTTCGGAGGGAAGCGCACCATCTGAACCAGATTTCGACGATGAGGAGTCGGCTGGGGCCGACGCGCCACCCGGATCCGGGTCGAGCGACGGTCGCAGCTCTTCGGGCTGCGCAGTCGCCGTCGCTACGGGCGGCCGCGGACCGCCTGGAGGGTTCGCTTGTGGTCGAGGAGCGTATGCCGGCGGCGTTGCTCCGTTCCCCGGCGTCGGCTCGAACCGCACCCAACCCACACCCTCGAAGTACAGCTCTGGCCAGGAGTGGACATTGTCTGAGGTGAAGACGTTGTCGCTGCCCTGGTCGAGCCTCTCGGGCTTCAAAAAGCCGACCACGATGCGTGACGGGATGCCGACCTCTCGCGCCATCATCGCCATGGTGGCAGCGAACTGCTGGCAGAATCCTCGTCTCTCTTCGAGGAACTCGACCATGGCGCCGTAGCCGTAGCCGTAGCCGACCTCCAGGTCGTAGTCGAAGTTGTCGCCGTCGCGGAAGAAGTCCTGCAGCAGCACCGCCGCCTCGTAGTCGCTGCCCGCTCCGGACACGACGGCTCGCGCTGTGGTGCCTATCTCGGCCGGCACATCCTCGGGCACCGACGCGTAGCGATCAACGATGTCATTCGGGGTCGAACTGGCTGATGTGAGCTGCTCTGCGGTGGGTTCCACGGTCCGGTAGTCCACGTCGTAGCCGTCGGTGGGGAAATCCGCCGAGTCCACAGCACCGGTGACGGTCTGATCCTCGGGAACGAATGCCCACTCATTGCCTGCGGCCACATCCTGGCTGGCGAACGGAACCGGGAGCCATGGGCTGTCGCTCGGGAAGTTGCTCGTGGGCAAGATGTGCATGCCGCGGTTCTCGCCGACTACCGCTGTCGACAACCCCACGGGAGCAGGTAGCTCCTGGTCCAGTTGCACAGTGTCGCCGGCCAGATCGATCGGCCGGGTGCGCCAAGCGTCGGGACCGGGCTGGTCGAGCACCGCAAGCCGAAGGTACTCGGGACGCTCATCGCTCTCGACCAACAGGACGTCCACGGGATCTGGGCGCCTCAGGCTCTGCGCCAAGCTCACCATCGGATCATCGAAACTCAGCGTTCCGCCAGCACCGCTGCCCCGTCCGGGTTGGCGACCGCCGTCCAAGATCGAGGGCGCAAAAGCCGGTATGACGAAGGGCAGCAGGACCGCCGCCGACAGGGCCAGGAACGACACCTTGCGACCCGTCGCCGCCAGCACAGACGTGTCGACGGTCTCGTGCGCTCCCGTCGGCCCCTCCGAGCGGCGGACCAACCGTCCCCAGTGGGCCAAGCGTTCGCGCTCAGCGGTCGTCAGCATGCAGATGTAGCCGATTGCGCCGGGTACGAAGGCGTAGATAGGAACGCCGGTGGGGAGGACCGCAACCGGAACGGTGTAAAGAGTGAGCAGCGGTAGTCCCGCTAGCGGCACGCGCCCCAGCCCCACCGCCAAGAGGTCCACCAGGATCGCCACCATTGCGATAAGGAACACGACCATGAGCGTCAGGCCGGCGCTCTTGGGGGCTGGCGCGGCGTACTCCTGAGCCGTTGTCACGCCCGCGCGCAGCACCTGCGCTATCCCGGCGAACGTTTTGTCGGTGGGCACGACGTTGTACTTCAGCCCCTTGCCGTATCCGACGGCGAGCAGTTCGAGGAGCAGGAGCAGCTGCACGATGAGGACCACGGGCCATGGCGCTTTGAGCTGTCGGAGGACTGCCCCAGCACATATCACCAACGCTGCGAGCAAGGCGCCGATGAGCACGAACCGTTTGTCGGCCAGGGCAGGGGAGAAGCTCAACGACGTGGCAACCGTCGCGAGCCAACCCAATAAGGCCATCTTGTGCCGCTCGTTCGTGCGTGCCGTCATGCCGCAGGTGACCCTTCTGTGACACCAGCATCGGGGACGTAGCTGAGCGCAGCCGTCGCAGGGTTCCCGAAGTCGCCCCACAGACTCGGCAGCCGGTCGCTCGGGTTGGCGATTCTTACCGTCCAGCCCTGTCGCTGCAAAGTTTCGGCCCGGCTCTGTACAGAAGCAAGGTCGCCAGCGCCCACATTGTCGGCTCGCGCCCAGGCGGCCACATCCAGCAGGATGCAGAGGCTGCGGGTGGAACCAGCTCGCAGTCGCGACAAGGCGGCGATATCGGTGGGGTTCACGTCACCCAGCACCGCGACGACAAGGCCGCTCGAATGCTGCTCGCCGCCGCCCGCGAACTCCCGCCGGGTACTCGTCTGCATCACCGCCAACGAGTCGAGCAGCAGCTGCACCTCGGCCGGACCGCTGATGCCTCGCTCATGCCAGTCCGACGTCGAGCCGTGTGCTCCATCTGTCAGCATCCGGACAGTGAAGCCTTCCCGGGCCAGGTGTGCGCCGATGGAGGCCACAGCCGAAACGGCATACTCAAAAGACGATGCCGGACCCGAACCGCGATGGGCGCTGGTGCGAGTGTCAAGGAGCAAGGTGGCCCGGCTCTGGTGTGGCTGTTCCTCGCGACGAACCATCAGCTCGTCAGCGCGAGCGCTCGACCGCCAGTGGATCCGGCGTAGGTCATCGCCAAGGCGATATTCGCGGACCATGACGTCTTCGGTGCCGGCCGCCGCAAAGGCCCGTGGCCGGTTGTCGCCGGTGCCCGACCAGTCACCCGACAACCGCACCGTGGGTAAGGCGCTCACCTGCGGAGTGACGACCAGCGTGGCGCGGCTCGTGAAGGACCGGTTGAGCTCGACGAATCCGAATGGGTCGCTGATCCGCACGCTCAAGGGCCCGATGCTGAAGCGACCCCGGACCTCGGAGCGGACGACGTACTGCATGGATCGGTGCCATCGTGGCCGCAACTGGTCGAGCACGAATCGTGGTCGGGTGCCGAGGACGTAGGGCAAATGGTCTTCGAGCAGCATCAACCCGGTCGGAATGCGGCCTGGGTTCTCGAGCGTCAGGGTCACGGTTGCGCCCTGGCCCACCTCGACCCTCGCGGGTGTTGTCTCACGAGAACATGACAAGAGATAGCGCGACCGATTCGCGATCAGCGCTGTGATGACGGGGAGCGCGATCAACAGCAGTCCGACCCGGAGCAGGTCGCGTTGGCCGAGCACGATGGCACACAGCGCACTCGTCAGTCCCGCCGACAGGAAACCGCGTCCCCGAGTGGTCAAGGAGGACAGCGTGCCGCGCTTCACAGGAAAGCCGCCTAGCCGTCACGCCGACCCGAGGGCGCTTGCTCGGGGATAGGGATGGAGCGCAATAGTGCACTGACGATCTGTTCAGCTCCCCGTCCGCCCATTTGAGCCTCCAGGTTGGTGATGAGGCGGTGCGCGAGCACAGGGACGGCCAGGGTCTGCAGGTCGTCCGGGATCACGTAGTCTCGCGCCTCCAGCGCGGCATGTGCTCGGGCTGCCCGAATGAGGTGCAGGCTGGCGCGGGGCGAGGCGCCGAGGCGCAGATCTGGTGACCGTCGAGTTGCGGACGTGATGTCTATCGCGTACTGCTTGACAGCCTCGGAGACGTGCACCGTGCGGACCACGTCGACCAGCTTGGCGATCTCGGCGGCGTCGGTGACCGGCTCCAAGTCATCGAGCGGGTTTGCGGCTGAATGCGAGTCGAGCATCGCCAGCTCTGATCGGGGCACTGGGTAGCCCATCGACAACCGGGACATGAAGCGGTCGCGCTGAGCCTCGGGCAGTGAGTAGGTGCCCTCCATCTCGATTGGGTTCTGCGTGGCGATCACCATGAACGGCGCCGTCAGCTCGTATGTCGTGCCGTCCACCGTGACCTGCCGCTCCTCCATGCATTCGAGCAGCGCTGACTGCGTCTTCGGGGAGGCTCGGTTGATTTCGTCTCCCACCACGATGTTGGCGAACACCCCACCGGGGCGGAACTCGAACTCACGGGTTTCACGGTTGTAGATGGACACGCCAGTCACATCTGATGGCAGCAGATCGGGGGTGAACTGGATGCGCTTGACCGAACAGTCGATCGACCTGGCCAGACTCTTGGACAGCATTGTCTTGCCCACACCCGGCACATCCTCGATGAGCAAGTGACCCTCAGCGAGCAGGACGGTGATAGCTGTGCGCACAACCTGGGCTTTGCCCTCGATGACACGCTCGATGTTCTTGCACACCCGATCGGTCACCGTGGCGAGAGTCTCGAAGCTACTCATGGATCTCCTCGTGAGCGTCGACGTCAGACGTCCGCCTGAACCGGGCCGTGTCCTCTCCGATCTTGTCATCTCCGCCAAGCCCGTTCGGGATCGACCCTGCTCGCATGTGTCACGGCGGGAGTGGGACGCGACGCGTAGGCGCCCGATGGTTGGCTAGTGGGGGTTAGTGGAGTAAAGTGGCGTGAAATGGAGGAGAGCGGAGGAGGGAAGTCATGTTTCTCGGTACGCATACTCCGCGCCTTGACGACAAGGGCCGCCTCATCCTCCCGGCGAAGTTCAGAGATGACCTGTCGGAAGGCCTGGTCGTGACCAAGGGCCAAGAGCGCTGTCTCTATGTCTGGCCAAGCGCTGAGTTCCGCGCTTTCACCAACGAACTCGGCCAGACTCCCGTCACCGACAAGCGAGGTCGCGACTTCATGCGCATGCTCTCGGCGGGAGCATCCGCGGAGAATCCCGACAAGCAGGGTCGGATCACCCTGCCTCAGTCGCTGCGCGACTACGCCGGCCTGGGCCGAGATTGCGTTGTCATAGGTGCCTTTCGCAGGGTCGAGATTTGGGATGCCGCAGCGTGGTCCACCTACAACGCCGAACAAGAAGAAGCCTTCGCTGACTGGTCAGAGGAGGTGCGACCCGTGTCGGCAGCCACCTGAGTGCGGGGAGGTCGATGTCCGCGCGACTTGGCCTCCGGACCGCTTCTTCGCCAGCTGGCACACCTTCCCCGGTGCCAGACGGAACCGAAGAAGCGGGCGGGGACCTGGCTGCACGAGCAGACCTTGCACTGATCAACGGCACCTCAAAGTACGCAGGGCACGAGTCGAAGGGTCGAACATGTCTGGTTGGCGAGTTGTCACCACTCAGCAACAAGAACAACGCGTCCGGAGGGTTCGCGAGGAGGTCAAGGACGGGGTCAGCGTCGTCTGCTTCTCTGTGCTGGCATCCTCGGCAATCGCGCTCGCGCTGACGGCATTCGTGAAGCTAGCCGGCTGAGCGGACCATGACCGACCCTCTTCACGTTCCGGTGCTCTTGGACCGGGTCGTCGCGCTGGTTGCACCAGCACTTGGGGCCCCGGACTCGGTGCTGGTCGATGCAACGCTGGGGCTCGGCGGTCACACCGAGGCGATCTTGAACCGTTGTCCCGCTGCCTATGTCGTGGGCTGCGACCGCGACCAAGAGGCGTTAGCTTTCGCCCAGGCTCGACTCGCGCCCTTCTCTGCACGCACAACGCTCGTGCATACGGTCTACGACGAAATCCCGCGAGTGCTTCAACAGCTCGGCCTGCCAAGTGTTCAGGGGGTGCTGTTCGACCTGGGAGTGTCATCTCTCCAGTTGGATGTGCGCGAGCGCGGTTTCTCCTACACCCAAGACGCTCCCCTCGACATGCGGATGGACAATGCCACCGGCAAGACGGCCGCTGAGGTGTTGAACACCTACTCGGCGACCGAGCTCGCACAGGTCTTGTCCCGATACGGCGAAGAGCGCTTCGCCCGACGGATCGCGCAGTTCGTCGTACGGGAGCGGGCCGAAACGCCCTTCGCCGGCAGTGCGCGGCTGGTGGAGCTCATCCGGGCCGCGATTCCAGCTCCGGCTCGACGCACTGGCGGGAATCCCGCGAAGCGCACGTTCCAGGCTCTGCGGATCGAGGTCAACGACGAGCTTGCTGCTCTGGAACGCGCATTACCGCGTGCGGTGGACGCACTGGCAGTCGGCGGTCGCATCGTCGTCATGTCCTACCACTCTCTCGAAGACCGGCTGGTCAAGCGGCTCTTGACCAGCCGAGCCCGTTCGACGGCGCCGGTCGACTTACCGGTCGAGCTGTTGGGGCACGAACCGGAGCTGCGGCTCGTCACTCGTGGAGCAGAGACTGCGTCCGCGATCGAGATCACCGCCAACCCCCGAGCAGCGTCGGTACGACTGCGCGCCGCTGAGCGAATCCGAGACGCCGCATGAGCATCGATGCCTGGGCGGGAAGAGCACGGGTGTTGGACCCCGCCACTGTCGTGCCGCGTCAGCGGCTGACGATCGTTGCCCAGCCGAACTCGCAGGCGCCGCGGCTACCTTTCGTCTTGTTTGTCATGATGTTGCTTGTGAGTGGCCTCGTCGGCTTGCTGCTGCTCAACACGGCGCTGCAGCGAGGGGCCTATGCCGCAACCGACCTCCGGAACGAGTTCAATGCGCTCGAGGTGCGACGGGAGTTGCTCCAGACGAAGGTGGGGGGGCTGCAAGACCCGCAACGGGTGGCTCAACAGGCGATCCAGCTCGGCATGGTGCAAAACGACAGTCCAGTGTTCTTGTCCCTGGCCAGCGGATCAATCATCGGCAAGCAACTCGCCGCTGACGAGGCGAACCAAGTTGACGTGGGCCTGGGGACTCCGGGTGCTGGGGCCGTGGGCAACGGCAAGATCGATGCCCCGGTCGCTGGCGCCGGCAACACCCTTTATGCCCCTCTCGTCGCGGTCGCGAAACCCGACCGTGACCGCCCTGGCCAGGAGAAACCGCGCACGGACGAAGGGAAGCCACGTGGCTGAGCACACCCCGAACGGCGCTAGTGGTCGGTCCAAGGCGGCGAAGCGACCGGCGTCCGGGCGACCGGCGTCCGGGCGACCTGTGGCTGCGCGACCGGCGACACGACAACGCCCGACTCGAGGAAAGCAGCCGGCTCCGAGGCAGCCGGCTCCGAGAAGGCGTCCGACCTCGGGAAGCAGTGTTGCCGAAACCGTGGCCCACGGCGCAGGACGGCTCTGGAGCGCCTTAGGAGTCTTGGCGTTCGTGTTGTCGCTCTTTGCGGCACGGTTGATCCAACTGCAAGGCATCGATGAGAACGACTACGCCCAAATGGCGGTGCAGAAGGGCGCGAAGACGGTTGCGCTGCAAGCTCCACGCGCACCTATCTATGACCGCAACGGCGTGGCCCTGGCACAGACGGTGGATGCGGCGAAGTTGGTGGCTGACCCCGCCATGATCAGGGATCCGGCGGCAGTCGCCACCCGTCTTCACCGGCGGGTCGGAGTCGACTACATCGCCACTCTCGAGCTGCTGAAGAAGGACACCCGCTATGTGGAGCTCGCCCGCCACCTTCCGGACAGACAAGCCGAAGCCGTGGTCAACGGCCTGAACTCCGCGGACCTTGGAGGGGTCTTCGCCTACGACGACACTGCGCGCTTCTATCCGGCGGGCGACGTCGCGGCGAATCTATTGGGCTTCACAGGCGCCGAAGGCGGGGGTCTGTACGGGTTCGAGCGCGCACTCGACTCGCTGTTGGCGGGTAAGGACGGTTCTGCCACCTACCTGATGGCGGACGAACAGCAGATCCCACTCGCGGACAGCACGGTGACTGCGCCCATCGAGGGCACCGGTGTGAAACTCACCATCGACCAGGATCTGCAGTTCCTGGCCCAGCGCCGCCTCGCGCAAGCCGTCAAAGAGACCGGGGGGAGCTCGGGTGTCGCTGTGGTCCAAGACGTCGAGACCGGTGAGCTATTGGCGTTGGCGGACTATCCGACATACGACCCCAACGAGTGGATGGCGACAGCAGAGAAGAACTACGGTTCCCGGGCGCTCATGGACGTCTACGAACCCGGCAGTGTCCAGAAGGCGCTCACCTTTGCGGCGCTGATCGACGCGGGTTACGTCAAGCCGAAGACGAAGATCACGGTTCCTCCGAGCCTGCCGCGCGCAGACAGCACCATCAACGACTACTTCGACCATGGCACCCTGCGGCTGACGGCAGCCGGTGTGCTGGCCAGGTCGTCCAACATCGGCACCGCCTTGTCAGCCGAGCAGATGCCCATCCCGCAGCTGCATCGCTACCTGCGCAGCTTCGGCCTCGGCGAACCGACCGGCGTGGGCCTCATCGGTGAGAGCGGTGGACTGCTCCCCGAGCCTGCCGACTGGCTGCCGATCAGCCGCGACACCATCTCCTTTGGACAGGGTCTCAGCGTCAACGCCGTCCAGATGTCCACGGCGCTCTCGGCGATCGCCAACGACGGTGTCTACGTCAAACCCTCCCTCGTGAGCGGGTATGTCGGCAGTGATGGCGCGCTCGAGGGTGCCGATGCGCCAAGCAGACACCGAGTCATCAGTGTCAAGACAGCCAAGCAGGTCGCCCACATGATGGAGGGCGTCACCGGGCCCGAGGGCACGGCACCGCTCGCCGCCATCAACGGCTATCGCGTGGCCGGCAAGACCGGTACGGCGCAGCGGGCGAGCGAGCAGGGCGGCTACCGAGGCTTCACTATCTCGTTCGCGGGCTTCGCCCCGGCGGACGAACCCCGATTCGTGGTCTACGTGGTGATCCAGGAACCGACCGACGGCAGTGGCGGCGGCAGCGCTGGGGGTCCGGTCTTCCACGACCTGATGGCTGCTGCACTGCAGAAATACGGAGTTTCGCCGACCGGGCGTCGTTCACCCGCGCTGCCCATAGCCTGGTGAGCGCCGATAACCTCTGCACGTGTCATCCGACGAATCCGTCCCCAGCATCTCGGCGCGCCCCGTCACGGTCGCTCCGGTCTCGCTGGCCGTCCTCGCTGGTCATCTCGGGCTCTCGGCTGCCCATCTCGGCCTCCAGACTGCCGGCTCAGGCACAGCGGCGGTCACCGGAATTGCGCTGGCGTCTGGCTCGGTGAGACCAGGCGATCTGTACGCCGCCTTGCCCGGGGCTCGGCACCACGGTGCGCGTTTCGTCGGCGAGGCCGCGGAGCGGGGAGCAGTGGCCGTACTCACTGACGGGCTTGGCGCTGCGTATGGCGAAGAGGCCGGCCTGCCGACTCTGGTGGTCGAGCAGCCGCGTCGTCAGCTGGGAGAACTGGCGGCGGTGATCTACGGCCACCCCGCTCGCTCTTTGACCTTGATCGGTGTCACCGGGACCCAAGGCAAGACGACCACGACCCAGCTCCTCACGTCCGGGTTGCAGGCGCGGGGTCGCTCTGCGGCCGTCATCGGAACCATGGGCACCTGGATCGACGGGCACCCGGTCGCAACAGCGCTCACCACACCTGAGGCTCCTGACCTGCACGCGTTGTTCGCCGTCATGGTCGAGCGAGGAGTCGAAACCTGCGCGATGGAGGTCTCGAGTCACGCGCTGGTGATGGGTCGGGCGGACGGAGTGGTCTTCGACCTCGCGGTGTTCACGAACTTCGGGCGCGACCACCTCGACTTTCACGCCGACGTCGACGACTATTTCGCTGCAAAGGCGCAGTTGTTCACTGCTCAACGTTCGCGACGTGCGCTTCTCAACCTCGACGACCCTTGGGTTGCGCGGCTGTTGACGGAGCCAGCCATCCCGACCCGAACCTTCTCCACGACGGGTGCTGACGCCGACTGGACCGCTGAAATCGAGACCGCCCGGCCGGACGGGTCGATATTCGTGGTGACTGGTCCGAATCAGCTGCAGTTCACGGCAACGATTGCTCTCTCCGGGCCTTTCAACGTTGCCAACGCATTGTGCGCTCTCGCCGCGGTTGGTGAGGTCGGGGAGGACGTCGAAGCGGCAGCCCTTGGGCTTGCCTCGCTGCGCTCGGTGCGTGGTCGGATGGAGCGCGTCGACCAGGGTCAGCCGTTTACGGTGCTGATCGACTATGCGCACAAGCCAGACGCCGTCACGGCGGCTCTGGAAGCGCTGCGCGTGGTCACGAAGGGCAAGGTGATCATCGTTCTCGGCGCAGGGGGAGATCGCGACGCCGGCAAGCGACCGGTCATGGGCGAGATCGCTGCGCGCTTGGCTGACATCGTCATCGTGACCGACGACAACCCGCGCACTGAGGATCCGGCCGGCATCCGTGCTGAGCTGCTCGCCGGTGCCAGGGCAGCCCTCGGGAGCAAGGCTGACGTGCTGGAGATGGCGGACCGTGAGACGGCCATCCGGTCAGCCCTAGCCGCAGCCCGCGCCGGTGACGCCGTGCTCATCGCCGGCAAGGGCCATGAGTTGGGCCAGGAGGTCGATGGTCAGGTGTTGCCCTTCGATGACCGAGAGGTCGCACTACGGGCACTAGCCACGATGTCGGACACCGGCCTGGCAAGTTCAGATACTCGCATCCAGAAGTTGCCATGATCGCCTTGACGCTTGCCGAGGTGGCCAGCGCCGTGGGGGGGACCGTCGTGGGCGCCTCGACCGAGACCGTCGTCAGGGGGTCGGCATTCGTGGACTCACGAGACGTCGCAGCGGGGGGGCTGTTCGTCGCAGTGGCCGGCGAGCACGTCGACGGCCACGACTACGCCGGACAGGCCATCGCCGGCGGCGCCGCCGCCGCGTTGGTGCAGCGCGAGGTGGGAGTACCGGCGGTTGTGGTGGCCGACCCCGTCCACGCTCTCGGGTTGTTGGCGCACCATGTGCTCTCGCGTCTGCCTTCGTTGCGTGTCGTCGGCATCACCGGTTCCCAGGGCAAGACCTCCACCAAGGACATTGTGGCCCAGCTGCTGGCCTCATCAGGCGAGACCATCGCAGCCGCCGGCTCCTACAACAATGAGATCGGGGTGCCCCTCACCGCGTTGCGGGCCACAGAGGCGACCCGGTTCTTGGTTGTCGAGATGGGCGCGCGCGGCCGAGGCCACGTCCGAGACCTGGCCGGCATGGTGCGTCCGGTCGTCGGTGCGGTGCTGAACGTCGGAGTCGCACACATAGGCGAGTTCGGGTCCCAGCAAGGCATCGCGAGGTCAAAGGGCGAGCTCGTCGAGGCACTGCCGTCGAGTGGGGTGGCGGTGCTCAACGCCGATGACGAGCATGTGCGCGCGATGGCGACTCGCACCGCTGCCACCGTCGTTCTTTTTGGCTCGTCGCTTGACGCCGGCGTGCGTGTCGACGACATCGAGCTCGACGAGAGCGGCAGGTTGCGATGCGCCCTCGAGGTGGATGGTGTCAGGCAGGCGTTGTCGGTTCCGCTCGTCGGAGAGCATCACGCTCGCAACGTGGCGGCCGCCGTCGCGGTCGCCCTCAATTGTGGAGTTGCCTTTGAGGCCGTACCAGCCGTGCTGGCGGGCTTGAAGCAGACGTCGAGATGGCGCATGGAGATGTCGACGACGGCCAGCGGGTTGACGATCATCAACGATGCCTACAACGCCAACCCCGACAGCATGCGAGCCGCCTTGCAGACTTTGGCGGCGATCGGGCACCGCCGGAGGCCGGATTGTCGGACCTTCGCCGTGTTGGGAGAAATGCGGGAGCTGGGAGAGCAGAGCCGCGACGAGCACGACGCCATCGGGCGCCTTGTGGTGCGGCTCGACATCGACCAACTGGTGGTCGTGGGACAAGAGGCTCGGGCTTTGCATCTCGGTGCCTGCCTCGAAGGCTCCTGGGACTCAGAATCGATGTTCGTGCCCGACGTCGAGTCGGCAGTGAGCTTTGTCCGTGCGACGGCGCGCGCCGGAGATGTCGTGCTGGTCAAGGCTTCCAGGGCTGCTGGGCTCGAGCGGGTGGCGCTCGCCTTGCTCGTGGACGACGAAGGCGAGCCGAGCCGATGAGGGCACTGCTGCTGGCGGGCAGCTTCGGACTGATCGGCACTCTCCTCGGCACGCGCTGGGCCATCTCGATCCTCGTCAAGAAGGGCTACGGCCAGTTGATCCGCGATGACGGGCCAACGGCGCACCACACGAAGCGAGGCACCCCGACTATGGGGGGTCTGGTCGTGATCGTCGCCGTGCTCGTCGCCTACTGCGCGGCCAAGTTGATCCTGCGTGACGCGCCGTCCATGTCTGCGCTGCTGCTGCTTTTCCTGTTCGCCGGACTCGGCGCCGTCGGCTTCTTGGACGACTACATCAAGATCTCCAAACAACGCAGTCTGGGCCTGCGCAGCAAGGCGAAATTCGCCGGCCAGACCTCGGTAGCCGCGCTCTTCGGCTGGGCCACCTTGCAGTTCCCGGACGATCGTGGCAACGCGCCCGCTTCCCCCGCGATCTCCTGGGTACGCGATTTCAACTGGGAGCTGCCTACGCTGCTGATCGTGATCTGGGTGATCATCATGATCGCGGGAACCAGCAATGCGGTTAACCTCACCGACGGTCTCGACGGTCTTGCCATCGGCAGCTCTGTGATGATCTTCGGCGCCTACACCCTGGTGGGTATCTGGCAGCACAACCAGTTCTGCCTGATCACTCCTGGGCCCGGTTGTTACAACGAGATCCGAGACCCGCTCGACCTTGCCGTGGTCACCGCGGCGTTGACCGGAGCCTGTTTCGGTTTCCTGTGGTGGAACGCGTCGCCGGCGAAGATCTTCATGGGTGACACCGGATCCTTGTCACTGGGCGGAGCCATGGCGGGCCTTGCCATCATGACGCGCACCGAGCTGCTGCTCATCATCTTCGGTGGTCTGTTTGCCGTCATCACGATGTCGGTGATCTTGCAGGTTGGCTATTTCAAGCTGAGCAACGGCAAACGCCTGTTCCGCATGGCGCCTCTGCAACATCATTTCGAGCTGTTGGGGTGGGCGGAGGTCACCATCGTCGTACGATTCTGGATCGTCTGCGGCATCTGTGTGGCCACCGGGCTCGGGCTCTTCTACGCCGAGTGGGTGCTCGGGGTATGACGGCCGACAGTGGCGCTGTGCCCTGGCTACCGGATGCACACCGAAACTCAGCATGGGAACAGCTACGTGTCGTCGTCGCAGGAATCGGCGTCGCCGGCTTCGCCGCTGCCGACGCGTTGCAACATCTCGGCGCATCCGTCACCGTGCTCGACGACCAGATCAGCGAGAGTGCGATTGACAAGGCCACCTTGCTCGAGATCTTGGGAGTCGAGGTCAGGCTGGGTCCGGGTGCAAGCGCGGCGCTTGAAGCCGACACCCAGCTGCTGGTCACCTCGCCTGGGTGGCCGCCCTCAGCGGAGCTCCTCCAGCTGGCCACCTCGCACTCAGTGCCGGTTTGGGGTGATGTAGAGCTTGCCTGGCGACTGCGCGACCCGGAGCACAGCGCGCCCTGGCTGTGCCTGACGGGCACCAACGGCAAGACCACCACCGTCCAGATGCTCGAGGCGATGCTGCGGGCCGAAGGTCTGCGGACAGTGGCTGCCGGCAACGTCGGCCTGCCGATGTGCGAGGTGGTGATGGACCCGACCCCCTACGACGTCCTGGCCGTGGAGCTGTCGTCGTACCAGCTGCACTGGCTGAGCTGTATGTCGGCCCAAGCCTCGGCTGTGCTTAACGTCGCACCCGACCACTTGTCCTGGCACGGCGACGTCGAGCGCTACACCGAGGCCAAGGCAAAGATCTACCAGAACGCCCAGCTGGCGTGTGTCTACAACGTCGAAGACGCCACCACCCGGCGGCTTGTCGAGGAGGCCAACGTCGTCGAGGGGTGTCGAGCGATCGGCTTCACCCTCGGCATCCCCAGCATCGGTATGGTGGGTGTGGTTGACGACGTGCTGGCCGATCGTGCGTTCATCGAGGGTCGTGACCGTAATGCGGCAGAGCTGGCTCAGGTGCGTGACGTTCCGACGGGGGCGCCGCACAACGTGTCCAACGCCCTCGCCGCCGCGGCTCTCGCTCGTGCCCACGGCATCTCCGCAAGTTCGGTGGCGCGGGGCCTGCGTGCGTTCAAGCTTGACGCACACCGCATAGCCACGGTGGCGACCGTTGCCGGCGTCACCTACGTCGATGACTCCAAGGCGACGAATCCGCACGCGGCGTTGGCATCGCTGCGGTCGTTCGAGTCCACTGTATGGATCGCCGGGGGGCTCGCCAAAGGCGCGTCATTCGACCATCTCGTCGCCTCCGCAGTCGACCGGCTGCGCGGAGTGGTGCTGCTCGGCGCCGACCAAGACGTCATCGCCGCAGCGCTCGCGCGACACGCGCCCGATGTACCCGTCATTGCCGTGCCCGACATCGACACTGGTGTCATGGAGCGCGTCGTGTCGGCCGCAGCCTCACTCGCCCGCTCGGGTGACACCGTGTTGTTGGCGCCGGCATGTGCCTCCTTCGACCAGTTCAGGAACTACTCGGCACGTGGTGACGCCTTCGTTGCCGCCGTCGAGCAGCTCGGCGAACGTTGACGACAAGCCTGCTCAGGCACCGATCTGCCAGGCTGCACACGAGAGGGCGCTGGTGGCCACAGCGAGCGAGACGCATCCGGGGAGGGCTGGCGCCGATGGTTTAGCGGCCTCGCTGAAGCGAGGGCTCGACAAGCCACTCATGTCCTATCACTTGGTGCTCGGGGTCTCTGCTGTGCTGTTGGCTCTCGGCCTGTTGATGGTGCTGAGCTCCTCGAGCGTGCTGTCCCTGCGGCTGCACGACAGCTCGTACGCGATCTTTGTCCGACAAGTCGTGTGGGTCGTGTTGGGGGTTCCCGTCGCGTGGGTGGCTTCACGCCTGCCGCTTCGCTTGGTGCGTCTGCTCGCGTGGCCCGCTCTGCTCGTCTCCCTGGCTCTGGTCCTGGCGACGTACCTGCCCGGTGTCGGTGTCGAGGTCAACGGCAACCGCAACTGGCTCTCGCTCGGCGGTGGATTACAGGTGCAGCCGTCGGAGCTCGCCAAGCTGGCGCTGGTCCTGTGGTGCGCTGATGTCTACGCCCGAAAGGCCAAGCTGCTCGCCTACTGGCGACACCTGTTCGTCCCGGTCCTGCCCGTCAGCGTGCTTGTCATCGCGGCGGTGATCGGTCAAGGCGACCTGGGGACCGCGCTCGTCCTGTTCGCCATCGCGCTGGGCATGCTGTGGGTCGTCGGCGCACCCGCCCGGTTGTTTCTCGGGGCCTCGCTGGTCGCCGGCGTGACAGCGTTCGCACTAGCGGCAACAGACGAGGAACGCAAGGCCAGGCTCACCGGTTTCGTCGATCCACTGGCCGATTTCGGCGACGGTGGCTGGCAGGCCAGCCACGGTTTCTTCGCCTTGGCGACCGGCGGCTGGTGGGGGAGCGGTATCGGTGCCAGCAGCCAGAAGTGGGGGGCACTCCCCGAGGCGCACACCGACTACATCTTCGCCATCATCGGTGAGGAGTTCGGCTTATTCGGGACCTTGGTGGTGCTGGGTCTATTCGTGACACTGGCGTATGCCGGCATCCGCATCGCCGCGCGCACGTCAGACATCTTCGCCCGGAACGTGGCAGCGGGCGTGGTGGTGTGGCTGTTGGGCCAAGCGGTCATCAACATGGGAATGGTGCTGGGTCTGCTGCCGGTCATCGGCATCCCCCTTCCGCTGATCTCTTATGGGGGATCGAGTCTACTGCCCACACTGGTCGCGCTGGGACTGTTGCTCGCCATCGCGCGCACCGAGCCAGGAGCAGCCGAAGCCCTTCGCCTAAGCCGCGCCCTGGGCCGCCGCGGCCTGTTCGCCGCGCTCGGCTCGGTAGCCGGCCCGCTCAGAGCAACGGCGGCCGTCTCGAGCAGCACCACTACCCCGCGAAGCACAACGGAAAACAGTGGGTAATTGGTGCGTGTACTTCTAGCCGGCGGTGGAACCGCCGGGCACACATCGCCCCTGATCGCCACAGCTGACGCGTTACGCCGACGCACCCAGGATGTCGAAATCTGTTGCCTCGGCACTGAGCGTGGTATCGAGACCCGCGTCATCCCAGCTGCTGGTTATCGCCTGGAGCTCATCCCGCCCGTCCCGCTTCCTCGCAAGCCCTCGACTGAGCTGCTGCGCGTGCCACTTCGCATGAGAGACGCAGTCTCCGCGGCGCGGCGCCTGATCGATACGTTCAAACCCGATGTGGTGGTCGGTTTCGGAGGCTACGTATCCACTCCCGCTTATCTAGCTGCGCGTCGCGCCAAGGTGCCTGTCGTCGTACACGAGGGCAATGCCTTGCCCGGCCTGGCGAACCGGTTCGGTGCGCGGTTCTGCACCCGCCACGTCGCCACGTCGTTCCCTGACACCAAGCTGCCTCACGCACGCTACATCGGGCTTCCGATCCGACGGGCGATCTCGACCCTCGACCGCGCTGAGCTGCGGCCGTTGGCGCGGGCTCATTTCGGTCTCGACCAAGACCTTCCCACGTTGCTGGTCACCGGCGGCTCCCAAGGATCCAAGCGCATCAACGACTCGGTCTCGGCCGGTGTGGCCGACTTCGCCGCGGCCGGAGTCCAGGTGCTGCACGTCACTGGGCGGAAGGGGGTGGCCGAAGTCCCTTCGGACAGTGGCACTCTGCGTCCGGCTTACGTCGTCGTCCCGTATGTCGACCGGATGGACTTGGCCTATGCGGCCGCCGATGCAGCCATCGGTCGCTGTGGGGCCAACTCAGTGACGGAGATGGCATCGCTGGGGTTGCCTGCGGTCTTTGTGCCCTTGCCGATCGGCAACGGCGAACAGGCTCTCAACGCTCGGGCGGTGGTAGAGGCGGGCGGCGCCGTGCTGGTCGACGATGGCGACTTCACACCGAGCTGGGTTCGCCGGCATGTGCCCGCGATGGTCAGCGACACAACGCGACTCCAGGAGATGTCTCGCGCGTCGAGCGGTCTCATACGTCGGGACGCAGACGACGTCTTGACCTCGATGATCATCGAGGCAGCTCAGTGATCGAGGCAGCGCAGTGATCATCGAGGTGCCTGACAGCATTCAGCCGGCAGAGGAACTCGGGAACGTTCACTTTGTCGGCATCGGTGGTGCTGCGCTGTCTGGTCTGGCTCGTATCATGGTCGGTCGGGGCGTGGCGGTCTCAGGCAGTGACGCCAACGACTCCGCCATGCTCGACTCCCTGCGCGAACTGGATATCCCTTGTCACGTTGGTCATCGGGCCGACCACGTCGAAGGCGCTCACACCGTGGTGGTGTCCACCGCGGTTCGAGACGACAACGTCGAGGTCGTCAGGGCCCGAGACCTTGATCTGCGCGTCTGGCCGCGCGCTGCTGCCGTGCAGTCACTGTTGCTGGGTCGCAACGCGGTCGTGGTGACCGGCACCCACGGCAAGACAACCACGACCTCCATGCTCGCGACGGCGCTCATCGCCTGCGGTGCCGAACCGTCATACGCCATCGGATCGACCTTGACTGCGACCGGCCTCAACGCAGCAGCCGGCAGCGGTCCGATCTTCATAGCCGAAGGCGACGAAAGCGACGAGGCGATCCTCGCCTACACCCCAGCGGGAGCGGTGGTGACGAACGTTGATGCCGACCACTTGGACCACTTCGGGACTGTCGACGCCTATGTGGCCGTGTTCGACGCGTTCCTAGACCGGATATCCCCGACCGGTTTCCTGGTGTGCTGTGTGGACGACCCGGGCGCCGTACGCCTTGCGGGCCGTGCGAACCGCCGCGGTCTCAAGGTGATCGGAGTTGGTCGATCGGACCAGGCCGACCTCCAGGCCCGCAGCGTGGCCTTCGTCGGGTCGAGCTCTGCCTACGACGTCTGGGACGGGGCCAGGAGCCTCGGCACCGTGACGTTGCAGGTGCCCGGCGTCGTCTATGTCACGGACTCACTAGCAGCGCTCGCTGCGGGTCTCGAGCTCGGCTTCGGGTTCGACGAGCTGGCGGTGGGACTCGCCGGCTTTCGCGGCAGCGACCGTCGAATGCAGTTCAAGTACCGAGCCGGGGAGGTCGATGTCTACGACAGCTACGCTCACCACCCCGTTGAGATCGCAGCCGACCTGCAGGCCGCGCGGGCGCTGGCTCCCGACGGCAAGCTCGTGGCCTGCTTCCAGCCGCATCTAGTGAGCCGGACACGGATCTTCGGTGCACGCATGGGTGTCGCTCTAGGTGCCGCAGACCGTGTCGTTGTCATGGACGTCTACGCCGCCAGAGAAGACCCTGACCCTGCCATCAACGGCGGTCTCGTCGCGTCGGCGGTCCCGCTGTCGAGCGACCAGGTCGCCTACGAGCCTGACCGCGACCTCGCAGCGCAACGCGTGGTGGACTTCAGCAGTCCCGGAGATGTAGTCCTCACGTTAGGGGCTGGCGATGTGACAGAGCTCGGTGCGACCATCATCGCGAAACTCGAAGCGCGCAACCGATGAGTACCTCAGTCACATCCGACTCTCGCTTCTCGCGTCGTCAGCGGCGGCGCCGAACGAGAACCTGGCGACCCTGGATCATCGCGACCCTGCTGTTCGGGTTGCTGGCAGGGATTGCCTGGCTATTGACGGTCTCCTCGTATCTGGCGGCAGAGAAGACAGACGTCGCAGGGGAGCGCCAGTTGAGTGAGCGCGATGTGCTAGCTGCTGCTGATGTGGCCCTCGGCACTCCGCTGCTCAGGCTCAACCTCGACGAGATCCATGATCGAGTGGCGGCGGTTCCCGAGGTGGCGGCGGTAGCTGTACACCGTTCCTGGCCGAACACTGTGCGTATCTCGATTACCGAGCGGGAGGCGTTAGCCGTGATGCGAGACGACGGTGGTTGGTGGGCCATGGACAAGGAGGGCGTCCTTTTTCGGGAGTCAACTGACCGGACGGAACTCCCGCTCGACCTGCCAAGCGTCGAAGTGGCAATGAATGGCGATCCAGACATCCTTAGCGAGGTCGCCGTGGTTGTCGACGCTTTGCCTCCTGCTCTGATCGCCAAGGTCGACAGCGTCACCGCACGGTCGCTGGACTCGATTACTTTGCAGCTCGAAGGAGCAAGAGAAGTGATGTGGGGCAGTAGCGCGGATTCGCAGCGCAAGGCTCAGGTGATCAACCTCTTGCTGGCGCAGAGTCGGGCTGACATCTTCGACGTGAGCGTGCCCCAACAGCCCACCTCTCGCGCCGTGGAATGAGCTAGGGGCGGCGATTGATCTGTGTGCGGTGTTCTGCAAGGCAACCTAGTTTGGGCGTGTCGGTTGCTCATGTCTCCACCTGTGTTTTAGGTTTGACCTCACGAACAGGTTGACGTTGGTTTCACCCTATAGTTCAGGTCGAGACTTTCTGGTTCGTCGGCGCTTCCCCCGTCAGCAGGTATCGGTAGGTTTTCAAGCTCTGGCGCCGTTCCCGGTCGCCAGCAGACATGGTCAAAGTCGAGAGGCGCGCTCGTGGCAGCACCGCAAAACTATCTGGCGGTCATCAAGGTTGTAGGTATCGGCGGCGGGGGCGTCAATGCCGTCAATCGGATGATCGAGGTTGGACTCCGCGGCGTCGAGTTCATCGCCATCAACACCGACGCGCAGGCGTTGCTGATGAGCGATGCCGACGTCAAGCTCGACATCGGTCGTGAGCTCACCCGAGGTCTGGGAGCCGGGGCTGACCCGGATGTGGGTGGCAGAGCTTCTGAGGACCATGCCGACGAGATCGAGGAGGTCATGAAGGGCGCCGACATGGTGTTCGTCACCGCTGGCGAGGGTGGCGGCACGGGGACCGGCGGAGCTCCAGTCGTCGCGAGGATCGCTCGTTCGCTGGGTGCCTTGACCATCGGTGTCGTCACACGTCCGTTTGCGTTCGAGGGCCGGCGTCGCGCGAATCAGGCCGAGGAGGGCATCGCGGCCCTGCGCGAAGAAGTCGACACCCTGATCGTCATACCCAATGACCGACTGCTCTCGATCTCAGACCGCAGCGTGAGCGTGCTCGACGCCTTCAAGCAGGCCGATCAGGTCCTGCTCCAAGGTGTCTCGGGTATCACCGACCTCATCACCACACCCGGTCTGATCAACCTGGACTTCGCTGATGTCAAGTCAGTCATGCAGAACGCTGGTTCTGCTTTGATGGGCATCGGTCGCGCCAACGGCGACGACCGCGCTGTCGTCGCCGCCGAGATGGCCGTGTCGAGCCCGTTGCTCGAGGCTTCTATCGACGGCGCCCACGGCGTCTTGTTATCGATCTCCGGTGGTTCCGATCTGGGCTTGTTCGAGATCAACGAAGCTGCCGCACTGGTGTCCCAGGCGGCCCATGCCGACGCCAACATCATCTTCGGTGCTGTGATCGACGATGCCCTCGGTGACGAGGTGCGCGTGACCGTCATCGCGGCCGGCTTCGACGGAGGTATGCCGAAGCGGAGAGACCAAAGCCAGCCGGCGCTGCGCCGTGAGGGTCCCAGCACCGCGACCACTGCCGAGGTTCAGGGGCAGCAGCAGCAACCGCCGCAGCAACAACACCCGCAGCAGCAACAACACCCGCAGCAGCAGCAGCGGCAGCCGCAACACCCGCAGCAGCAGCAACAAAACCGCCCCCAGCAGCAACCGGGTCCGCCACCACCAGCCAGCGGTGCTCCCGCACAGAGTCGTCAGCCCCGGCCGATTCCCTTCGACGACAACGATCTCGATGTTCCCGACTTCCTGAAGTAGTTCGTGTTCACCGCTCGGGTGTCTCGCCGAGGGTCGGCTGGAGTCATCGAGGTGGCCTTCACTGACCGCCACGGGGGAGTCTCCCGCTCGCCCTTCGACTCGCTAGACCTCAGTGGTGCAGCCGGTCGCTGGCTCGACCTGGCACAGAACGCCGATCGGGTGGCTCGTGCCTTGGGTGTGCCACGCTTGACCTTGATGGAGCAGATCCACGGCGCCGACGTCTCGGTCCTTGACTCGTCCAATCCGCCGCAGACACCCTGCGACGCCATGGTGACCGACTCCTATCACGTGGCGCTGTGCGTTCGCGTTGCTGACTGTGTGCCGGTTGTCCTGGCCGATGCGGACGCAGGTGTGGTGGGCGTCGTTCACGCGGGGCGGGCCGGAGTGATGACCAATCTTGTCGGCTCCACGGTGTCGACCATGCGGGGACGCGGTGCTGAGGCAATCGAGGCCTGGGTTGGGCCGCACGTATGCGGCGGCTGCTACGAAGTCCCCGCGAAGATGCGTGCCGAGGTGGCTGCGGTCGTGCCAACCGCATACGGGTGCACGACCTGGGGCACGCCGGCCGTGGACTTGGGGGCAGCGGTCAGTCGCCAGCTGGAGAACTCCGGATGCCGGGTGACCGATGTCGGCAGCTGCACCCTCGAGTCCCCGAACCTCTTCTCCTTTCGCCGGGATGCAGACCAGTCCGGACGACTCGCGGGAATCGTCGTGCTCAAGGAGCCGGCGACGTGAACGGTGATCTTCGCCGCGCCGAGTTGACGTCGGCTCTGACGGGCGTGTCTGAGCGCATCGCGTCCGCAGCGCGAGTGGTCGATCGCCAGCCACAAGACATCACCTTGGTGGTAGTGACGAAGTCGTGGCCGGTCAGTGACATCCGTCTGCTCCACGAGCTGGGTGTGAGGGACTTCGCCGAGAACAGGCACCAAGACGCGGAGACCAAGGCGACCGAGGTGGCCGAGCTCGGCCTGCGTTGGCATTTCGTGGGGCAGATCCAGTCCAACAAGGCCGCCCGCATCGCCTCCTATGCCGACGTGGTTCACTCCGTCGACTCGGCGCGAGTGGCTCGGCGGCTCGATCTGGGTGCACATAAGCATGACCGCGAGATCGACTGCCTGGTCCAGGTGAGCCTGGACGACGAGACAGCGCAGGTGGGTCGCGGCGGCGTGGGCTGGGCCGACCTGGAAGCCGTGGCGATAGCTATCCACAGTGCCGGAGCGCTCCGGTTGGCGGGGGTCATGGGTCTGGCGCCTGCGGCAGGAGACCGTGCGTCGGCATACCAGCGACTCGGCGAGGCGAGCCGGGCCGTGCGCTCGATCGCCCCCTCCGCAATGGTGGTGTCAGCGGGAATGAGCGGCGACTTCGAGGCCGCGATTCTCGCCGGCGCGACACACGTGCGAGTCGGCAGCGCGATACTCGGTGAGCGCCCCGCGCTCCGGTAGGGTCAGTTTCGAGCCGCCGCCAATGGCAGCTCCCGACATTCATCAGCGAACCGGAGGCGACGAGGTCATGGCGGGCGCAATGCGCAAGATGGGGGTCTACCTGGGTCTGGTCGAAGGCGACGACCGCTACCAGGACGACGACTACCACTCCGACGACGACAGCACCGGAAGCACGGCCGTCGGGGCGCCTAATCGATCGGTCAAAGCAGCGCCCGAGAGCCGCCCCGCCCCGGTGGCATCCTTGTCCGATCATCGCCGCCCGGTGAATGTCGTCACCGAGCTATCCCGCATCACCACTCTCCACCCGCGCAACTACAACGAGGCGCGGACGATCGGTGAACACTTTCGCGAGGGCACGCCGGTCATCATGAACCTCTCAGAGATGGATGACAGCGACGCCAAGCGGCTGGTGGACTTTTCGGCCGGCCTGGTCTTCGCCGTGCGCGGTTCGATAGAGCGCGTAACGAGCAAGGTCTTCTTGTTGTCCCCACCCAATGTCACCGTGGCGGCTGAAGACAAGCAGCGCATCGCCGAAGATGGGTTCTTCAACCAGAGCTGACCAAGTAGGGCTGATGCCCGCGTCGACTGCCCCTAGGCTGTGCGCGTGGTAGTTGTCGGAAGTGTCATCGAGCTCGTGCTCTGGGCCTACTTCATGCTCATCTTGGCTCGCGTGGTGGCTGAATGGGTGCAGATGTTCGCCAGATCCTGGCAGCCAGTCGGACCCACTTTGGTGGGACTTGAGCTGGTCTACACCGCTACCGATCCTCCGATCAGGCTCCTGCGTCGGCTCGTCCCGCCGCTGCGACTCGGTAATGCGGCCATCGACCTTTCGATCTTGTTCGTGCTCCTTATCTGTTGGGTGCTGCGTCAGCTCAACCAGCGTCTCCTGCTCCTCGGCTGAGCGCCGCATGCTCGATTGTCGGGACGTGCGACGGACCGATACCGTGAGCCTGTTCCAGGCCGTATCCATTTCCCCGACCTACCTGAGGTGAGTTCATGCCGTTGACGCCCGAGGACGTGCACAAGAAGACCTTCACGCCTGTCCGCCTTCGTGAAGGCTATGACATGGCCGAGGTCGATCAGTTTCTCGACGAGGTCGAGGTCGAGTTGAGTCGCCTACAAGCAGAGAACGAAGACCTTGGCAGCAAGCTTGCCACCGCCACTTCCGCGACGTCGCGGCCGGCGGGCGTCGCCGACCAAGCTTCCGAGCCGGAGTCACGATCGGTTCGCCAGGCGAAGCCCGAAGCAGCACCCACGTCCGTTTCAGCCTCGCTGCCAGCTGTGAGCACTGTGCCCCAAGCGTCAGGCGCGGCCGCTCGACTGCTTGAGATCGCCGCTCAGAACGCCGATCAGCTTGTCTCGGAGGCGCACGACGACGCCGACAAGATCGTCGGTGAGGCCCGCACCAAAGCCGAGCGTCTGCAATCCGATGCCAAGACGACAGCCGAGCAGCTCGACGCGGATGCGCGCAGCCGCTCGGAGCGCCTTGACTCCGAAATCACCGAGCGCCGCCAGCAGATCTTCGGTCAGCTCGAGCGCGACCGAGACAACCTGGCGCGTGAGCTCGAAGACCTGCGCGCCTTCGAACGGGAGTACCGCAGCCGTCTGAAGAGCTACTTCCAAAGCCAGCTCAAGGCACTCGAAGGCGACACTGACGGCGATGTGCAGGTCACTCCGTCAGCCGACGGTGAGACTCCGCGTCGACTTCATGAGTTGCTCGGTGAAGGGCAACAGAGCTAGCCAGGTCCGGCCGAAGTGATCGCGAAGGACAAGCCCAGCTCGGCGTCGCGAGACCAGGAGGCGGCAGCTTCCTCCGATATCGCTTTTCCTGAGACTGCTTCGACGAGCGAGACGGCGAGCACTTCACCGGCGATCAGGTCGCTGTGCTCGCGGATGGCCTCCGCGGTGTCAGGCCCGGCTGCCCAGGTCAACCTGATCCGATCGGAGACGTCGAAGCCACCGCCCTTGCGAGCTTCCTGAACCAGCCGGATCACCTCCCGCGCGAGTCCAGCACGACGCAGGTCAGGCGTCACGTCGAGATCGAGGGCCACGGTCTCACCCTGCTCGTTGATGACGGACCAGCCTTGCGCCGGGCGCTCGGAGATGATCACGTCATCGGGGGTCAGCTGGATGTCGGCACCCTCCACGAAGACCGTCGCGGTGCCGCGGGTGCGCAGCTCGTCGGCCATCGACGCCGCGTCTGCCGCTGCGATAGCACCGGCCACCGCAGGTGTGCGCTTGGCGAACCGTCTGCCCAGTGTGCGGAAGTTGGCCTTCACGGTGTGCTCCACGAGGTCGCCGGCTGATGCGAACGACTCCACCCGCTGTACATTCAACTCGCCCGCGACCTCTGCAAGCAGCTCCCCGTTCAGCCGCTCGAACGCGGCGGACCCGATGAGCGCCCGCTGCAGCGGTTGCCGGGTCCTGACCTTGGCCTCTGCCCGCGCCGAACGTCCCAGCTCGACTAGCCGACGGGCAAGTCGCACTTGGGCGTCGAGCTCGTTGTCCACGAGGCTCTTGTCAGCCCGGGGCCAGCGCGCAAGGTGCACGGACTCCGGGAGCTCCACGGACGCAGCACGGAACACGTCCTGCCAGACCCGCTCGGTGATAAACGGCGTGACCGGCGCCATGAGCAGCGTCACGACATACAAGCATTCGTGCAAGGTGGCAAGGGCCGCGGGATCACCGTCCCAGAAGCGCCGACGAGAGCGGCGTACGTACCAGTTCGAGAGGTCGTCGATGTAGGCCGCGAGCAGCGCCCCGGCGCGTTGGGTGTCGAAGGCTTCCATGGCCGCGGTCACGTCGACGACGAGTCGGTGGGCCTGCGACACCGCCCAGCGGTCCAGGACCGGTCGCTGGTCGATATCCGGCGCGGGCGTCGCGTGCGGAACCCAGCCGGCGGTGCGGGCGTAGAGCGTGTGGAAGGCAACCGTGTTCCAGTAGGTCAACAAGACCTTGCGGACGATCTCCTGCAAGGTCTCGGGACCTATGCGCCGAGCTGCCCACGGCGAGCCCGACGCAACCATGAACCAGCGAACCGCGTCGGCGCCGTGGGTGTCCATGAGCGGCATCGGTTCCAGAATGTTGCCGAGGTGCTTGCTCATCTTGCGCCCGTCCTCGGCGAGCAGCAGCCCCAGACAGACGACGTTCTGGTATGACGACCTGCCGAAGACCAGAGTGCCGATCGCCATCAGCGAGTAGAACCATCCACGCGTCTGGTCGATCGCCTCGCTGATGAATTGCGCTGGATAGGCGTCGTCGAACTGCTGCTTCGACCCTTCGGCGTAGGGGTATCCCCATTGAGCGAAGGGCATCGAGCCGGAGTCGTACCAGGCGTCGATCACCTCCGTGACCCGCCGCATCTCTTGCCCGCACTCGCGGCAGGGCCACCCGACGTCGTCGACGTAGGGTCGATGTGGGTCGAGCTCACTGAGGTCATGGCCCGCGAACTCGCCCAGCTCCGCCAACGACCCCACGCAGACCGTGTGGTCGTCGGCGCAGCGCCAGATCGGCAGTGGGGTGCCCCAGTAACGGGTCCGCGAAAGCGACCAGTCGACGTTGTTGTCGAGCCAGTCACCGAAACGTCCATGCTTGATGTTCTCCGGATGCCAGTTGGTCTTCTCGTTCTCCGCGATCAACGCATCCTTGATCGCGGTGGTGCGGATATACCAAGCCGGCAGGGCGTAGTACAGAAGCGGCGTATGGCAGCGCCAGCAGTGCGGGTAGGAGTGTTCGTACGCGACGTGGCGGAAGAGCAAGCCGCGCTTGTCCAGATCGCAGACCAGGTCGGCGTCGGCGTGCTTGAAGAACTGACCACCCACCAGGGGGACGTCGGCGGCGAAGTGCCCGTCGGCGGTGACGGGGTTGACCACGGGCAGGCCATACGACGCACACACCTCGAGGTCGTCCGCGCCGAATGCGGGAGACTGATGGACCAGACCTGAACCGTCCTCGGTGGTGACGTACTCGGCGAGCACGACGAAGTGGGCCGGAGAGGGGAAGTCGACCAGGTCGAAGGGGCGCTGGTAGCGCCAATACTCCATCTCGCGACCGGAGACGGTCGACGTGATGGTCCAACCATCACCGAGCACCGCCTCGAACAATGGCTGGGCGACGATCAGCGTCTCTGTGCCGTCGGTGGTGATGACGTAGTCGATATCGGGATGCACAGCGACCGCGGTGTTGGAAACCAGGGTCCAGGGCGTGGTAGTCCAGACAAGCAACGACGCCGCACCGGCAACCGGCCCCGATGTGAGCGGGAATCGGACGTAGACCGAGGGGTCGACGACGGTCTCATAGCCACCAGGCTGTCCGAGCTCGTGGTCCGACAAGACGGTTCCGCAGCGTGGACAGTATGGCGACACGCGGTTGGCCTCGAACAACAGATCCTTGTCGTATATCTGTTTGAGCGACCACCAGATGCTCTGGATGTACGAGGGATCCATGGTGCGGTAGGCCTGCGCCGTGTCGACCCAGTAGCCCATCCGTTCGGTCATTTCCTCGAACTGGTCGGTGGAACGCTGCACGGACTCGCGACACTTGGCGTTGAAGGCAGCGATGCCGTAAGCCTCGATCTGCTGCTTGCCGGAGACCCCGAGCTCCTTCTCGACACCTACTTCGACATGCAGACCTTGGCAGTCCCACCCGGCTTTTCGTTCGACGAGGTGACCCTGCATCGTCTTGAAACGTGGAAAAACGTCCTTGAAGACCCTGGCCTCCACGTGATGCGTACCAGGTTTGCCGTTGGCCGTTGGGGGGCCTTCGTAGAACGTCCAGCGTGGGGCATCATCAGCGGACTCTGTCAGCGACCGGGCGAAGGTGTCGTGGTCGCGCCACCAGGTCAAGATGTCGCGATCGAGGGCCGGCAGGTCGACCTGGGTTGGCACGGCTCGGTATTGAGCGCTCATCGCAGGATCGCTTCCCCTTCGTCACAGGTCGTCGCGGGCCATGGGCCGCATTCGACAGTCGTGGCGAAGGGACGAAGTGGCTGAGGTTCAGCCGGGTTCCGCGGTACCACCCTTCTTGGCTCACCACCTCGACATACCGGTGGTGCACCCTCTTGCTTTTCGCTGCGGCCGGTTCTAGTAGGTCAGCGGGCTGACCGTTCTTCCGGCGGCTCCGAGGTGATGGCCTCATCAACGCTGTGCGGCGCGCACAGTCTAATCGATCTGTCCTTGCCCGCATGCAGAGTTACTCCTGCGCGTCGGTGCATGGGACGTTTGGATGCACCGCTATCCTCTCGTCACCGCATCTGCGGGGATTGCCTTTCAGGGAGGGGCCTCAGGATGGCAGCCAAGAAGACGTCGGCCGTTAGCGCCGACAAGTCGGTGGCCGCCAAGACCACCGATGGCAAGCGCGCCCCAGCCAAGAATGCCGCCGCTGGGGTGACCGCCCCCAAGACCGCCGCCAAGAAGTCATCAGCCAAGCAGCCGGCAGCAAAGAAAACCGACGCCACCAGGCCTGCAACGAAGGCTGCCGCCAGCAAGGCTGCCACGGGCAAGGCGGCCACGGGCAAGGCGGCCTCGAACAAGGCGGTCGCCAAGAAGGCGGTCGCCCAGAAGGCACCCGCGAAGAAGGCACCCGCTAAGACCGCAACCGCGAAGAAGGCAGCGACCGGAAGCAAGCCCAACCAGGAACGAGCCGCCGCGAAGACGGCCCCAGCGAAGACGACTTCCCGAGCCAAGGCGAGGCGTGCCAAGAACGGCTCGAGTCGCCTCGCGGTTCGAGAGGGTGAGCGACCGTGGACAGCGGGTGAGATTGCCGAGGTGCGAGAGACTCTCGACTTCGACGCGACGCGGTTGAAGTCGGAGATCGTCGCCGCCGAGCGGGAGATAGGGCAACTTCTGCGCGCGGGCAGCGAGGGTGCTGGCAACGACCAGGCAGACGTCGGCTCCAACACGTTTGAGCGTGACCATGAAATGTCAATGGTCAAGAACGCCCGTGAGAACCTCGAGCTTGTCCAAGAAGCCGTAAGGCGTATCGACGCCGGCAGCTATGGGGTCTGCGAGTCGTGCGACCGCCCCATCGGCAAGATGCGGTTGCAGGCATTCCCGCGTGCGACACTGTGCATGGAATGCAAACAACGCCAGGAACGTCGCTGACCGACGACGACACCCCTGCCGGCCACTTCGCGAGTCGGCGCACGACCTTTGTTTGGCTCGCCGTCGCCGCGACGGTTTACGCACTCGACCAGGCAACCAAGGAATGGGCGACCCGAGCACTCCGCGATGGGTTACCAAGACCCCTTCTTGGCGAGTGGTTTCAGTTCCGGCTGACGTTCAACCCGGGTGCGGCGTTCAGCTTGGGCACCGGTTACACCGTCGTTCTCACCGGCATCGCCTTGGCCGTCATCGTGGTGTGCGTCAAGATGGCGAGACGGTTAGGGAGCACGGGCTGGGCTGTTGCCCTTGGTCTGCTGCTGGGGGGAGCCCTCGGCAACGTTACTGATCGGATCCTGCGACCACCAGGACCCTTTCGCGGACATGTCGTCGACTTCATCGAGCTGCCGAACTGGCCTGTGTTCAACGTTGCCGACTCGGCAATCTGCGTGGCTGCCGCGGCGTTCTTGGTGTTGAGCCTGCGCGGCATACATCTGGACGGTAGTCGTGAGTCAGCCGATCGCTCGGCTATGCCGCCCACTGACCGCGGGTCTGGACCCGAGACGACCGACGACTCAGGCCATTCGTGAGCGCGACTTCGGGCCCAAAGGTGGTTTCTGTGCCGAGTGGCCTGTCCGGAGAGCGGGTGGATGCGGCCATCGCCCGGATGTTCGGCATCTCGCGGACCAAGGCGGCCGAGCTGGTCGCGGCCGGTGAGGTCACCGTTGATGGTGTTCAACCGGCGAAGTCCGACCGGGTTGAGGAGGATGCCTTCCTCGAGGTCAACCTCCCAGGCCCGTCGCCGCGGCTCCAGGTCGTTCCGCGGACCGTTTCGGGACTACGCATCGTGTATGACGACGATGCCCTGGTTGTCGTCGACAAGCCCGTCGGGGTCGCGGCGCACCCCAGCGTGGGTTGGACCGGCCCCACCGTCGTCGGTCACCTCGCGGGAGCGGGTTTTCGCATTTCGACTTCAGGAGTGCCCGAGCGGCGAGGTGTGGTGCAACGACTCGACGTCGGCACGAGTGGTCTCATGGTGGTCGCCAAGTCCGAGCATGCCTACTCGCGGCTCAAGCGAGCCTTCAAGCAGCGCGCGGTCGACAAGACCTACCACGCGTTGGTGCAGGGACACCTCGACCCGTTTCGGGGAACCATCGACGCCCCGATCGTTCGGCACGCCAAGCACGACCACAAGTTCACTGTCGGCGCTGGTGGCCGGCACAGCGTGACCCACTTCGACACTCTCGAGGCCCACCGTTTTGCTTCCTTGCTCGACATCCAACTGGAGACGGGCCGAACCCACCAGATCAGGGTGCACATGAGTGCGCTGCACCATCCCTGTGTCGGTGACCTCACCTACGGCGCCGACCCTGTCCTGGCAAAGCGGGTCGGCTTGTCGCGGCAGTGGTTGCACGCGGTGGCGTTGGGTTTCGAACATCCCGGCAGTGGTGAGTGGGTGGAGTTCAGCTCGTCGTACCCCGATGACCTTCAGCACGCCCTCGATGTCATCCGCGAAGCCGACTGACG
>JACCXO010000046.1 GCA_013696975.1 Nocardioidaceae bacterium | reverse complement strand
GGCCCAGCTCGACAAAGGTGAGCACCATGTCTGAGACGACCGAGACCACTCCTGAGAGGCAAGCCCACCTCGCAGCAGCCGACGGTGCGGTGCTGCGCGCCGACGACCTGATCGCCGGTTATCTGCCGGGGGTGAACATCCTCAACGGCGCCGACCTGTACTGCCAGCAGGGGGAGCTGGTCGGCATCATCGGCCCCAACGGCGCGGGCAAGTCCACGCTTCTCAAGGCGTTGTTCGGACTGGTGAAGGTGCGTTCCGGCGAGGTGAGTCTGAACGGCAAGGATGTGACCAACCAGCGAGCGGACGTGCTGGTCTCCTCGGGCATCGGTTTCGTGCCGCAGTCCAACAACGTCTTCCCGTCGTTGACCATCCAAGAGAACCTCGAGATGGGTGCCTACCAAAAGCCCAAGAAGTTCAACGAGCGATTCGACTTCGTCACCTCCCTGTTCCCCGCGCTGGGTGACCGACGCGGACAACGAGCCGGGTCGCTGTCCGGGGGCGAGCGTCAGATGGTGGCGATGGGCCGGGCCTTGATGATGGAGCCCTCCGTCCTCCTCCTCGACGAGCCGTCGGCGGGACTGTCTCCGGTCATGCAGGACCAAGTCTTCGTGCAGACTCGCCGGATCAACCGTGCTGGCGTCTCCGTGGTGATGGTGGAGCAGAACGCGGCACGATGCCTGCAGATCTGTGACCGGGCGTATGTGCTCGACCAGGGACGCAACGCCTACACCGGCACCGGCAAGGCGCTCGCCACGGATCCCAAGGTGATCGAGCTCTACCTGGGCACCCTGGCCAAGGCCTGACCCCCGACGCAGCAAGATCCCCCTCCCCCAGCTAGCGGGAAGAGGGGGATCTTGGGTGTTGAGGTCAGATCACGCCCGTGATGTAGTCGATGTTCTCGAACGTGTTGTCTGCGGAGTACTCGAAGATACCGATCGTGGCCTTCGAGGGGCTCCCGGTGTCGTTGAGGTCGACCGGACCTGAGACACCGTCGTAGTCGATGTCCTCACCGGCCTGAGCCATCGGGAGGCATTCTTCGAAGGTCATGCACTTGGTGCCGCCTTCGGAGATCTCGATGAGCTTGGCACCGATCGACACACCGGCATCGTCCTTGGCAGCCTCAGCGGCCAGCGCCGACATGATGGCGGCGTCATAGGTTTCCGGACCGTAAGTGAATTCCTTCAGCTTGGGGTCGGTCTCGAGCAGACGCTCCCGGAAGTCACCGGTCAGCTCAGCACCGGGATAGGTGGCCTTGACACCCTCGAGGGTGCCCGGGTCGAAGTCTTCGGAGTAGTCGGCGGTGTTGCCGTCCACGAAGTAGATCTGGACGTCCTCTGGGCCGGCGCCCTTGGCGATCAGCTGCGGGATGATCTTGGTCGTCTCGTTGAAGGCGATCAGCACGATTGCGTCAGGGTTGGTGGCGGCGACCTGGTTGACCTCGGCGGTGTAGTTCGAGGCATCAGCGGCGTAGAGCGTCTTCGTGGCAACGGTGGCACCGCCGGCTTCGAGACCTTTGGCGGTCTCGTCGGCGAGAGCCTCACCGTAGGAGTCCTGGCGAGCCAGGATGGCCACGTTCTTGAAGCCGTCCTTGACCACCTCATTGGCCAGCACTGCACCCTGCAGGACGTCGGACGGCGCGGTGCGGAAGTAGAGGTCCTTGTCCTCGTAGGTGTCGAACGCCGTGGACGTGTTCGCCGGCGAGAAGTGGACAACCCCGGCGTTGACGATCTTGTCGATGACGCTCAACGAGACACTCGACGACGCGGCACCGATGATGACGTCGGAGTCCTTGCCGAGCAGCTTGTCGACCTCGGCAGGCGCGATGGCGGGGGTGCCGTCGCCTGAGTCCGCGGGGACGATCTTGACCGGCTTGCCCAGAACCCCTCCGGCGGCGTTGATTTCTTCGACGGCCATGTTGACGCCGGCGATCTCGGGGGGGCCGAGGAAGGCGAGGTCGCCGGTGGTCGGCAGCAGGTAGCCGACGACGAGCTCGCCGTCTCCCTTGCCCTCCGGCATGGGCTCGGACTCCGTGGGCTCCCCGGAAGACTCGGTTTCCTCGGGGGGTGTTTCTTCGGACGACTCGCTCGTCGCGTCCGGTTCTTCGGCGGCGTCTGGCGTTTCTGCATCTTGAGCGCACGAGGCAAGTACGAGAGCGGCTGCTGCCGTCGCTGCTGCAAGGCGTGCGGTGCGCATGGGGCGGATCATGGACCCTCCGATTTTCGTGGTGGCAAACCGGACAGAGCTGTCCGGCGGTACGTAGTGGGGCACAACCTAGCGCGTAAACGAGCGTCAGTCAGTTCTTGCTCCCCTAGAGTTGTAGCGTCGTTGTCATTTCGTGACTTCGCCCAGACGACCACTCCGAGAAGTCGAGCCCAGAGATGACAACACGAGGCGACCTCGACTTCTCACCCCTAGCGTTCACATGAGAGGGTTGTCGGCGCCGCAACAGCAGTCAGCGGCACCTGGCCGGGTTGGCGGAATCGGTAGACGCGATGGTCTCAAACACCATTGTTCGAAAGGACATGTGGGTTCAAGTCCCACACCCGGCACTCATGACGTCGCGGGCCTGACGGCCTTGTGGTTGCCGCCGATGGCCGGATGCCCCGCCCCGGATTAACCCTGATCTGGATCCGCATCAGCGGCTATCGCGTGCGTAAGCAGGTCTTCGTTCCGGGCGACCGAGCGGTATGCCGGGGCAGCCCCGTTGATGGCGTCACCCATCTGGTGCACCCGCAGCGCGTTGGTCGAGCCCGGGATGCCAGGTGGGCTGCCCGCCACGATCACGACCTGTTCGCCTTCTTCGCAGCGACCAGCGTCGAGTAGAGCCTTGTCGACCTGCATCACCATCTCGTCCGTGTGCTCGACGCGTGGGCCCAGGAAGGTCTCGATCCCCCACGTCAGGGCCAGTTGCGAGCGCACCACAGGCTCGGGGGTGAAGCAGAGCACCGGCACCGGCGAGCGATAGCGCGAGAGTCTGCGGGCGGTGTCACCTGACTGGCTGAACGCCACCAGATACTTGGCGCCCACCCTCTCAGCGACCTCAGCCGCAGCCTTGGCGATGACACCACCTCGCGTGCGAGGCTGCCAGCTCATGGCGGCCATCCGAGTCAAGCCATGATCCTCGGTCGACTCGATGATTCGCGCCATCGTCTCGACGCTCAGGATGGGATAGGCACCCACACTGGTCTCCCCCGACAGCATCACGGCATCCGCACCGTCGAGCACGGCGTTGGCCACGTCGGACGCCTCGGCCCTAGTCGGCCGGGCTGCGGAGATCATCGACTCGAGCATCTGCGTCGCCACGACGACGGGCTTGGCATTGCGCCGGGCCGCCTCGATCACCTGCTTCTGCAAGACCGGTACCTCCTCGAGCGGCAGCTCCACTCCGAGGTCACCCCGCGCGACCATCACCCCGTCGAAGG
>JACCXO010000031.1 GCA_013696975.1 Nocardioidaceae bacterium | reverse complement strand
GAGTGTGGCGCGGACCTGGGCTCCGCGGCCTCGGCGGAGTTCGATGAGTCCTTCATCGCGCAGAGCCGCGTAGGCGCGAAGAACAGTGTGCATGTTCACGTCGAGCCCCGCAGCGAGTTCGCGTGCTGGCGGCAACTTGTCAGCCGGCTTGAGCCGACCTGACACGACAGCTCCACGGATCTGGCTTGCGATCTGATCGGCCAAACCGACGGAGCTGTCGGGGTCAACAGTAAACCACATAGTTCGCATCGTACTAGAACATTGTAGCTTTCACAAAACTGCGCATCGGGCGTAGCCGTCCGGTGGCACTGTTGCGTTGTTGGACCGGGTAGAGGGAACCCACTGCCCGCGACCGACTGGGAAATCCGCCAGTCCTGGGTTGATGTCTTCCACGACTACTCGCAGGAAGCCCAACTCCTCGACCTCGAATGCCGTACATATGTACCGGGCTGCGCCTGACGAGGGTGAGCCAACTTGCCGACCCACTCCGTCATTTGATCCGCGGGCGGGGGGCGGACACGAGAAATCCGAGGGAGACTACAAACATCGGCCTGCGACCGATGCCAACCCGAGCCTGGAATCAGATTTGGGATGACAAGCTCAAGATGAGTGACCGGCACAATGTCTTGAGCGCCTTTATAGCGGCCAGATCGAACACCCCTTCGACCACCAGGCACATCAGGGAAGAGGCACGCCCATGCCCTTCAGGGTGGCGGCATCGGTCAATAACCAACCGGTCGGCCGCAATCGAAGGCCTAGTGGTCGGGGCGTGTTGAGCGCCTTGACTGGGGTGGCCTTCCAGGCGAGTACCACTCCCGGGTCTGATGGCCTCTTAGCAGACGTGTACATCTCGGACCTAACCTCGGGCACGCTCATAGCTCCCCAGTTGGCGATTGCCTCCGTCGCATTCGCCCATCCGCCGTAACTATGTTTGTGGACGTCGCGGGCCTTCACGAGCCACGTCAACTCGCCACACCCCCGCCAAGTACTGAGGAGCACCACCAGGTCACCATCGCCCAGCGCCTTGAAGGGCCAGGCCTCGATCTTCCAGAGGTGCCACCAGCACTCGAACCGCACGAGGGCTTTCGAAGTGAGCTTGCGGTCACGAGCCTCCTGCTGGCTCGCGTACGGGGTGTTGTGTATATAGATCGCGGTCATGCCAGACGCTCCCTGCATGCTGCATCCGGCATGGGTAAGTGACGAAGTCTGGGTTTCGAGCACATCAGCATGAGTGAATTCGTCTCATCGGCCACCGGCGCACTAGGTGGCAGCGCGCCGATACTAGCTGAGTCGGTTCCGGCCCGCCGTGCGGGCGCCACCAAGCCCAGTTGCACGTCGAGGCGGAGAGGCTCGGAGGTCAGGTGCCAGCCGTTGCAGAAGCTGCAGAGGTAGGCCCGCCGCTCCCGGCGGCGTGTGACGGCGCCATCTTGACTCGCGCGGGCACGTGCGCCGACTGCCTTGTGCAGGGCCACGACCGCCTCCTGGTGGTCGCGGAATCGACGCTTGCCAGTGTGCCGGCAAGACGGGAGTGAAGCTCGCCGGTGAACCATACTGCTGGTAGACCTCACGGATACCACCTGTCCTTACGGGTGAAGATTAGTTTTGCATACCTTAAGTATACGCTGATGCGTAAGGATTGACCACCTCCAGAAGTAAAGATCCGGGCGTAGAATCTTGCTGTGCCCGCAAGTGAAGAGCCTGACCTCCGCCGTGCGTTCGGCTATCAACTGCAACGACAGCGAGAGCACGAAAACCTCTCGCAGGCGGGATTAGCGACCAGGGCCGAGTGCAGTCCGAGCTACGTCGCGCTGGTGGAGACCGGAAAACGACGCGCGTCGGACGAATTTTTGAGGCAGATCGCCAAACCCTTAGGCCTTGACGCCGATGAACTCATGCAGCAACGAGATCTAGCTGACTCCCTAGCACGGCTGCGAGGAGTTTCGCCGGCCCTGAAATGGGAGCTGGCCTCGATCGTCTACGAGAGGCTCCAGTCGGGACGCAGGTCACGCGTTAGCAAGGCTGCCAAATCCGTGTCTTGGACGGACTTACCCCCGGACCGCTACCCTGCCGCGCACCGATCGGTTATGGCGTTGGCGCCAGAGACGGGGGCGCCAAAGCGGGGACGCAAGCCCCGCCGGATGAAGCGTCTCGAGGAACTCATGGATAAGGCGGAGGGGATGACCGATAGTCAACTGGAACGGATACTTGGCTACCTCGACGGACTTACCGAGAAGCGCGATGATGCCGTCAAATCGCCCGTTCCCTCATCCCGGCTACCTGGACTGCGGCCACAGCCGATCACCGCCTACGCACCGTCTGAGCTGGTGGCACTGATCCGCTCGATCGAAAGCGATGGCCGAATGCGCACCAAGGACGACCTCCTCATCGAAGCCATGAAGGCACTTGGTTTCCGTCGGCGCGGCAAGCGGATCGACACTGTCCTCCACCGTGCCATACGAGCTGCTCACCGCTGACGCGGCTTGGCGGCCATCTGATGTACCGAGACCGGCGGCTCAGCCAAGCCGGAGAAGCTGCGACATTCGAGTGAGCCGCTGGCCGGGCGGCTTTGCCTCGACCGCCCAGACGAGAGGTCGACGCCCATCCACCCTCACCCAGTGTCATCCACGGGCGATGAGCAGGGCTGAACGCCGAGATTCAAGTCGGCGAGCCACTTTGTTCTAAGTCCGCAGCGCAGCGATTTCCCAGCTTCCGGGTGTCTGACCGGTCCCGTGACCTGTGTCCCTCGGCCTATCTCCTTTCGGAAGGGGTGAGGAGCCCTTCTGACAGAACTGGAGACATCATGAACGGAAAGATTGGTAACGTGGCCGAGCTCATTGCTGCGGTTGCAGCAGGGCGCCCGCTCGCGCAAGCTGCGACGGCGGCGAATATGTCGGTACGTACCGCTCAGCGACGCTTGCATGACCGTGATGTCGTTTTGGCCATCAACGAGGCGCGTGTGGATATGACACGGCAGGCGGTCGGTGAGCTGACGGCGCTGCGGGATCTGACGCTCATTCGGCTGAGGGAGGTACTCAGCGGTGAATATGAGGTTCAGCATGTGCTGCGAGCGGCCGAACTGGTGTTGCGCAATATGGCAGCTGCCGACGCCATGGCCTTAAGTGAGTGTGTGCTGGATCTGCAGTTCGACGTTGTCGCTCTCCACGCCCGCATGGACGTCGTTCCGGGGTCCCACGATGGGTGAGTCCGATGGCCGCCGGGCCGGGCGCATCGCGCGCGATGTGGAAGAACTGCTCAAGGTGTCTAGAGGACTGGCCATGGACAGGATCGACCAGGGCGGCAGACGCTGGACCGACTTCCAATATGTGGCCGCAGACTTGGTCGAGCCGGCGCGTGTGCCTTTGATGGCTGCGGTGCCTGTATGTGTCGCGCGCCGAAGAGCCGACCCAGAGTTGGGTTATTGGCGAAACAACACACTCGAACTTGCCATGATGCTGGCTCATCCGCCAGACGTGCCCCTGCCCACCGAGCTGGCAACGGCAATGGAGCAACTGCAGACACGATGGCGTACCGAGCCTGACCCCGAGTTCCGCGACTGGGCGTGGCAGCGGCTTACGCTCGGTGTGGACGGCGGAGAGGAGATGCGGCAAAGAACCTGGGCGGTCGAAGACGGGACCCCGGTTCTCAGTGACGAGGTGGTCGATGCCGCGACGCGTCATGACCCTCACCTTGGGTCTGACCACATGGTGTTAAGCCCGGGAGACGCACGCCAGCTCGAGGTGAACCTGGCGTCTTTCGATTCTGCGGTTGCGCATCTCATGTTGCTCATGGCACCCTCAGTGGCTGCCACACCCGCGAGCGTGATGACGCTACTGGAAATGGCGGTCCTGATCGACCCAAGCCCCGATCCACCCTGGCTTTCGCGAGCGGGACGGACAGCGCTCACAGGTGATTTTGCAGGTAACCCAATCTTGAGCCACACGATCAGCTCGCATTCCGCACTGTACCTAGCTTGCGCACAGGTCCACTGGCGCTGCGCGGTGAAGAATTGGCACCGGCAAGAGAACAGTCACACCGCCTTAGGTCGTTGGCTAAAAACCCAATGCATGGACTGCTGAGGCGTACCGAACGAGTCAACAGGAGCAGCAGGTGACAGCACACCGCTTGCCGGACGGCGACAACGCCAGATCCTCGGCCACATTGCGCCAGATCTGGCCACGTGGTCACCTCGAATCGACACTGACAAGTCAGCCCGGTGTGCAAGATTCCAGCAAGGTGTGTGCAGGCGCATCCAGCTCCGCCAAGGAGATCGCCCCGACCTGCGAGGTTGCAATATCGTGACCACCCCACTCACTCAACTCACTCAACTCAGGGATGTTCACGGTTCCGTGTCTCCCGCCACCCCGAACTATTGATGGCGGTGCGCTCACACCGCCGCACTGCTCACTGCGGCGTTACACTGCGGCGTTCGTTCGGCGACGGCTGGACGAACCTGCTGCGTGGAGTTCCGCTCCGTGTCTGGATGTGCTCACTGCCACAGTATTCATCTCGAGGCAGCCGACCGGAATGCAACCCATCCGAGCGTTTTCGCGTCTTGGTGGCAAGTACGCGCGGGAGGATGGTGAGCACGGTGGAACTAGTGAGCGAGGCAGGAGCGGTCGGCGGCATGGTGCGTTCCGGTTCGGCGTCCAAGGATGCCGAGTTCGAGGCGTACATGAGCGCTCGCCAGCCGAGCCTGCTGCGCACGGCGTACCTCCTCACAGGTGACCGGCACGCGGCTGAGGATCTGGTGCAGACGGCATTCGCCAAGCTTTACCTGTCCTGGGACAAGGTGCAGAGGCGGGAGCAGATCGATGGGTACGTCCGCCGGATCCTGGTCAACGAGAACAACTCGCTGTGGCGGCGCGCCTGGAAACGCAAGGAGGTCACCACCGACCAGATTCCTGACCACCTGCCCGTCCACGACCGCCACTACGACGGGCAGAGGTCGGCGTTGTGGGAGTTCGTGCGGACCCTGCCCAAGCAGCAGCGCGCGGTGATCGTGCTGCGGTTCTACGAGGACCTCAGTGAGGTGCAGACGGCCGAGATCCTCGGCGTCTCGGTCGGCACCGTGAAGTCCCAGGCCAGTCGCGCTCTCGCATCGATGCGTGGGCGCGTGGCGACACAATCCACGCTCAACAGAGACGGGGAGGAGGAGCGATGAACCACACCTTCGAGAAGGATGCCCTGATCCGGGAACTGCAGGACCGCTCCCGCGACATCGGCGGTCACCCGATCGCCCTGGAGAACGTCAAGCAGAGCGCGCGCAGGATCCGGCTGCGTCGACGCATCGGCAGTGGTGTAGCGGCTGCCGCGGTGCTGTCGGTAGCGGTGCCCACTGCGGTTGCGTTGACCGACGGGGCCAACAGCACACCGGTCCCGGCGGCGCCGGTGCCCTCCCCGACCGTCACCGATACCGCCGACCCACTGCCCGACGGCCCCGTCGTGCTCACCACCGACGGCCTGCCCCGCGGCGAGGACCCCCAGGTGCCGTACATCCTGAACCAGGAGCGCCGGCTCGTCACTCCTGACCGCACGGTCCAGCTGCCGAATGGCTACGCGATGATCACGCCGTACGACGGCGGCTGGCTTGCCGTCGGCACCGGGCGCTCCGGTTACCAGACCGTCAGGCTCGACGAGGACATGGACGTACTGAGCACCGTGCCCGGAGGGCCGGCCCTTGTGACCCGAGCCGACGGCAGCCGAGTGGCGTACGTAGCGGTGAATCGCGTCGGCGAGACCGTGCTGGTCAACGCTTCGGCCGACGGCTCCGACGTGGCATCCGCGGTGATGCCAGAGGACCGTGAGATCACCGCCGTCGGCTTCCTCGACTCCGACACGGTGCTGTACCAGACCAACGACGCTCAGCCGATCGTCGCGCTCGACCATCCCGGAGGACCGACCTCCCTCGAGGGCTTCCTGAACGTTCGCGCGGTCTCGGAGGCGAACGGGTTGGTCGCAGGCTTGGTCTCCTTCTCCAACGACGAGGTGTGCTCCGGTGTGATGGACCCTGCTGCGAGCACCAGCAAACTGGTGTGGAAGACGTGCGACTACGCGCTGGAGACGTTCAGCGCCGACGGACAATTCATCGTCGCCGGCACGGCGCAAGCCGATGGCATGGGTTCTCCGACGCTGGCCATCCTGAACGCGCAGACCGGTGAGCCCGTGATCGAGTTCATGTCCGCGCGCGGCCAGGAGGTCGCGGTGAACCAGAGCGCCTGGGAGGACAGCGACAGCGTCATCGCGATGGTGTACGACGACGGCGAGTGGACGATGCTCCGCGCCACCACGTCAGGCGAGCTGGAGGAGGTCACCGACCCCCGGCCGGCCCTTGGCGACAGCCTCCCGTACTGGTTCGCTGAAACCCCGCACAACTGAGCCCGCCCACGGTCAGCGCCCGATCGGGCATGCCACCCGCGATCCAACTTCTGCGGAGTGTCGCAGGCCGTCAGGTGGCCGTCGTAGAGGACGCTGACGCGGTCGCAGAGGTGCTCGGACCTCGTCCATGTAGTGGCTGACCAGCACCACGGTGCCTTGCTCCCGTTCTGACCCAACCTGATTCACCGCGTCCTTGACATCAAGAGGTGTGTAAGTATGTAATCATTCCTATGGACGAGATCATGGGTTGGTTGGTAGGGCGGCTGCCGGGTGAGTGGTTCGCAGAGACGCCGCAGGTGAGCATCGATCGGGACGAGATCCTCGTCGTGGGCCGGCTCCCCGAGCCCACAATTGAGTCGCTGAGCGAGTCGGTGACTGATTCGACGGAGCCGACGCAGCGAGCGGCGGAGGCGGGCCGGATCAAACGTTTTCGGGAGGAGACTCGGGCGCAGCGAATGCAGATCGCGGACGAGGCAGAGCTGCGGTTCGGACGCAAGGTGGCCTGGGGGGCCGTCTGCGGCGAGTCCCGGCAGGTGTTCACGAGCCTGTCCGTGCCCGTGATGACCCGGCTACGTCAGCGCGAGCGGCAGGTTCTCGACACCCTCGTTGACGCAGGAGTGGCGCGATCGAGGTCGGACGCACTGGCCTGGTCCGTGCGCCTGGTGGGCCAGCACCAAGGCGACTGGATCGAGCAGTTGCGTGAGGCGCTCGTGGCGGTGGAAGCGGCGCGGGCGGAGGGGCCAGCGTCGTGAGTCCGGTGTGATCGTCGAGTACGTCCGGTACCGCATCGGCGAGGGCCGGCGGGTCGGCTTCGAGCATGCCTACGTCGCGGCGACCGCGGTGCTGACCCGCTCACCGCACCGCGTGGACTACGACCCACCCGCAGCGTGGATGAGCCGGGTCGATATCGCAGCCTCCCGCGCTACGTCGCGCTGTGGCTATCCCCACATGCTCAGCCAGCACGTCGGCAAAGCCATCCGCGAGGCGCAGCGCCGGCGGTGGGTCGCTGCTCGACGCCGGGGTCAGGGCAGCTGCAGCCGCTCGCCGATGTAGATGAGGTTCGCGTCCTCGACCACGTCGGTGTTCGCTGCGTACAACGCCCTCCAGCCGCCGGCGACGCCTTCGCGGTCGGCGATGAGAGACAGCGTGTCGCCGGCCTGCACAGTGTACGAGTCGCTACTCGGCGCCGGCGCCGGCGCCGGCGTCGGCGCGGGGTGGTGATGGTGACCGCCGCTGTCCCGCGTAACGGAGACGTCCGGGGTGCCGTATGCGTCTGCACTGGTCAGTCCGAGCCCGGCCGAGCACGCTGGCCAGGCGCCCCAGCCTTGAACGTCGAGAACCTTCTCGGCGGTCGCGATCTGCTGCTCGCGGGTGGCCAGGTCAGCGCGCGACGCGTACTGCGTGCCACCGAAGGCTTCCCACGTGCTCTGCGAGAATTGAAGCCCACCGTAGTAGCCGTTGCCGGTGTTGATCTGCCAGTCGCCGCTGGACTCGCACTGTGAGAGTGCGTCCCAAGTGTTGTCGTCGGCCGCCGATGCCGTGCTGGTGTTGAGGAAGGCCGACGAAGCCAGTGCGGCAGTGAGCGTCGCCGTGGTTGCTGCGGCGCGGGGAACGTTGCGTCGCGCCGGTTTGGCAGCACGATGTTTTGGGGCGTAGCCCATGGTGGTATCCCTCTCCGATGCCTGCGAAGTTAGCTGTCGGGTTCGGGCAGAGGTAGCCCGGTCACATGGTGACTTAACCCCAGATTGGCATCCCTGCTCTTTGCAGGTGACGCACCGCTTACTTGGGTTCTCCGCTCCCACCCATCCGGATCGACTGCTAGCGAATAGGGCCGGACGGCAAGGTGGGATTCGGCGCGCCGTCCGGACGTACAGTGCCCGACCCTACGTGCAAGTGGCGGGAGGCTCAAGGTAAACCCTGAAAGGGCTGGGGACAGGCCGACTACCCAGGCCCTCTCGCCGACTCGCTGCCACCGGCGCCCTGCGCGACAGACCAGCCCTGCTATGCAATCGAGAATGGTCTCGAGGTAGCCGTAAATCACGCATCTGAGCGCCGGATTCTCCTTCGACCAACTCGCAGAGCGCCTCCCACGCTCGACGCCAGTTGTCGGGGTTCACGATGTGCGTCTCTTCGGCATGACCTCGGCATGGCAGGAATAGGTTAAAACCGACATACCAGCTCGGATTCGCCGTACTCTGTTTGCATGCGTCTCCGCTCCTGGGAAGTGCCGAGGCTGTTCACGTGACCGTAGAACGGCTGACGGTTGAGCCTGCCGTTGTCACTGCTGAGCGCGAACCCACATCCGGCCCAGTGGCCCAAGCGCACCTGAGTCGCATTTTTGACATCGGTGTGGCGGTGAGCGGCGGCGCCATCGGAGTCGGCGCCGCTGCGTGGTTGTGGTGGGAGCCGGAGTCGATGCAGCCGGCCTTGTTGCTGTCCATTCCGGTGATCATGGTCCTCGGCTGGTTCCCGCTGCTGCTCGCCCAGCGACGCACGTCCGGTGGCATGGAGATAGGCATGGACGTTTGCGTCTTGATCTTCCTTGCTACCACGACGAGCGCGGCTGAGGCGTTGACGGTGTGGTCGATAGGGACGACGCTGGGGCAGTCCTTCAGGCACAAGCCACGCTTGACCAGGGCCTTCAACGCAGGGATCGGGATCATTGCAGCTGCCGTTGCTTTGCTGGCCATCGAGCTGGCGCGAGCCGGCGAGGTGACTGCTCCCCGGGAGCTGTTGGCGATGGGACTCGGCGCCACCGTCTTCCTGACTACCGACATCCTGGTGACAGCGGTTGCCCTGAGCTTGGAGGACTCCACGACGTTGGGTGTCGAGCTCACCCCAACGGGTGGACTCACGGCGCTCACCACCTCACTCGCAACGAGCTCGCTCGGGTATCTAGCCGCTCTTGTGGTGTCAGCCTTGCCCGGCTGGGCCTCGGTGCTGCTAGCGGTCCCGGTGGCAACGATAGTCATCGCCTCTCGGGCGCAGACACGCGGTGTTGAACACTCCCGCCGCCTCAAGGTGCTGCTCGAGACAGCGATGAAAGTGCAGAACGTCGATGATCGCCCGTCCCTGCTGACGGCTGTGCGAAGTGGTGCGACGGAGCTGATTCACGACTCGCGGGTCAGTCTCGGCACAGCCCCACCCGCCCTCGGACAGATCGGCGTAGCGGTCCACGACCCCACCGAAGACTTCTGGATCGTCGGCCCGTCTCTCAGTCGAGCTCAGTCCACTGCAGCGGACGACGAGAACGGTCTGGCTGCGCTTGCTGCCGTCGCCGAAGACGCTCTCGCCCGTCTCCACCTCAGCGATGCGATGACCCACCTCGCCTGGCATGATCCGCTCACCGGCCTCGCCAACCGAGCCTTGTTCATGGATCGAGTTCAGCGAGCGCTCGAGGACAGGGCCTCGAGCAATGCGCAGGCTGCGATCCTCTTCTGCGATCTTGACAGCTTCAAGCGGGTCAACGACCTGTTTGGGCACAGCGCAGGGGACCATTTGCTCGCCGAGGTTGGCCGGCGCCTCGCCGCCAGCATCCGGCGAGGGGACACTGTCGCTCGTCTCGGCGGCGATGAGTTCGCTGTCCTCATGCAGAGTGTCCAAGAGCCGCACGAGGTGGAGACGATCTGCGCACGGATCCTGCGGGCGCTACGCGAACCCATCCACCTGCTCGGCGGGGATGTGTCCGTGACGACGTCGATCGGTGTCGCATGGTTCACCGCGGATGCAAATGGGGATGCGTTGCTCAGTCATGCCGACCTCGCCATGTACTACGCCAAGAGCCGTGGCAAGGACCGGTTCGAGACCTACAGGTCGGCCTTCGGTGAGGAACATCGTCAACGGCTGGAGCTGGTAGAAAGGCTGCGCCAAGCGGTTCAGGCACGCGAACTCGAGGTCTTTTACCAACCGATGGTCGACCTGAACACACGCGAAATCTACGGAGTCGAGGCGCTGGTTCGGTGGCGCCGCGACGGGGAGCTCATTTCACCGGATCTGTTCGTGCCAACTGCCGAAGAAAGCGGTCTGATTGTTGACTTGGGGGAGCTGGTGCTGGACATCGTGACCGCGGACGCACCGCGGTTGCGCGCGGCAGCCGGAAGAGCAATCGCGATTGGCATCAACTTACCGGCGAAGCACCTACAGATCGAGGGGTTCGTCGAGCGCGTCAAGTCGGCCAGGACTCTGATGGGCGATGTGCATCTCGTCCTCGAGGTGACTGAACGCGACTTCATCAACCATGACCCGACGACCCTTGCCACGATGACCGAGCTTGCTGCGGCTGACTTCCGGTTCGCCATCGACGACTTCGGGGTCGGATTCTCGTCCATCGGCTACCTACAACGTCTGCCGGTGTGCATCCTGAAGATCGATAAGTCGTTCATCGAGCGCATCGACGACGATGAAAGAGCCTGCTCGTTGGTGCGCTCCGTCGTCGTCATGGGCGAGGCCTTGGGCGTAGACGTGGTGATCGAGGGAGTCGAGCGCGAGAGTCAGCTCAGACACCTGACCCTGCACACTGGTGCTTCGATGGGGCAGGGTTACCTGTTCGCGCGTCCGATGAACGCCGGCGAAATGGTCGCCCTGCTCGCGAGCCGGCAAGACAGCTCGAGTCCCGCTCCGATTCCTGCCACCGCTTTGCCCGTCACTGCTTCACTGGTCTAGGCAGAGGCTGGCCGGCGCCCGCAAGCAGTTCTAGTGCGTGTGCGGAGGAACGACCGGTCCCTCGGACGGCTGCACGACGACGAAACCGGGGCCGTGGAATGCATATTGAAATGCCTCGCCGGTGCCTCCGCGCAGGAGTGAGCGGGCGTTCATGCTGTTGACCACGTTCGGCACCAGATTGGCTGACCAGCAAACCGCGGCCTGTGTGTCGACGAAGGTGGGTTGCTGCGAACAGTCCAAGATCATCGGATCACCGTCGGAGGTCAACGCGACGGTGCCCTGGCCCTGCACCAGAGTGTTGAACAGGCCCCCGGACAACACGCCCGCGCCCTGGGTGCGGCGCACGTCCCATTCGAGGTTCGCGTCGAAGGCCAGCAGACTGCGCCCGTTGATGCTGATGCCGTCGCTCTCGAGGTTGATCAAGAAGATCTCTGCCGCGTTCTGGGCGAAGAAGACCTCGCCCTGTCCCGCGACACGCATAAGCGGCGCATCTTCACTCGACAGCGCCCGCTTCACGAACTTGCCCAGGCTGCCGGAGCCCTCGTGATTGAAAGTCACCTGGCCTTGGTAGGCGACCATCGCCCCTTTGGCGGCCAAAATGTCTGGGCCGAGTGACGTCTTGAGCATGCGTTTGCTCTGCAGGACGAAACGGTCGCCTGACTGGGTCTCGTTGTGAGCTTGGGAAAAGAGTTCGCTTCTCATGGCGACCATGCTGCCCTATCGCGACCCATCGCCGCCGGACAAGGGTGTCAGCCGCGATAGACAGCCAGATCCCGCGGCTCTCCTGATGGGGGCGGGAAGGTCGGCTTTGGCATACTTGAGAGATGCCGAATAGACCTCCTGCGTGAATCGCGCACCTGCGGGCAGCGCGGCAGGCCTTGAGCGACCAAGCGGCGGCAAGAGCATAGGGCGCCGCATCTCCACACGCCGACGCATCGCGGTCGCATCATGGCGCCCACCCAGTGATGGCCGCATCTACACCCGTACCGCAGTCGATGCCACCGAGACTCTGGCGTATGTCGAAGCGACGCGACTGCGAACCGGCGAGCACCTCACTGTGACTCATGTCGTCGGCGCGGCGTTGGCGCGCGCCCTGATGGCGGTCCCCGAAGTGCAGTCTCGGATCGTGTTCGGGCGCATCAGGTCTCTTGAGAGCTGCGACATCGGTTTCGCGGTCGATGTGCAGGACGGCGCGGACCTGGCCCCGGTCAAGGTTCGCCGGGTCGACCAGCTGACTCCGCTGGAGGTGGCCCGCAAGCTAGCCCCCAAGGTCGCAAGCGTCCGAGCTGGGACAGACCGCGCTCACAGCCGGAGCTCCTCGATCGTGCGGCATCTACCATGGTGGTCCCTGCGACCGGTGCTCAACACAGCCAGCCTGCTGGTTGGCGGTTTGGGAATACCGGCGTTCGGCCAACCCGCCTTTCCCCTGGGGGCAGCGTTTGTGTCCAATGTGGGCACCCTCGGGCTCGATGAGGCGTTCATGGCTCCGCTGCCTCTCGCGAGAACGCCTATCTATCTGGCGATCGGCGCGGTGCGAGATGCGCCGCTCGTGGCTGACGGGTCGGTCGTCATCCGGCCACAGCTTGTGCTGGTTGCCACCGGTGATCACCGGATCGTCGACGGAGCCCAAGCCGGCCGGATCGTGACTGTCCTGCGTGAGCTACTAGCTGACCCCGCTCGCCTCGACGAGCCGTGGCAACCTTCAGGAACCTGAGGACGACGAACGGGCCAGGCGCGGAAACGCCATGACCGAAACCCGCGCAATCTTGTCGGTAGCTCGCCCTAGAGTTTGCGTCAATGACCTCAACCCTGGTATCACCACCGCAGCAGACACGGCGCCCCTGGGTGACCATCGCCGCCATCGCCTTCACTGTGCTCTCCTGGGCATCTGCCTTTGTCGTGATCAGGTGGGTCGGCGACATCTTCGAGCCGGGACCGCTCGCGCTGGGTCGGCTTGTTGTGGGGAGCGCGGTGCTGGGTGCGTTCCTGCTTGCCCGGCAGCGCTGGGTGCCACTCAACCGCCGAGAGTGGCTGCTTGTCGTCATATGTGGGGTGGTGTGGTTTGCGCTCTACAACATTGCCCTCAATGCGGCTGAGCAACGTGTCGATGCGGGCACGACGGCCATGCTCGTCAACATCGGTCCTCTCCTGATCGCGGTCTTTGCGGGCTTGTTGCTGGGGGAGGGATTTCCTCGTTGGCTCGTCATCGGCGCGGCCGTTTCCTTCGCCGGTGTCTTGCTCATCGGTGCGTCGACGGCCCAGTCGGGCGAGGCAGATCTCGCGGGTGTTCTGCTCTGCCTGGTTGCTGCGATGAGCTACGCCATCGGGGTGTTGTCGCAGAAACCGATCCTGCGCAGACTTCCAGCGCTGCAGGTGACATGGCTCGCCTGCACCATCGGCGCCGTCGCCTGTCTGCCCTACGGGTCCGGTTTGGCCGACGACGTCGGTGCCGCGTCGAGCGGCGCGATAAGCGGCCTGCTCTACCTCGGTATCGTGCCCACGGCGCTTGCCTTCAGCACGTGGGCCTATGCGTTGGCCAGGACGAGCGCAGGCAGCCTGGGCATCTCCACCTACCTGGTACCACCTCTGACGATCGTCACCGCTTGGGTCCTCTTGGGAGAGGTGCCAGCACTTCTTGCTCTGGCTGGGGGAGCGGTCTGCCTCGGCGGTGTCGCTCTGTCGCGTCGACGTGACCGTTCCCTGGTGGTCGAACCCGGGCACTAATGGTTTGTGCGATGGGGCCCGCGGGTACGCTTCCGCATGCCCCGCCATACCGAGACGACCTCGTCCCACTCGTTGACCTTCATCGGCAATGCCACCACCATCTTGCAGCTGGGCTCCTTCACGCTCATGACCGACCCGAACTTCCTGCGTAAGGGACAGCGGGCATACCTAGGGAAGGGCCTGTGGTCGCGTCGGTTGCACGATCCCGCTCTGAGCGTCGACAAGGTGCCCACGCTTGATGCGATCGTGTTGTCGCACTTGCACGGTGACCACTGGGACCGGGTCGCTCGGGCGGGCCTCGACCGGTCCTCGCCGCTGATTACGACGACACATGCTGCCCGTCGCCTCGCGCCTCAGGGCTTTGCCACTCAGGGACTGCGGACCTGGGAAGACCACGTGCTGACGCGGGGTGGTGAGGAAGTGCGCGTCACCTCGATGCCGGGAATTCACGCCAAAGGTGCGCTGCGTCGAGTGCTGCCAGCGGTGATGGGTAGCCTGCTCGAGCACTCGGTGGCAGGGCAGCCCCAACTGCGCGTCTACATCAGCGGTGACACTCTGACCGGCGACCACCTGGACGCCGTGCACGAGCGCTTCCCGGACATCGACGTGGCGATCGTTCACCTCGGAGGAACGAGGATCCTCGCCTCGACTGTGACGATGGACGCACCCCAAGGCGTGGACTTCTTGCGTCGCGTTGCGCCACGTTCAGCGATTCCGGTGCACTACGACGACTACAAGGTCATGCGGTCGCCTCTGTCAGCGTTCCTTCAGCAGGCCGATCGGGCGCAGCTCGGTGATGTGGTCCGACCAGTCAAGCGGGGCGAGACCGTCGATCTCGTCTCTGCTCGCTGACGGCGCAAGGAGCTCGCATGGTCAGATCCGAACCCCGTCGCGTCGTCATCACCGGAGGCGCCGGCTTCGTCGGATCCTGGCTGTGCGAGGTGTTGAGTGTTCGGGGTGCCGCGGTCGTCTGCGTTGACGACTTCAGCACGGGTATGACGGCCAACGTGGCCCACCTGCTGGACCGCCAAGGCTTCGAGTTCGTCGAGGCTGACGTCTCGGCAGGCCTCGTTATCGAGGGCCCAGTTGACTGGGTGATGCACTTCGCCTCACCAGCGTCGCCGCCGCACTATCTGCGGCTGCCGGTCGAGACGATGAAGGTCGGCAGCCTCGGCACCATGCACGCACTTGAACTGGCGCGAGACAAGGGCGCACGCTTCGTGATGGCGTCCACGTCAGAGGTCTACGGCGACCCGCTGGAGCACCCGCAGCGCGAGACCTACTGGGGCAACGTCAACCCCGTCGGACCGCGCAGCGTGTACGACGAGGCCAAGCGTTTCAGTGAGGCGCTCACGACGGCGTACCGGACGGCATACGGGCTGGACACCGCGATCGTGCGGATCTTCAACACCTACGGTCCCCGGATGCGGCCAGATGACGGCCGCGCCATCCCGACCTTCATCTCCCAGGCGATGCACGACGAGCCGATCACCGTCGCCGGCGACGGCAGCCAGACCCGTTCCATCTGTTACGTCGACGACACTGTGGCCGGGGTTTTGGCGCTCGCTGCCAGCTGTGAGTCCGGCCCGGTCAACATCGGCAACGGTGACGAGATGAGCATGCTCGAGCTTGCGGAGCGGATCAAACGGCTCGTCGGCTCGTCGGCGCCGATCACGTTCGTCGACCTGCCCACCGATGACCCGAGGGTCCGCTGCCCCGACATCTCGCTGGCTCACCAGCTGCTTGGCTGGCAACCACACGTTGATGCCGAGGTGGGCCTCACGAACACGATCGAGTGGTTTGCGTCGCAGCGAGAAGTGCCTCTGCCGAGCTGAGCACCTCATCGACGCTGATCCGCAGCAAGGCTGGGTCGATCGTCCTGCCCCAAGGGTCACCAGCTCCGGTCCCATGCCAGATCGCCACGTGCTGGCGCCGTTTCGGCGGTCCCCACAGCGTCGGCGGGATCGGTCCGAACAAGACGACGGACGGTGTCGAGAAGGCGGTAGCGAGATGCGCTACCCCCGTGTCACCTGACACCACCAGTCGGGCATGTCCGACGAGTGCGGCGAGTTCGAGCAGGCTCGTCCGCCCGGCGAGCACCGCGCCCGCTGGGAGACCGGCGGCGGCGGCCACCTCCGAAGCCAGCCCGCGTTCTGCGCCGCTGCCCGTCACGGCCAACGGTAGAGCCTGGTCAGCGGCCCACCTCGCCACGGCGGCGAATCGCTCGGGGGGCCAACGCCGAGACGGGTATGCCGCTCCGGCGTGGATGACCACCGCCCGGCGCATCGGCGGGTCGATGGCCGGGAGACGGAGATCCAGCTCGCCAGGTTCGGCCGGGACCGCCAAGGACTCTGCGACCAGGCGGCACCATCGCGCGACCTCGTGCTCGTCAGCTCGCCACGCTGGTCCGACGACTCCCAGGCCGGGATGTGCGAACGCGACCAGGCGACGTGGCCCAAGCCGGAGCAGGAGCTCGGTACTCTGCGGACCCTTGCCGTGCAGGTTGACAGCGACGTCCGGCGCGGGCCCCGTCCATTCGATGTCCTCGAGGCCGGTCACCGGCAGTACCCGGTCCGCGGCGTCAGCGAGAGCGACGAGGGGCGCAAACGCTGCGGGGGTGCCGAGCACCAGCTGATGCTCGGGGAGCGCCCGGCGCACCGCACGCAGCGCCGGTATGCCGGCCAGCAGGTCGCCCAGACCTAGAGCCCTCAGCACGAAGGCGAGGGGACGGTCGGTCAGGGCCAGGATCCTTCCATCGAGGGCGCGATCAGTATCTCGCGCATCTCACAGCCGGCTGGCTGCTCCAGCGCGAAGAGGATCGCCCGAGCCACGTCGTGCGGTTGGTTGAGCTTCGCGTCCGGTGGCGGCTTGTACTGCTCGGTGCGCCCATCGAAGAACGGCGTGTGCATGCCTCCGGGGACGAGCAAGGTCACACCGATGCGGCCGGCGGTCTCCGCCGAGAGGGCACGCGTGAAACCGACGACACCGAATTTCGACGCGCAGTAGGCGGTCGCATCGCTGACAGCCCGCAGGCCCAGCGTCGAGGCCACTGTCACCACTCGGCCGCGCCGCTCGATCAAGTCAGGCATGGCTGCCCGCACCACGGCCGCGGTGCCGAGCAGGTTGACGAGCACCACCTGGTCCCACTCGTCTGCGTCGACGTCTTCGAGTCGACCGCACGAGTCGATGCCCGCGCAGGTGACCACCCCGTCGATCCCGCCGACGCGATCCGAGACCGAACGTACGGCGTTTTCGGTGCCTCGGCGGTCAGCGAGGTCGACCACCTCACAGTCGTAGTCGGCAGCCGGCGTGACCCGGTCCAGCACCACGGGGCGGCCGCCGGCCTGAGCGACCGCTTCGGCGGTGGCGGCACCGAGCCCGGATGATCCGCCTGTGATGAGAACTGTTCCGACCGGCATACGACTGACTCCTGGATCAAAGGGATTGAATTGGATGCTGCGTGGAAGACGCGGCGGTCTGTACAAGGTGCGAGGTGGAATGACCGCTGAGATACGGGAGGGCGACCGTCTGTCCACCCCAGGTCTCGAGCACAGCCGTCTCGGGCATGAGGTGTCCGGCGTAGTCGCCGCCCTTGACCCAGACGTCTGGTCGGAGTTGTCGCAGCACCTCGACCGGGGTGTTCTCGTCGAAGATCATCACGGCGTCGACGCAACCCAAGGCGTTGAGCACCCGAGCGCGGTCCGACATCGAGACGAGCGGCCTGCCCGGCCCCTTGAGACGGCGCACGGAATCGTCGGAGTTGAGGCACACGATGAGGCAGTCCCCGAGGCGACGCGCCGCCTCGAGAGTCGCCACGTGGCCCGCGTGCACCAAGTCGAAGCAGCCGCCGGTGGCGACCACGACGCCGTTCGCGCCGCGCACTCTGGCGACCAGCTCGGCAACGTCCGCGGAACCGCCACTCGATCGTGACCGCGGTTCTGACAGCGCCTGTCCAGCTGTCTGCGGGACGCCTGCGGAGATGACGGTGGAGAGGTGAGCCGGGCCGCCGGCGGCGACATACGCGGAGGCGCTCGAGACGGCCGCTTGCACCGCCTCAGCGAGGACGTCGCCCGAGCCCAACGCAACCGCAGCAGACACAGCGAACCTGTCACCCGCCCCGCAAGGGTCGACGCAATGCACATCGGGTGCCGGTGTGACCATGGGTGCCCCGTCGGCATACGACATCAGGGCGCCTTGCGCCCCCATGGTGATGACGACGGCGCGGGCCTCCCACACCCGGGTGAGCCCGGCGGCATCGGATCGAGTGTGAGCCAGCGCTGTAGTCGCGTTCGACTGGGGAATGTCGTATCGACTGGCCCAGTCGCGGGCCTCGCCCTGGTTGGGGGTGACGAGATGAGCGCCGGTCACGGGCCTGGCGCCGCGTGGGTGCGGGTCCCATACCAGCGGAACTCGTGGGCGCCGATCCAGCAGGTCGCGCACATCGGCCACGTTTGTGAGGCCGCGACCGTAGTCGGAGATCAGGACGCTGGCGGCGTCGGTGAGCGCTGTCGCGACCTGGATCGAGACGGCGCCGTAGCGCCCGACAGTGCTTCCTGAGTCGAGTCGCACGACGGGCTGGCGGCCGGCACGCACGCGACGCTTGACGGGAGTGGGCCCGTCGTAGTCGACCTCCAGGAGACGTATGTCGGCCAGCAGGCCGCGCAATTGCCGCCCCGCTTCGTCAGCACCGATGGCCGTGATGAGCACCACATCGTGACCGTCTCGAGCAGCCATCAAAGCCGCCAATGCTGCTCCACCGGGACGGGCGTGCTCGACGAGAGAGTCCAGGACCGGTACCGGAGCATCCGGGCTGAGGCGCTCGGCCCGGCCGACGACGTCTATGTCGAGCAGGGCATCACCGAGCACGACCAACGGACCCTTCACATGCGGCTCCCTGACGGTGTCCGCACCGCGTGACCGTTGGCAACGGCGGCGACCACCCGCTGCCGGATCGTCAGGGGAGTGTCTGCGATGCAATCAGCGGCTGAGTCCGCGCCGTGTGCCAGCTCGAGATCCAGCCCAGCGCAGACGAGGTGCAGTGCGACCAGGTGCAGCTCTTGGACGGTGGCTGTGAACTGTGACGAGACGCATACCGCGTCGTCCGCCGCGGTCGCCAGCGGGTTGGGTCGTGGACCGGTGAAGGCCAGCACGGTGAGGCCACACTGGCGACCACGCTCCACCGCGGCCACGATGTTGGGACTTCGCCCACTCGTCGACATCAGTACGAGCAGATCCCCTTCGCGGCCATGGGCCTCCACCTGCCGGGCGAAGAGCTCCTCAGCGGGGTAGTCGTTGATGATCGCTGTCAGGCTCGAGGTCTCAGCGCTGAGACAGATCGCCGAGAGCGGCCGACGGTCGTCTCGATAGCGACCCACCAGCTCAGCCGTCAAGTGCTGGGCCTGCGCCGCACTGCCACCGTTACCCGCTGCCAACAGCCGAGCGCCGGCGCCCAGCCGCCGCGCGAGCAGGCCACCCCAGCGCTCGGCGGTCTCGATACCCGGTCCGAACAATCGAGCGGCCGCCACGAGCTCGTCGACGTGGCTCCGCCCGGTTGGTGTCTGTGCTCTCATCTCAGTGCCTCCGCGGCTTCAGGCTTGGTTCGGGCGAGCACCGATTCGTAGACCGCCTCGGTCTCAGCTGCGATTCGCTCCCACCGGTACAAGGTGGATGCACGTGTGAAGCCAGCTGTGCCGTAGGCGGCTCTGCGGCTTCGGTCGCCCAACAGGTCGGCGAGCGTGTGGGACAACAGATCAGGGCGACGCGGCGGCACGAGCTCACCGGTCTCACCGGGAACGATGCTGTCGAGCAGTCCCCCAACCGCGGAGCCGACGATCGGCCGCCCACAGGCCATCGCCTCAAGCGGCACCATCCCGAAGGGCTCATACCAGGGAACGGCGACGACGATGTCGACGGACTGGATCAGTGCGGGCACGGCCTCTCGGGCCACCCTGCCGATGAAGTGCACCCGATCGGAGGTGCCGGCTTCGGTAGCCAGACCGCGCAGTCGACATACTTCAGGGTCGGCACTCAACGAGTCCAGGGCAGGACCGCCGGCGACCACCAGCTCGGCGTCTGGCAGCAGGCGCAACGCCTCGATCACGTCATCGACGCCCTTGCGCTCGACGAGCCGGCCCAACACCAAGAGTCGCGGTCGAGAATTGTTCGGCGGCGGTGCCGGTGCGAACGCGTGCACGTCGACCCCGCAGGGAACGATCGTCGCTCGGGCCGGGTCGAGGCCCAGGGCGCGCAACTCGTCGATCTCGTCACGGCAGGTGGCGATGACATGGTCGACGGTCTGGCACAGCCAAGGCTCTCGCTTGCGGCGACCAGGCGGGCTCGTGTCGCGCGGACCCTGGTGGCGCCGTTTCACGCTGCCGAGTGCGTGGAACGTTTGGATCACCGGCATCGGCACCGGCAGCCCCTTGACCGCCTCGACGGAGGCCATGCCGCTCATCCAGAAGTGTGCGTGCACGAGGTCGAAGGCGTCGTCGGACCAGCGAGCGTGCAGATACGCGGCGAATGCCGGCATATGCGTCAGCAACTGGTCCTTGGGTACGTCGGTCGGCGGTCCCGCAGGAACGTGCTCCACCACATAGCCGCCCGGAGTGTTCACCCGCCTGGCCACCGACGGGTCGTCGCGACGGGTGAAGACGGTGACATCGTGGCCTTGCTCAGCCAGACCTCCCGCCAGGGCCGCCACGTGGACGTTCTGGCCTCCCGCGTCGACACCACCGAGCGTCGCCAACGGGTTGGCGTGCTCTGAAACCATGGCGATCTTCACTGTGCTACCTCCTCCAGCTGCACCGTAGGGTGCTCCGCCTGGCGGTCACCCACCAGCTCGGTGACAGCTTCACAGACGTCGTGTGCGGTCACCGAAGTGAGGCAGGGATGACCGGGAATCGGGCACCGGGTGGCTCGGGTGTCTCGACAGGCCGCTTGCTGGTCACCCAGCAAGATGTGCGGCACGCCGTACGGCGCCCAGCGAGCAGCCGGAACCGTGGGCGCGAAGAGGGAGACCACGGGTGTGCCGACGGCAGCCGCAAGATGCGCGGGCCCGGTGTTGCCCACGACGACCACTGTGGCTCCGGCGAGCACGGCGGCCAGCTCAGGCAGCGAGGTCCGACCGCCGAGGTCCAGCACTCTCGGCCCGGCCGACGTCGCAAGCCCAGGCGAGGAGAGCGAGCCGGGTGAGCCGAGGGAACCGGGCGAGGCGACGGCCTCCGTCAGGTGAGCCTCCGACGGCGCTCCCGTGACGACGACCCGCCACCCGAGAGTCGACAGCTGCTGGCTGCACTCGGCGAAGCGATGCACAGGCCAGGCGCGGGCGGGGACGGAGGTGCCAGGATGCAGCACGAGATAGGGGTCTTCGCCGACAAGGTGGCTCACGTCTGGGAGCGGCCGTCGTACCTCCAGTCGCCCGTCATCGGCCGGCGGAAGAAGATATCCCGCCTCGGCGGCCAACGAGAGCGCTCGCTGCGCTTCGGGGATGTTGTCGTCAACGTGGTGACGCAGGTCGAGCAGGGAACCCGGATAGTCATCGCTGATGGCGCCCACCCAGCTCACACCGGCAAGCCGGAGGAGCAACGCGGTCGGCAGGGCCGACTGGTGGAAGGACGTGAAGACCACGGCTGCGTCGAAAGAGCGTTGACGGATCTGGTCGACGAGGGAAGAGATGTCGTCAGTGTCGACAGCTGGGCGCCCCGCGTCGATCCAGGGGCAGCGCCAGACCATGACGTCATTCACACCAGGCAGCAGCTTTGCGGCCCCCACACCGTGCGGGCCGGCGAGCACAACGAGTTCGTCGCACCTGGCAGCCATGGCACGAACAGCTGGGCCGGCCAGCAAGACATCGCCCGCGTTGTCCAGCCTGACCCCAAGTAGCCGCCTCACCATCGGCCGGCCAGGATCTCAGCGACTGCCGTGGCGAGGTCGCGGGAGACGAGGTCCGCTGCGCTCACCTCTTCGCCGAGAGTCGCCGGGGTCGGCACCATGATCCCCGCTGCTCCAGCTGCTTGCGCTGCCTCCATGTCGCTGCCGATGTCGCCGACCACCACGCATCGGCTGGGGTCGACACCAAGGGTCTGACATGCGTCCTTGACCATGCCTGGGGCGGGCTTGCGGCAAGCGCAGCCCTCGTGATGGCCGTGTGGACACACCTGCCACGAGTCGAAAGGCCCCAGCAGCTCCTCGACCCGATTGTTGACGGCCAGCATCTCGTCCAGGCTGATCTGGCTAGTGCCTACCGCTGACTGGTTCGTGATCACCCCCGTGCGCACCCCGCGAGCGCGGAGCTGGTCGAGCACCTCGGCTGCGCCGTCGACAGGTGAGACGAGGCTGGGGTCGCCGTTGTAGGGAACGTCGTGCACCAAGGTGCCGTCGCGATCGAAGAGCACCAGCTCGGGGAGACCCCGCCAGGGTCGTGCTCGGCGATGGAACAGCGCCCCATTCGCGGTGTGCCACGTCGCGGCGAAGGGAATGAGCGCACTGGTGGCGACCAGGCGGCGCAGCTCAGGCCAGTCCCGTGGTCCGGGAGCGATCCGGGCTCGCGCGAACTCAGCCGTCCCGGCAAGCCACCCGAGCGCCGCGACGGCTGCCAGTCGACGTCGGCCGGCGGCGCCGAAGCCCGCCGCGGCCGTCGCTGCCGCTGTCACGGCAAGGTGGCGAGACCGGCGGCCGGTCGGGGCGCCGACGCGGTTACGCCAGTTCTTGCCGTGGAGGCGCCGCATGAGCAGATCGTCGGCATTACCCCGCTGCTGGCGCACGCTGACCCAGTCATCGACGGGACGGACCGGATGCGTGATCCAGCGCTGACCGGTTGTCAGGCGTCCTTGCGTTGTCGAGATCCGAAGTCCGAGGTCGGCATCCTCCCGAAAGGCCCGCGGGAAACGCTCATCGAAACCGCCGACGGCGCTGAGCGCCGCGCGCCGGTAGGTCATGTCTGCGGTGATCCACAGCGACGACGCCAGACCGGCGGTCGACCGCTCCCAGTCCGTAGGCCGGCGCTCGCTCGGCAGTGGCACCCGGACGCGGCCCTGGCTGCCGGCGACTCCCTGGTCAGCCGCTGCCAGGTCGACGGCCAGGAGCTGGCGCCAGTCCGGGTCGGGTATCACGTCATCGTCGAGGAAGCTGACCCATTCCGTGGTCGCCAGGCGCCAGCCGAGGTTGCGTGCTCTGGCAGGACCACCGCCTCCCGAGCTGACCACGCGCAGGTTGGCGAGGTCGAGATAACTGAGAGTCCCGGCGAGCTGTCGAGCCGACTGGGCGTCATCAGAGGTGCGGCGGTCATCGACCACGATCACGGCGGCGGGCGCGGGGCCGTGGCCGCTCGCCAAACCCTCCAGCATCGCCTGGAGACTGGGCCGCGCGAGGGTTGGCACCACGACCGTTGTCGGCAAGGTCTCGACTCCTGAGTTGGCTCCTGACTTGTCCGCAGTCGCCGCCTCTGAGGTGGTAAGAGAGTGCGGTGGCGTTGTCATCAGCTTGACGTTGGTCGCCGTACGACGAAAGGACCGATGGCGAGCAGGTCAACTGGCGCAGAACCGAAGCACTCCAGGGCGTCACGAGGGTCGTCGACCATCGGGCGCCCGGCTGTGTTGAGACTGGTGTTGATGACGACGGGCAGACCGGTCCGGACCTCGAACTCAGCCAGCATGCGGGCGAGCGCGGGATTGCTCTCATCGACCGTCTGCACGCGCGCGGTGCCATCCACGTGGACGACCGCCGGGATGCGATCGCGCCAGCTCGGGTCCACATCGTGGACGAACAGCATGTACGGCGACGTGGCCGGCCCGCGCGAGAAGATGTCGCGCACTCGTCCGGCGCGCACCATCGGGGCCACGGGGCGAAACTGCTCCCTGCCCTTCACATCGTTGAGGCGCTCCAGGTTGTTCGGGTGGCCTGGGTGTGCGAGCAGGGACCGATGGCCGAGCGCGCGCGGGCCGTACTCGCTGCGTCCTTGGAACCAGGCGACGACGCCGTTGTCCGCCAGGCACTGGGCGACCTCGACAGCGACGTCGTCGGGTCGCGTATACGGCACGCGGGCCGTGATGAGGTAGGCCTCGAGCTCGTCATCGGTCCAGCCCCGACCTAGGTCGGCCCCAGGCATGGCGGTGGTGACGTCGCCTTCGGAGCGAGCCACGTGCAGTGCCCCGCCCAACGCGGTGCCGGCGTCGCCGGCAGCCGGCTGCACCCAGACGTGCTGATAGGCCGTCTCGGCGTAGAGCCGGGTGTTGGCCACGCAGTTGAGGGCCACCCCACCGGCCAGACTCAGTGCGGTGCCGCCGGTGCGGTCTTGCAGCCACCCGGCTAGCTCGAGCAGCACCTCCTCGAGGCGCGTCTGCACGCTCGCGGCCAGATCGGCGTGATCTTGGCTCCAAGGCTCGTCAGCGCCACGCGGCTTGACCAGGCTGGCCCAGTCGACCGGATCGGTGTGGAAACCGCCATCACCTGTGGTGTAGATCGAATGGCGCAGCTCGTCGAGGTGCCTGGGGTGGCCGTATGACGCCAGGGCCATCACCTTGTACTCGTCACTGCTGCGCAGGAATCCGAGGTGCTGGGTCACGTCTTCGTACAGCAGGCCCAGCGAGTGGGGCAGGGCTTGGCTGGCGAGTATCTCGAGCGCGCCGTCGTCATACCGGCCCGCCAGGTGGCTCACTGACTCTCCGCGGCCGTCGAGCACGAGAACGTCGACTTGGTCGTGCGGGGAGGCGAGCCCGGCTGAAGCCGCGTGCGCCACGTGATGGGGCACATAACGCACAGCCGCCGGGTCCAGCCCTGGCAAAGCTGTGGCCAAGAAGTTGGGGGCGTTGTGGGCATACGTCAGTCGGAGGTGGTCCCAAGGGTCGTTGAGTCCCATTTCATCCGCCGGCTTGGCCAGGGCAGGGTCGAACGAGTAGGCCACCGCGTCAAGGTCCGAGGCATCGATTCCCGCGGACTTCAAGCACCAGGCTGCGGCGAGCTCCGGCAGTTCCCAGGCCGCGAAGGGCACGGGCCGCTTGCCATGTTTGCGTCGGGAGAAACGCTCCTCTTCGGCGGCGGCGACGGTTTCACCGTCGACGACGAGTGCCGCCGACGGGTCGTGGAAGATGGCATTGATGCCAAGAACCTTCAAGGAGCGCTCCGCTCGTTAGCCGCCTGCCGAGAACCGGCTTGTGCCCACTTCTCTGGTCGACAAACGGTTTTCCCGGAGAACCGCTTCTCCCGGCGGGCAGAGAAGCGGTTCTCCGCTCCGGCGCATGAACCCTCACGCCACGGGCACAGCATCGCCGTGCGGATCTCAGTCTTGGGGACCGGTTATCTCGGCGCTACCCATGCGGCGTGCCTGGCAGCCTGCGGCCATCAGGTCGTCGGCATCGACAGCAACCCTGCTCGTGTCGAGCGGCTCGCCACCGGGCGGGCACCCTTCCAAGAGCCCGGTCTCGACCGCTTGCTCACGCAGGGAGTGCGATCGGGCAAGCTGTTGTTCTCGACCGACTACGCCGACGCATCGCAAGCCGAGGTGCACTTCGTCTGCGTCGGCACGCCGCAGTCCGAGAGCAGCCACGCCGCGGACCTGTCGGCCTTATGGTCTGCACTTGCGCAGCTTGCACCGTTGCTCGACGGGCCGAGTCTGGTGGTCGGCAAGTCCACGGTTCCGGTCGGGACAGCGGCCGCCGCCCGCGACTACGTCCGTCGCATCGCACCGGGCGGAAACGCGGTCGAACTCGCATGGAACCCCGAGTTTCTGCGCGAAGGCCATGCCGTCGAGGACTCATTGCGACCTGAGCGGCTGGTGTTCGGGGTGGAGAGCAACGAGGCCGACCTGATGCTGCGTGAGGTTTACGCGCCAGTCATCACTGCCGGGGTGCCTTGCGTCCGGACCGATCTGGCGACGGCAGAGCTGGCCAAGGCGGCCGCCAACGTAATGCTGGCGGCCCGCATATCACTGGTCAACCTCTTCGCCGAGGTGTGCGAGGCAGCGGACGCCGATGTGGGAGACCTGACGACGATCCTGGGCTACGACGCCAGGATCGGCTCGCGTTTCCTCACTCCCGGCGTCGGCTACGGCGGTGGCTGCCTGCCCAAGGACACCCGAGCCTTCCTGGCGCGTGCGCAGGAACTGGGAGTCGGAGAGCCAGCCGCGATCTTGCGCGAGATCGACGTGATCAATCTGCGTCAACGCGCGCGCACCGTAGAGCTTGCGGTCTCGTTGCTCGAAGGAGTCGTGACCGGGGCCAACATCACCGTGCTCGGCGCTGCCTTCAAGGCCGGCTCCGATGACGTCCGAGACTCCCCAGCTCTTGACATCGCCAGCAGGTTGCACCGGCTTGGTGCACGCGTTCGGGTCAGCGATCCGGCGGCGCTGCGCAACGCGCGCCGAGCGGAGCCGGCTCTGGAGTATGACGAGGACAGCATCTCGGCCTGCCGTGACGCCGAGCTCGTCATGGTGTTGACCGATTGGCCAGACTTCCAGAGCATCGACCCGGTGGCGCTCCTCGACGTCGTGGCCGCACCTCGAGCCATCGACGGGCGGCTATTCCTCGATCCCGACAAGTGGCGCGCCGCGGGCTGGGAGCTGCACGCCCTGGGTCGCCGCTCGCCGAACAGGCCGCTCGGCTGAGCTGCCGCGACAAGGGTGAACCGTTGAAGATCTTGCTGTGGCACGTACACGGCTCGTGGAGCACAGCGTTCGTGCAGGGAAACCACGAGTATGTCGTCCCGGTCACTCCCGATCGGGGACCTGACGGCCTCGGACGCGCCCGCACCTGGGACTGGCCGACGAGCGTCCGTGAAGTGCCCTTTGGCGGGCTCCGCGACGAGGACATCGACGTGGTGGTGCTGCAACGCCCACATGAAGCCCAGCTGGTCGAAACCTGGACCGAGCGCCGGGTCGGGCGAGACGTGCCGGCTGTCTATGTCGAGCACAACACTCCAGGCGGTGACGTGCCGTTCACGAGGCACCCACTGGCGGGGCAGACCGACATACCGGTTGTTCACGTGACGCACTTCAACCAGCTCCTTTGGGACTGCGGGTCGGCGCGAACAACGGTGATCGAGCACGGCATCGTCGACCCCGGCCATCTCTACACCGGCGAGATCGCGCGAGCGGCTGTCTGCGTGAACGACCCCGTTCGTCGCGGCCGCGCCGTCGGCGCGGACTTGCTCGGTCAGTTGTCAGCGGCAGCGCCACTCGACGTGTTCGGCATGCGGGTCGAGCAACTGGGTGCAGTGCTCGGGCTGGATGCCGAGAGGTTGCGCTGTTTCGATGACGTGGCGCAGCGCGAGCTGCATACCGCCATGGCCCGCCGCCGGGTCTATGTCCACACCTCGCGTTGGACGTCGCTGGGGTTGTCTTTGCTCGAGGCCATGCAGCTGGGAATGCCGGTGGTGGCGCTTGCCACGACGGAAGCCGTGATGGCCGTGCCGCCGGAGGCTGGTGTCTTGTCGACTCGGCTCGAGGACCTCAAGCGGGCAGCCTCCACGTTCATCGACGAGCCGCAACAGGCACGCGCTGTGGGCGAGGTGGCTCGAGAGGTGGCTCTGGAGAGATACGGGTTGGGGCGGTTTCTCGGCGACTGGCAGAGGCTTCTGTCTGAGTCAGTTCCTTCCTGAGCCAGTTGCATCGGCGGCAATGAGATGGTTTGCTCCTGCGCTGCGTCCGAGAGCCGCTACGTGCCGTGAAGAGCAGTCTCTCACGCGGTGTGATCTGCGCCACACCCAGGTTAAGTTGAGCCTCGCCAGGTGATCTTTCTCCGCTCAACCACTTGGCGATACGCATAACTCCTGACAGCATCGGCCGAGCCTTAATTACATAGCACCCGCTCTGGACGCCGAGTCCTGCCCCCTCAGCGCGGGTGATCCCCAAAACCATCGACACAGAAAGCAATTCTCACACCGGGGCAGGAGTGGGGGACCCAATTCTGTGCACTTGCTTCCTGAGTGCTTGGGGTCAAGCCGCCTTCTGACAGCGGCCGAGCACCTTCTCGCTCGAACCCGACAGCTCACCTCACAGGCGTGAGAAGGAGACTCTTCATGCCTGCAGCGATCCTATGGCGGCGTCTTTCGACCGTCATCCCTGCCCTCCTCACCGCAGCTCTCGTGCTCTCGGTCTTTATCGTGGCTCCCGCCGACGCGGCCCGCACCAAGCGCGAGCGCAAGATTCACCACGGTCTGCAAGTCGCGCTCGACCAGAAGGGCGACCCCTACGTCTACGGCGCGGCGGGCCCCAACGCCTTCGACTGCTCCGGACTCACGATGTACTCGTTCGGCAAGGCCGGCATTAGTCTGCCGCGGACTTCAGACGCCCAAGCCACTGCCGTGCGACGTATCGCGAAGAAGAATCTCCGCCGCGGCGACCTGATGTTCTTCCACAGCGGCGGCAACGTTTACCACGAGGCGATATTCCTCGGTCGCAATCATGGAAAGACTTGGCTGTTGCACGCCAGCCGAAGTGGTACGCCGGTCAAGCGCGATCCCGTCTGGACCTCGTCCTGGTTCGCTGGCACCTTGCGTCACCGGAGCTGAAAGCACGCGGCGACTGCGCCGCTGGTAACAACCACTGACAGGCCGTGACGCAGGGCCGACTCAGGAAAGAGTCGGCCCTGAGCCACACTTGGGCCATGCTTGTGAGACGGGGGCGCCGCGGCCGTGCCGACCAAGACTGGCGTCGCAAGAGCGCGGTGGCCGAACTGGTCTTGGCTGTGTGCGCCGGCGCGGCAGCTTGTGGTGGCGACAAAGCAAGCGGCGGCAGCGAGCCGGAGGTGGAGGCAGCGGCCGCTGACAGACCCATCGAGTCGGTCAGAACCGGCGGCGCAGTGATGCTGTCCGGGGAGTGGCCACTGACTGGCGCCACGTTCGAGGGCGGTGGGCCGCAGCACCCTGTCTATGTCGTGAAGATGGACAACACGGCGAGTTCGACGCCACAGATCGGCCTGAGTTCGGCCGACATGGTCGTCGAGCAACTGGTCGAGGGCGGGCTCACCCGCCTCGCGGTCTTCTACTACTCCGACGTACCCGACCAGGTCGGGCCGGTTCGCTCTCTGCGTGCCTCTGACATCGGAATCGTCAAACCGACTGCTGCGGTACTGGTGGCCTCGGGTGGGGCCGGACGCACGATTGCGCGAATAGCCGATGCCGAGGTGGCAACGTCCGTTGAGGGGGCAGCAGGTTTCTATCGCGCTGACGACCGCTCAGCGCCCTACGACCTCTTCATGTCACTCGGTGACCTGGCCGATAACCCCCAGGACGGATGGCAGGCTCCGGCGGAGTCCTATCTCGCATTCGGTGACCAGTCAGACTTCGAGGGCACCATCGCGGTGGACAAGATAACCGCAACCTTTTCCGCTGCTCACAGCACCGAATGGAAGCAGACTGACGACGGCTGGACCCGTCCTGAGTCGTTTGCCGAGGAGGGCGATGACTTCATGGCGGATAACGTCTTGCTGCTCAAGGTGAAGGTTGGCGATGCCGGCTACCAGGACCCAGCAGGGAACCCGGTCCCCGAGACCAAGTTCTACGGCCGGGGTGAGGCCGTGCTCGTGCACGGCGGCAAGGCGCTCCAGGCCACCTGGAGCAAGGAAAGCGCGGGCAGCGCTCTGACGTTGCAGAACACTGACGGCGATGAAGTGACAGTCCCGGCTGGGCGCACCTGGATCGAGCTGGTGCCAGCCGAAGATGGAGCGGTCGTCCTGAGCAGTTGACCGCGCAAGTCGCGGCTGGGTTGCCCCATCTCTGCCAGTAGGTCGGCCTGAGCGGTTGCCAGTCGGCAGGTCATCCGGCATCCGTCCGGGCCTTGTTGCAATGATGGGGGCATGGCCAGCGCTCCCTCCGTGTCCTACTCGATCACTGTCCGCCTCGTCGTGCCCGCTGGCGGCTCAGCGGTCAGCCAGCTGACGAGTGCCGTCGAGGCCGCCGGCGGCTACGTCACAGCCCTCGACGTCACGGCCTCCGGGGTAGACAAGCTCCGCATCGATGTGACGTGTGCCGCTCGGGACACCGATCATGCGGGCGACCTCGTCGAGGCGCTTCATCAGATCGAGGGAGTCGATGTCCACAAGGTCTCCGATCGCACCTTCTTGATGCACCTCGGTGGCACCATCGAGGTGGCATCGAAGCATCCCATCCGCAACCGTGACGAGCTGTCGATGGTCTACACCCCAGGCGTCGCACGAGTGTGTCTGGCGATCGCCCGCAACCCCGAGGACGCGCGCCGGCTCACCATCAAGCGCAACGCGGTCGCCGTGGTCACGGACGGTTCTGCTGTCTTGGGACTGGGCAATCTCGGCCCCGCTGCCGCACTGCCGGTGATGGAGGGGAAGGCGGCGCTGTTCAAACGTTTTGCGGGCATCGACGCGTGGCCGTTGTGTCTGGACACCCAGGACGTGGACGAGATCGTCCGCACCGTGCAGGTGATCGCACCGGTCTTCGCCGGCATCAACCTCGAGGACATCTCGGCGCCGCGTTGTTTCGAGGTTGAGGCTCGACTGCGTGCGCTGCTCGACATACCCGTCTTTCACGACGACCAGCACGGCACCGCGATCGTGGTGCTGGCAGCGTTGACCAACGCATTGCGGGCGGTGGACAAGGAGCTCTCGGATGTGCGCATCGTGCTCTCCGGGGCAGGGGCGGCTGGGTCAGCGATCGTGCGACTCGTTCTCGAGGCAGGCGCCCGCGACGTCGTCGTGGCCGACATTGAAGGCGTTATCCATGGAGGACGCGCTGGCCTCACCCCCTCGTTGCGTTGGATCGCCGAGCACACCAACGCCGCTTCGGTGAGCGGCTCGCTCAAGGACGCCGTACGGGGGGCGGACGTCTTCATCGGGGTCTCGGCTCCGAACGTGCTGGATGCGACTGACATCGCCGCGATGGCCGACGGCGCGATCGTGTTCGCCCTCGCCAACCCAGATCCCGAGGTCGACCCCGGTGAGGCCCGCAAGCACGCAGCCGTCGTGGCGACGGGGCGCTCGGACTACCCCAATCAGATCAACAACGTGCTCGCCTTTCCTGGCGTCTTCCGTGGACTTCTCGACGCATCCGCATCGACCATCAGCGACTCGTTGCTGGTCGCTGCGGCCCGGGCCATCGCGTCGACGGTCACCGACGACGAGCTGAACGCCAACTACGTGATACCCAGTGTCTTCCATGAAGAGGTGCACAAGGCCGTCGCAACCGCCGTCAAGGATGCCGCGCAAGAGGTGAGCTCATCGCGATGACGTTTCACGCAGGCGAGCTGCTGGTTGCCACTCCGGAGATGATCGACCCGAACTTCAACCGCGCCGTCATCCTGCTGCTCGACCACGACGAGGACGGGGCCATCGGAGTTGTCCTCAACCGGCCGATGGAGCTGCCTTTGCGGGCGGTGCTGCCCGGCTGGGCAGATGTGGTGGCCGAGCCGCATCAGCTGTTCAGCGGCGGGCCGGTCTCGCGCGAGTCCGCGTTGGCAGTGGGGTTGTCGCTCGGAGAGGGACCGACCGACAACTTCCGGCGACTCACCGGAGACTTCGGGCTCATCGACCTCGACGCCGAACCGGACACGGTGCTTGACAACCTGATCGGCTTGCGCGTGTTCTCTGGGTATGCCGGTTGGGGGCACGAACAGTTGACGGCAGAGATCGAGGAAGGCTCCTGGTACATCGTCAACGCCGTGCCGACGGACCTGCTGACCTCTCACCCCGAGGACCTGTGGCGCTCCATCTTGCGTCGTCAGCCTGGTGAGCTTGCCTTCTTGGCGACTATGCCCGACGACCCGAGCCTCAACTGAGGGGCGTCGTAGACTCGCCGCGTGAGCATTCAACTCAGCCCCGGCGTCGAGACTCTCGAGGACCAGCGCACCCAGGAGTCCGTCGACGAAGGTGACCACGACCGGTTCAGCCACTACGCCCGCAAGGACAAGCTGACCGAGTCAATGGTGATGGGCACCCCACTGGTAGCTCTGTGCGGCAAGGTGTGGGTACCGAGTCGCGACCCCAAGAAGTACCCGGTCTGCCCAGCCTGCAAAGAGGTCTGGGAGTCGATGGCCAGGGGCCGCGACGATAGCGACGACGAGTGAGAGCGCGTTGCCCGCTGGCACAGTCTGTTACACCCGACTTCTGCGGCGCTTGATTGGGTACCTCCACGGATGCCGGCACCACGATCACCGCGCCCGGCCCGCTGTCGGCTGACTATCGGGTTCTCTCGCTCGGCGTTTGCTCGCTGATCCTAGGCTTCGCCTTCGAGTTCATGGCTGTGGCCACAGCACTGCCGGCCGCTGCTGAAGAGCTGGGCGGTCTCGGGCTCTACCCCTGGGCGTTGACCGGCTTCCTGGGCGCGGCCATGTTCGCCAACGGCGTGGCGGGTGAGGTGTGCGACCGGCTGGGCCCACGCCTGCCTGTTATCTTCGGTTCGCTGACCTTCGGCTTCGGACTGCTGTTGTCGGGCTTGGCGCAGTCGATGTCGATGCTGATCCTGGGCCGGGTCGTGCAAGGGCTGGGCGCCGGTTTCATGATCGTCGCGGTGTATGTCGTCATCGCCCAGTGCTACCCCGACGCGTCTCGACCACGCATGATGTCGCTGATCGCCACGACCTGGGTGATCCCATCGGTGGTCGGGCCCCTGATAGCGGGTGGTCTGACCGAGCTGGTGTCATGGCGGTGGGCCTTCTTGTCGTTAGCGCCGCTCGTTCCGCTGCCGCTGTTCGCCATCCTGCCTCGAATCTCCGGAACGACCGGCTCCGACATCAGACGCTCTGGTCGGGTCTGGCTCGCCGCGGGCATGGCCATTGGTGCCGCGCTGCTGCAGTGGGCTGGCATCGAGGCCGAGCGGGCACGATGGGTCACGGCGGCGCTTGCGGTGATGGGCGGAGTGGTGCTGGTGGTGTGGTCGGCGCGCGAGATGTTTCCAGCCGGCACGTTGAGGCTGCGACGAGGCTTGCCTTCGGTGATCGCTTTCCGAGGGGTCATCGCGGGCGGGTTCTTCGGCTGTGAGGCCTACATCCCGCTGATGCTTGTGTCGCATCGAGGAGCCTCCCCCACCCTTGCGGGGCTGGCGGTGGCCGGAACCGCGGTCGGTTGGTCGGCCGGCTCCTGGTGGCAAGGTCGGCCCACCCTGCGCACTCGGCGGTCGGGACTGGTCCGGCAGGGATCGGTGATCACCACCGTCGGCGTCCTCATGACTGCTTCGACGGCCATCGTCACGAGCCAGTTGGTGGTGCCTGCGTGGCTGGCAGGTGTCGGACTGATGGTGGCGGGCCTGGGCATGGGCCTGTCGATGTCGAGTAACGCCGTTCTGCTGTTCGACCTGTCACCGGTGAAGGACAGAGGCGCGAACTCCGCGGCGATCCAGATGAGTGACTCGTTGGGTGGAGTCCTCGTCATCGGAGGGGCTGGTGTCGTCTATGCGATCTGGCGCGAGACGTTGTCGGCCACCGCCTTGTTCACCTTGATCTTTGCGATCTCGGTGCTTGTGATGCTGCTTGCGGTCGTCGTCAGCTATCGAGTCCGGCCACAGGGCACCTGAGCCCCGCCACGGAGGAACTTCCGGACTGGATTTTGAACGGTCCCGCCGTAGCTATTGACAATACGAAGACACCCGCGCAGACGGTGCCGAGCCTCAGTAATCGCCGTCCGCACGTCTACGCGAACGCGTAGGCGCTGCGTCGAGCGCTGCAAGTGCAACGCGCCGTCAGACGAGAGAGCTGGCGCCGTACCTGAAGGTACGCCGCCAGCTTCAGCGCATCGAAGTGTCAGGCGCGGACGCCCTCGCGCTTGCCGACGCGCTCGCCGCTCCCGGTGTCGAACACGTGGATGT
>JACCXO010000022.1 GCA_013696975.1 Nocardioidaceae bacterium | reverse complement strand
TACTCCGACTGCAGCTCCTGGCCGCTGCTCGGCGTGAACTGCATGCGGAAGTGCGGCAGCCGCTCGTGCCAGGGACCCGGCACGCCAAGCTGCTCTGTGCAGTTCTCGGTGGGCATGCCGGCGATCGGGTGGCGTGGTTCGCCGGCGAGGCTCGCACCCAGCCAGCACGTCGGTGGCTCCGGCAGGTCGAGCCCGTCGAGGCGGTGCTTGAGCCACACTTGCTTGATGGCAGCGCCGCGCCAGTCGGTGAACAGGCTGACGCTGTATGCGCTGTCAAGGATCTCCTCGACGTGGTCGTCGAGCGCCGTGCCCGGCAGGTCGTCATAAACCCACTGCCGCATTCCGAAGGCAGGTACGACGTCCAGCGTCACGCTCGTCACGACTCCGAGGGCGCCTAGAGCGACCACTGTTCCGCAGAACTGGTCACCATCGCTTCCGCGGCTGATCTCGACGAGTTCCCCGTCGGCGGTGACCATCTGCAACGCCGCGACCGCAGTCGCCAGGTTGCCAACGGTGTTGCCGGAGCCGTGTGTCGCGGTGGCGATGGCGCCGGCAACGGAGATGTGCGGCAGTGACCCGAGACTGCGCAAGGCGTAGCCGGCGTCGTGCAGGTGGGCCGCCACCTCGCCGTACCGCATCGCAGCGCTCACGGCGACGGTCGAGCTCACCGGATCCACGACGCACGTCTGCGGCAGGGCAGCGACGGAGACGAGATCACCCGTGGTGTCGGCTATGCGATTGAAGGAGTGGCCGGTGCCGAGGGGCCGGATCCGTGTGCTGGTGGCGACGAGATCTTGAAGTCGTTCGATGGACGTGGGCGAGTGGAGCCGCTCGGCGCTGAACGTGATGTTGCCGGCCCAGTTCGTCGGCCGTGTGGTCAAGCATGTCCTCCATAGACGAAATAGCGGGTGTCTGCACGCTTGGCCTCGTACATGGCGAGGTCGGCCTGCTTGAGCAAGTCGGACGCCGTGCCGTCGGCGTTGAGTGACACCGTCACCCCGATGCTCGCCTGCACGTGGACGGCTCTCCCGCCGACGCGCATGTCGTCGCTGACGATGTCGTCCAGCTTCGCCGCGACGTCCGCAGCGTTGTCGCCTTCCGATACTCCCGGCAAGACGAGCACGAACTCGTCTCCTCCGACTCGGGCAACGGTGTCAGTGTCGCGGGTGGCTCGAACGAGTCGGGTGGCGACGGTGCACAGGACTTCGTCGCCGGCGTCATGGCCGAGGGTGTCGTTGATGATCTTGAATCTGTTGAGGTCCAGTGCGACCACAGCGAGGCCGTTGCTGTCTCTCCGGGCGGTACGCAGAGCGTGGTCGAGACGGTCCTGCAGCAGCAACCTGTTCGCCAAGCCCGTCAGGGGGTCGTGCAATGACCGCGCCACCGCGGCGTCCTCGATCTGTCGTCGCTGCACGGCTGCGGTCAGCACGCTGACCACGCCACAAATGAAGTCCACCTCTTCGGAATTGAACGAACGCTCGCGCATCGCATGGGTTTGCAGGATCACGTGCGGCTCGGGAGTCGTCCCGGGGACGCTGAGAGAATAGATCGCACCAACCTCCGGCAAGTGCGGCAGATCGATTCGATGGGTGTGGAGCGGGTGGCCGGCGATACGAGCTAGCTCCGCGAGCTGAACCAGCTCTCTCGAGACCCCGTCAGAGGCGTCCAGTGTGTGCTGCCATCCGACATGCGCGCGCAGCACCAAGGGGTCGTCGGCTACAGCGATGAACAGGTCGGCGAAGTCGGTGCGTAGCACTGACACCACGGCTTGCAGGGCTTCGTTCAGCAAGCCCTCCAGGGTGGCGACCTCGAGGGCGCGTTGCCCCAGGTGGGCCACGGTAGCGAGTCGGGTCTCAGCTCTGCGCAGCTCGGTGATGTCCTGCAGCAGCATGACCAGCTCGCCGGCGGGATCATTTGGCTTGGGTGACGGGATGACGGTCGTCTGCAAGGAAAGCGGGGCGTCACCGTGCAAGGACCGCCACTGCAGTTCGGCGTACTGCCGTTGTCGGGTCTGGGCGGCCGTGGCGAGCGGTCCCCACTCAGGTGTCAGCAGGGTCCCCCGGGTATCGCGGACATCGAACAGCGGCAGCAGTTCGGCGAAGTGCGTACCGGCCTCGAGGGGATGACCGAGGAGTTTGCGGACCGTCGGCGAGGCCCGTCGTACGACGAGGTCATTGTCGAGGAGCACAGCGCCGAACGGTAGATCGTCGTACGACTCCCCGCCGGCTACGAGTTCAGTGAGTTGGACGCGCTCTTCGACGGCTTGCCCGGCCGCGCGTCTGGTGGTGATGTCAACCAACGTCCCGCAGTTACCGGTCAGTTGGCCCTGGTTGTCGTACAGAAGGTTCGCCCGTAGCTCCAGCCAGCGGTACGCACCCGACCGGGTACGGTAACGCGTCTCATGGTGGCACGCGTCGGCGGCACCTTGGACAACCGCCATGAACAACGAGACGGTGTGCTCACGCTCGTCGGGGTGCACGTACTCCAGGAAGTGTGTGCCCAACGTCTCCTGGACCGAGAATCCGGTGATGTCGGTCCAGGCTCGATTCAAGTACGTCCAGTTGCCACCAGCATCAGTTTCGAACACCACCGCGCTTAGCCGGTCAAGCAACTCGTGCTCAATCGCGACTGCGGCGACGTTCCCGGAGTCGCTCAAGGCAGTCACGACGCCTCCGTTCCGTTCAAAACCGAGAAATGTACCACTTCCGCGCGACCTCGCACTGGAGTACCTTATTGTAAGTGACAGTCGTCACTTGTGTCATCACCGAAGGTAGTCGTGAAGCGGGGACTCAAAGCCATGCACCGACAGAAGCCGCACCAACAGAAGCCGCGCTTGGCGGCCTACGCCTTGAGTTTGTCGCTCCTGATTGCTTTCGGGACAGGTGGCGGCTCGGCCGGGGCTACTGACCCGATCTACGTCGGCTGGTCGCACCTACTCCCGCCGTGGACTAACGAGTTCAACCCAGACAGCCAGAACGCGTGCAGAGCCGGCCGGCTCACCTGCGTGAAGCAGGTCATCAAGAAGATGGACCGCCGCTTCATACCGCAGGCCGAGAACTGCCACCACAATGCCGTCTTCTCGCTGGCATATCTCCGCACCACCGAGGAGTACGCTCGCACCGCGGCTCAGCCCGGTGCCTTCGATGACACGGCGTTCGTCAACCACGAGGACGCCGTATTCGCCGAGTTCTACTTCCAGGCCTACGACGCGTGGGCCGAGGGCCGCAAAAGGGCCGTGCCGGCTGCCTGGCAGATCGCATTTCGCGCCGCGCAGAACCGCACGGTCGCAGGCACGGGCAACCTCTTCCTCGGCATGAACGCACACGTCAACCGCGATCTGCCCTTCGTGCTCGCCGGCCTCGGGCTCGTCGCTCCCGACGGCACCAGTCGCAAACCCGATCACGACCGGATCAATAAAATGCTCAACCGTGTCGTGGAGCCGCTACTCGCCGAAGAGTCGGCCCGCTTCGACCCGACGATGGATGACGTCAACACTCCTTACGGGGTCAGCTACACGGCCATGCTGCAGGTCTTGGTGGGATGGCGTGAGGACGCCTGGCGTAACGCTGAGCGGCTCGTCGCTGCTCCGAACGCTCAAGCGCGCGCCCTGGTTGCCCAAGACATTGAGGACTACGCCGCAGTCACCGCCCGCAGCCTCGTTGCGCGCTACCAGTACAACCCACCGATCACAAGCAGCGCAGAACGTGACGCGTACTGCGCCAGCCAGAACAGCTAAGGGCTTCTCGGCGACGGGGCAAGGCTGCCAGCTCGCGCCGCCAGGACGGCGGCGACCGTCGACGGGGGTAGCGTTCCACGGCCGAGTCCGAGCTCGACGAGATCGTCGAAGACACGCTGCTCATGTCCGGCTGCGCGAACTCCAGCGCCGGCCATGCCAGGCAAGGACACCAACCTCGCCGCTGCCGTGGTATGCCGAAGATGCGAGCCCAGCATGCACCGTACCGAATCCCGGTACTGTGCTCCAGCGCCCGCTGCATCGTTTTCGCCCAACGCCGCGACGGCGACCTGACCAGCCGACACTCCGGTCGCGACAGCGTGGTAGATGCCCTCACCAGTCAGCGGGTTGATCAGTCCGACGGCATCGCCTGCCAGCAGCACCCTGCCCGTAGGGTGCCGCCAACGCCAGGAGGAGAGCGGCAGGTGGTGACCGAGCCAATCTCCCGCATCACGGACAGACCCGGGCAGAAGGTGCTCGAGCCGCTGGAGGATGTACCGCCGGCCCGGAGGTGGGCGTCGGGAGGTCAGGAGCTCGCCGTAACCGACGTTCGAGACACCGTCCCCACGGTCGAACGACCAGGCGTAGGCCGGTTGTTGCCCCCCAGCGAAGGCGATGACCTGCTGGCCGGCGCGGTCGGAAGGTGTCGGTGCGTAGCCACGCAACGCCAACGCCCTGCGACCGGAAGCCGGCCAGCCGAGGGAGTTACGCACGGCGGAGTATGCGCCATCGGCTCCGATCACGACCTTGGCCTCCGCCACGTCGTCGATGATCAGCCGGTCGGACTCAGCTCTGAGACGGCGGACGCGATGCCGGCGCAGGACCGCACCAGCCTGCACGGCCGCGTCCAACAGACGGCTGTCGAAGACGGTTCGCGGTACGACGTACGCCGGTCTGCGCATCGACCTGTCGACGGAGGCATCCTGGTGGCGCAGGTGCAGCCGCCGTACCGGCATCCAATCGTCGAGGACACCGGACACTCCCACCTCAGCCAGCACGTCGAGCACGTGCGGAGCGATGCCGTCGCCGCAGGCCTTGTCGCGCGGGAAGTCGGCACGGTCCAGCAGCACGACCCTGGTGGCTGGCCGAGCAGCGAGAGCACCGAGAGCGGCGGCTGAGCCGGCAGGGCCGGCGCCCACGATAGCGAGGTCCCACAAGCCGTCAGTCCGGCTAGGCCCGCCGGTCGACGTCGTCATACCGATGGCGGAGCGGCGTCGCTAGAGGGAATCTCTTTGGC
>JACCXO010000144.1 GCA_013696975.1 Nocardioidaceae bacterium | reverse complement strand
GACGATCGGCGAATTCCGGATGATCGGCCACGTCGGTCGTGGTGCTGATCTCGTTTTCATGGCGTGCGACGAGAACGCCATCCTTGGTCGACACCAGGTCGGGCTCGACGTAGTCGGCACCCAACTGGATGGCCAGCTTGTAGGCGGCGAGCGTGTGCTCGGGACGGTAGCCGGACGCGCCCCGGTGCGCTATCACCAGGGGCGCCTTCCCGAGGACCGTGTCGGGGCGGGCTTGATCGGCGGCCGGAGTAGCGGGACTATCCGACTGGGCTCCCGCCGTGGAAGGTGCGGCCAGCATCGCTGTGCTGGTGACGAGGATGGCGATGGCGGCGCCTGTGCGAGCCCGCCTTGTCCGGAAACGAAGTGTCTTCATGTTGGCATGCTATCCCGACCGGTCCGAGCGCCCTCCTCGCGCGCTGGCCGAGCAGGTGCGACCTGCCGACCGTCTACGGCACGAACGCCAGCGTTTCGCAGGTGGTCGCTGAATCCACGCCCAGTCCGCCATCGCAGAGGTCAGCGGTGCCCGCTCCACCCACCATGGCGTCGTCGCCCTCGTCCCCATACAGCTTGTCGTTGGCCCCACGTCCGGATAGCGAGTCGTTGCCGTCACCGCCGCGCAGTACGTTGACCGCTGAGGAACCGTGGAGGATGTCGGCCTCGGGCGAGCCGTTGACGTTCTCAACGGCGAAGAGGCTGTCCGTACTCACGCCTTGCGCGGTACCCGCGGCAAGGTCGACCATCACGGACCGCGTGTATGTGACCGTGTCGGTGCCTACACCGCCGTTCACGACGTCGGTGTCACCCAACGGCAGCATCGTGTCCTTGCCACCGCCGCCGTTGATTGTGTCGTCCCCACTTTGGCCCCACAGCGTGTCGTTGCCCGCTTGGCCGTCGATCAAATCGTTGCCGGCCCAGCCGCGGATCAGGTCGTTGCCGCCTCCACCGGCGAGCGTGTTGGCGTTGTCGTCGCCTTCCAGCACATCCGCGTAGGGGGAGCCCTTGAGGGACTCTATGTCGGCGCGCAGGACATCACTTCCTTGACCGTTTGCCCAGCCCAGACCCTGCGTCGTCACGATCCAGGGCACGCCCGGGAGATTCACGTAGACCGGTCCGCTCGCGCCGCTGAAGTCCACCGTGTCCACACCGGGCCCTCCGACGAAGGTGTCCCCGCCGCCCATACCGATCAACGTGTCGTTGCCACGCAGCCCGCAGATAGCGTCGTTTCCGGAAGTGCCCGTCAACACGTCGTCACCTAGGGTGCCGATGACGGTGCACACGTTGAGAGGAATCACGGCCGACGAGGGTAAGGACAACGGTCCCGTGTCGTCGAAGGTGAATGCCAGCACCCTGAAGGTGTAGGGCGTGCCGTTGGTCAGGAAGCGCACGGTGGCGCTGGTCTCCGATCCCGGCACTGTCACCGCCTGCCCTCCCGGATTCGCCGTGACCTGGTACGACGTGAGCAGGGGATCGGCGCCCACCGGCGGCGTCCAGACCACCTGCGCAGTGTTGTTCCCTGGGACGGCAACCACTCCGGTCGGTACGCCGGGGATGTCGTCGACCGCAGCAGGAACCCCGATGGCGGGCCCGCCAATGGTGATCAGCATCGCCAGGGTCAGGCCAAGCGTGCCCCTTCGGCGGATGATGTCACGACCGGCAGGTGCGGAAGCGGAGAGCGACATGGCATGGCTCCTCTTGAAGAAAACGGATCGACGCTGTGACTGGACTGGAGCGAGACGTCTGCGCTTATCCGATCTGCGCGACAACGAGCTCACCACTCAGTTGGACTGTGAAGGTGGCAACGGTTCCCAATGAGCTGACCGGGCCGGCTTGGGTGCTCGGCCGGTACGTCACCACAGGTTTCGCGTTCTGCAACGAGATGGTGATGGTTTGCGCGGTGACCGGAAGATACGTTCCGGTTGAACTGTCAATGTCCCATTGGTAGAGGTCCACGTCACGCCACATGCACAAGTAGTGCTGCCCCGAACGCTTCTGCACGAGGACGCTGCGGTAGTCGGCTCCACCGCCGGACGCCACCATCCGCAGCCCCACCGGCCTGAAAGATTCTCCGCGGTCGTCGAACAAGGTGAGGAAATTCTTCATGGCCGTGTACTGCGGTTTCACCGTCCATGACGATGGATCCAGAGACGGTGTTCGCACGTAGCCGAAGTTCGACTCCCGTTCGGAGTTGCTGAGGTCCGGGTCGTCGAGGAACTCGTATGCGAAGAACCGCCTGTTGTTGCGCAGAACCTGCTCCATGACGTGTCGCGGAGCGTACTTCGCGTTGACGTCCTCCGGAACGGGGTTGGCACCACCGGTGTACCTGAGCGCGTTGAAGTAGCCACCTTCTGTGGTATGGAACCTTTCCCCATCGGGGTACGCCACCCTTGCCGCCGTCATGAATCGGTCCAGGTCGTCGCTAGGGGAGTTGCCGTGCGGATAGACGTGTATGTTGCCGAAGTCCGTCCAGGGGGACATGTTGCCCAACGCCTGATAGTCCGCCTCGACGGTGCTGGCACCTGCTCCGATGGGTCTGGCGAGAGCCGGTCCCACGACGGGGATGTTCGCCGTCTCCGGCCGCTTGCGGGACTCCTCCCAGATCGCCTGGGAGAGGTTCCGCGTCTGTGCCACCCAGGTGGAGGCCGGGATGCCGTCGTTGTTCGGCTCGTTGCAGCCTTCGAGCCCAGCGAAGACGCCCGAGGCCGCGCCACCGTAGAAACCGACGATCTCATCCAGCCGGCGGTTGACCACCTGGCGGGCCATGGCGAGCGTGTTCCCGTCGGAACGTGTGCCCATGAGACATTCGACTCGCACGCCGGCGGCCGCCAGCCGCTGAAAGCCGTACCGTTGCGCAGCCATGCCCGGAGAGAGCATGCCTCTGA
>JACCXO010000137.1 GCA_013696975.1 Nocardioidaceae bacterium | reverse complement strand
GCGCCATGTCGGTGAAGCGAGAGTAGTGGCCCTGGAATGACAGCACCAGGTCGGCGGTGGGTCCGTTGCGGTGCTTGGCAACGATGATGTCAGCCTCACCGGCGCGCGGCGATTCCTTTTCATACATGTCCTCGCGGTGCAACAAGATAACCATGTCAGCATCTTGTTCAAGCGAGCCAGATTCGCGGAGGTCGGACAGTAGCGGCCGCTTGGAGGTGCGCTGCTCGGATCCGCGATTGAGCTGACAGATGGCCACGACAGGGACATCGAGCTCCTTGGCCAGCAGCTTGATTTGACGAGAGAACTCAGACACCTCGAGCTGACGGGACTCGACCTTTTTACCCGACGTCATCAACTGGAGATAGTCAATGACGATGAGCCGCAGATCGTGACGCTGCTTGAGGCGCCGAGCCTTCGCGCGAATCTCCATCATGGTCAGATTGGGAGAGTCGTCGATGAAGAGCGGCGCCGAGGAGATCTCGCCGGTCTTGCGAGCCAACTTGGTCCATTCGTCGTCGCTCATCTTGCCGTTGCGCATGTGATGAAGGGGGATCCGACCCTCAGCCGACAGCAGCCGCATCGTGATCTCGGTGCGGCTCATCTCGAGCGAGAAGATGACGCTCGGCAGTTGGTGTTTGATCGCCGCCGAACGCGCCAGGTCCAATCCCAAGGTTGACTTGCCCACCGCAGGGCGCGCCGCGACGATCACCATCTGGCCCCCATGAAGGCCGTTGGTCAGATCATCGAGCTCCGCGAACCCGGTGGGCACCCCCGCCATCGCACCGTCTCGGTTGGCGATCGCCTCGAGCTCGTCGACCGTCATCTCCATCAGGTCCGCCAGGGGCGCATAGTCCTCAGACGTGCGCTTGTCGGTGACGCTGTAGACCTCCGCCTGAGCCCGATCCACCACATCATCGACATCACCCTCGCCGGCGTAGCCGATCTGGACGATCTTGGTGCCCGCATCGACGAGCCTGCGCAAGATCGCCTTCTCGCGGACGATCGACGCGTAATAGCCCGCGTTGGCCGCGACCGGCACGCCTGCCACGAGGGTGTGCAGGTAAGGAGCCCCCCCAACCCTCGCGAGGTCGCCAGCCTTCGTCAGCTCGGCCGAGACTGTGATCGCGTCTGCCGGCTCACCCCTCGAGTAGAGATCGAGGACAGCCTCGAAGAGCAGCTCGTGGGCGGGCCGGTAGAAGTCGGCCCCCCGCAAGGTCTCGACCACGTCAGCGATCGCGTCCTTGCTCAAGAGCATCGCACCGATCACCGACTGCTCGGCCTGCTCATCCTGCGGTGGAGTGCGAACGGGTGGCGGCTCGGGCCGATAGTCATCGAGGACGGGACGTGGACCCTGATAATCGGTGATAGTCACGAGTCTCCTTTGACCGAGCCGACGCAGCGGGTTCGTTCTGGCGGTGGGGCGGGCGTTAACTGTGCTGCGATGCTAGGGCGCGGTGCCGACAATTAAGGTTGCGTCTGCGAGACCAAGGGCTGACGCTACGGCGCTCGCAGCAGTCAGGGAAGTCCGCTGTCAACACCTCCTGTGGAAGGTTTCTCGAACTCTGTGGATGAAGCTGACGAGCGTGTGCACAGTCTGGGGATATACCGGTGGATGACTCACTGCAGAGGCGCCTCGGGGGCAGGCTGACCTGCGGCTTTCTCAGCTGAGAGATGTGGAGGAAAGAAAAGTCGTGACTTTTGGTTGCTGTAATGACGCCGTTGCAGAGTGACACGGACACGCCATGCTCACGGGCACGAGCTTGGGATCGAGAAATTGCCCGGCTGGCAATTCCCGCTTTCGCCGCTCTCATCTCCGAACCGCTGTTTCTGCTCACTGACGCGGCGATTGTCGGACATCTCGGCACCGCACAGTTGGCGGCGCTGGGCATCGCCGGCGCCACGGTACAGACCGCGATCGGTGTGTTCATCTTCTTGGCCTACGGCACAACCTCCACTGTCGCCCGCCAACTGGGAGCCGGTGACCGACGAAGTGCTCTGAGCGGCGGTATCGATGGGCTCTGGCTGGCGGCGCTCTTGGGGTTTGCCGTAGGCGCCCTCACGGTGCTTGCCAGCCCTCTCATCGTTGACAGCTTCGCGCCCGAGGCCGACGTGCGAGGCTTCGCCCTGACCTACCTCAGGATCGCCGCGGGTGGCATTCCCGCGCTGTTGATCATGTTCGCCGCCACTGGCGTCCTGCGCGGTCTGCAAGACACTCGCACTCCGCTTTTCGTGGCAGTGGCGGCCAACGTGCTCAACGTCGTGCTCAACCTCCTCTTCGTCTACGGCTTCGGGTGGGGGATCGCGGGTTCGGCGATCGGCACCCTGGTCGCGCAGACGGCCGCCGCGCTCGCGCTCGTGCTGGTTGTGGTGAAGGGTGCGCGTGAGTATGGCGCCTCGCTCGCTCCAAACGGGGCTGGAATGCGGATGGCTTGGCACACTGGCGTCCCCCTCGTCATACGAACCCTCACGTTGCGTGCCGCGCTCCTCCTCGCGACCTATGTCGCGGCGTCCATCTCGACCGACGCGGTGGCAGCGCATCAGGTGGCGTTCGCCGTCTGGGGTTTCTTGGCTTTTGCACTCGACGCCATCGCGATCGCAGGTCAAGCGATCACGGGGCGTCTGCTGGGGGCCGGCGACGCGGCCGGCGCCAGGGCCGCGACGCGGCGAATGATGCGGTGGGGTCTGATCGGGGGTGTTGCGCTCGGGGCGTTGGTCGCGTTGACCCGTCCGCTCGTCGTACCTCTTTTCACTCCGGATCCCGACGTCCAACAGCTGTTGTCGACCGTGCTGCTCGTGGCTGCCTTGCACCAGCCCGTCTCCGGAATCGTCTTCGTTCTGGATGGGGTGCTCATCGGGGCAGGCGACGGCCGCTATCTCGCCTGGGCAGGGGTTCTCAACCTGGTCGCCTTCACGCCGATGGCACTGGCCGTGTGGTGGTTCGGTGGCGGGTTGGCGTCGCTGTGGTGGGCCTTCACTGCCTTCATGGTCGTACGCATGCTGACTTTGACACTGCGCGAACGCGGCGACCGCTGGCTGGTTCTCGGTGCAACGGGCAGACTTGCACCGTGAACTACGAGCCGGCCGACGATCGCTACGACTCCATCCCCTATCGACGCTGTGGGCAGAGCGGGCTTCGCCTGCCGGCACTGTCGCTGGGATGGTGGCAGAACTTCGGCGACGGCAGGCCGATCGAGAACCAGCGAGCGATCACCCGGCGTGCCTTCGACCTCGGAGTTACGCACTTCGACCTCGCCAACAACTACGGACCTCCCTATGGTGCCGCTGAGACCAACTTCGGGCGTATCTTCGCCGAGGATCTCGCAGCGCACCGCAATGAGATCGTGATCTCAACCAAGGCGGGCTACGACATGTGGCCGGGACCATACGGCGACCATGGGTCCCGCAAGTATCTGCTCAACAGTCTCGACGACTCACTGCGCCGAATGCGCGTGGACTACGTCGACATCTTTTACAGCCATCGCTTCGACCCCGATACACCGCTCGAGGAGACCATGGGGGCGTTGGACTCAGCGGTCAGGCAGGGCAAGGCGCTGTATGTCGGAATCTCGTCCTACTCCGCCGATCGCACCCGCGCTGCGGCCTCGATCCTGCGCGATCTCGGTACGCCGCTGCTGATCCACCAGCCTTCGTACTCGATGCTCAACCGGTGGATCGAGCCAGACCTGCTCGACGCCTTGGAGGCCGTGGGGGCCGGTTGTATCGGGTTCACGGCACTGGCCCAGGGGGTGTTGACGAGCAAGTACCTCGACGGCGTCCCAGCGGACTCGCGCGCCGCCAAGGAGGGCACGCTCGACCGAGGAATGCTGGACGACGACAACCTGAAACGGGTACGGCAACTCAACGAGATTGCCTCACGTCGTGGTCAGTCACTCGCCCAGATGGCATTGGCTTGGGCGCTGCGTGACCCGAGGATGACGTCGCTCGTGATCGGCGCCAGCAGCGTCCGCCAGCTCGAGGAGAACGTGGCGGCCCTCGACAACCTCGACTTCAGCGACGAGGAACTGTCTGCCATCGAGGAATGGGCGGTCGATTCAGGCGTCGACCTCTGGGCTTCCTCCAGCCAGGCCTGATCGGCTGACCGTGTCTCTCAGGAGGCGACGACCTCGAGGTTGACCGTGGCGATTACATCATCATGGACGCGCACCGTGACCTGGTGAGAACCCAACGACTTGATGGGATTGGTAACCTCGATACGGCGCTTGTCGATGTCGGGTCCACCTGCGGCCTTCACGGCGTCGACGATCTCGGTCACCGACACAGCACCGAAGAGCCGGCCGGAGCTACCCGCCTGCGCGGGCACGGTAACGGTGAGAGCCTCCAGCTGCTGCCTGATCTCGCCGGCCTGTCCGAGATCGCGGACGTCGCGGACGGAGCGAGCCTTCTTGATCGAGTCGATCTGCTTCTCGGCTCCACGAGTCCAACGGATCGCCAGTCCACGGGGCACGAGGTAGTTGCGGCCGTAGCCGTCCTTGACCTCGACCACATCTCCGGGAGTGCCGAGGCTGGAGACCTCTTGCGTCAAAATGAGCTTCACGGATCAGCCTCCTCTCAGCGCGCGGTGGACGTGTAGGGCAGCAGCGCCATCTCGCGGGCGTTCTTGATCGCCATCGCCACGTCACGCTGGTGCTGCGTACAGTTGCCTGTCACCCGGCGGGCGCGGATCTTGCCGCGGTCGGATATGAACTTCCGCAGCAAGGTGGTGTCTTTGTAGTCGACGTAGGTGGCCTTGTCCTTGCAGAAGGCGCAGACCTTCTTCTTCGGCTTGCGCAGTACTGGTTTGGCCATTGTGGCGCTCCTCTTGTGAGCCCGGCTGTAAGCCGGAATGGTCGGTTGTCTTGGTCTGCACGCCGCAGGCTGAAGATGCGGCGTGCCAGTTGGTCAAACGGTCGATCAGAAAGGCGGCTCGTCGGAGCCGCCTGCTGGCGCAGACGAAGCCCACGGGTCATTGGCTGGGGCGGACTTATTGCCTGCCGGCGCCGGTGACGCCCACGGGTCGTTGTTGCTCCCCCCATAGTTGGAACCGCCGCCGCTGCTGTCGGAACCACTGGATCGGCTGGCCTTGGTGACCTTGGCGGTGGCCGACTTCAGACTGGGACCCACCTCGTCGACATCGATCTCGAAGACTGTGCGCTTCTCACCCTCACGAGTTTCGTAGCTGCGGGACTTGAGCCGCCCCTGCACGATCACGCGCATGCCCTTTTGCAAGGACTCGGCGACGTTCTCGGCGGCTTGGCGCCAGACTGCACAGCCAAGCCAGAGCGTCTCGCCGTCCTTCCACTCGTTTGTCTGCCGGTCGAACGTGCGCGGCGTGGAAGCGATGCGGAAGTTGGCGACTGCCGCCCCAGAGGGGGTGAATCGCAAGTCGGGGTCGTCGACGAGGTTGCCGATGACGGTGATGGTGGTTTCGCCTGCCATGTCTGATGGTCTCCCTTGGTTTGGTCAGTTCAGTGGAACGACCGGGGGAATCGGTCTGGCGCCGCTGATCGGATGATCAGTGAACTTCGGGACGCAGCACCTTCGTGCGCATCACGGATTCGTTGAGGCCGAGCTGTCGGTCGAGTTCTGCGACCGTAGCGGGCTCCGCCGACAAAGTGACAACGGCGTAGATGCCTTCGGTCTTCTTGTCGACCTCGTAAGCCAGCCGACGGCGACCCCAGACGTCGACAGACTCGACGCTGCCGCCATCTTGGCGAACGAGGTTGAGATACTGGTCGAGCGACGGGGCGACCGTGCGCTCCTCGAGATCTGGATCGAGGATGACCATGAGTTCGTAGTTGCGCATGATTCGACATCCACCTCCTGTGGACTCGGCGGTCACGGTCTTTCCGTGACAGGAGGACACGCCATCCGCGGACTCCGGGCACAGACCTAGTGCGAGCGAGGATGATGGGATCAGCGTGGGTGCGACCCAGCCTGCTGCCAGATCGACAAGGCAAGATTATCAGCGCACCGTGACCGCACGGAAATCGTCATCCACAGGCCCTCGACTGCAACGGTCGCAGGTCGCCGAGTCTTGACCAGGCGAGCGGTTCCAGCCCTCACTCGGTCGTGATCGCATCCAGCACGTTGAGCTTGGCCGCCCGCCGTGCGGGCAGCACCGCCGCCAGCACCCCGACCAGTCCGGCGAGCACCACGAAAACCCCCAGCTGCGGCCATGGAATCGACAGCACGTCGATGCCCTGGTCGGCGATGGCGCGCTGCAACGCGATCCCGAACGCGATGCCCATGACGACACCGAGCACGGCACCGAGCACTGAGATGGCGATCGACTCCAACCGCACCATCGACCGCAACTGCCGGCGGCTGACGCCGATGGCCCGCAGCAACCCGACCTCCCGGGTGCGCTCGATGACAGACAGCGCCAGCGTGTTGGTGATGCCCAGAATCGCGATGATGATGGCCAACCCCAAGAGCGCGTAGATGATGTAGAGAACCGTATTGATCAAACCCTTCTGCTCGTCTGCGAACTCCTTCTGGTTCTTCAGCGTCACAGTGGGGTTGTCGGCCAGGACGTCCTCGATACCGGCCCGCACGGAAGCCTCACTGGCGCCCGGCTCCTTGCTGATGAACAGCAGTGAGTCCTCCGGCTTGATGCCAGACCGCTGAAGTCCTTCAAGGGTGAGCAGGAAGTCACCCGCTACCGCCCCACCAACCGGGAACACACCCGCCACGTCGAACGCCATAGGTCCTGCAGGGAAGTTGAGCTTCACCGAGTCCCCAACGTCGATGTTGCTCGACTTCGCTCTCGTCGAACTGACGAATACCGACTGGTCTTCGAAGCCCCGGAGCGACCCGGAGTCGACCGGCAACTGCAAGGCGGCTCCCAACGACTCCGGATCGACGGCCTGGAGGTACACCTGAGAGTCACCCATCTTGGCGGCGGCCTGACGGAAGGTCGTGACCGAAGCCACCCCATCCAGCTCGCGGATCTGGCCGGCATACGCGGTGGAGAAGAACTGGCCGGTCGCGTTGGACACGATCAGCTCTGCGGTCAGACTCTCCTCGATCGCCTTGTCGGTGCTCACCTTGGCCGACTGGCCCAGGATGGACATGAGTGCCACCAGGGTCAGCCCGATCATCAGCGCGCTCGACGTTGCGGCCGTACGCCGTGGATTGCGGAGCGTGTTCTCGGTCGCCAGGCTGCCGACAGTGCCGAACAGCCCGCGGTATGCCGATCCGAGCGCTTGAATGATCGGTCGTCCCAGCACGGGGGCCATCAAAGCCACACCGAGCAAGATGGCGAGCATGCCCAATCCGATCAGCAGCAGCCCTCGTCCACCGGAACCGGCGAATCCAGCCACCATCAGAGCCACCCCTCCGGCGACCATCACCGCGCCTAGGACGAACCGGCGGCGCAACGACGTCTCGGCCAAGGCCACGTCGTCGCGCATGGCCTGGACCGGCGAGATGCGGCTGGCTCGGCGAGCGGGCAAGTAGGCGGCGATCAGCGTGACGATCACACCGACGACATACGAGAGCAGCACTGTGCGGAGCTCGATGGGCATGTCGGCCGCGCCCAGATCGAGCCCGATGACGCCGAACAGCGCCTTCAAACCGATCGCGAGCAGATAACCCAGACCCAATCCGACCGTCGATCCCACCAGACTCACGACGAAGGCTTCGGCGAGGACTGCCCGGTTGACCTGCGTCTTGGATGCACCCATGGCGCGCAGCAACGCCAGCTCTCGGCTGCGCTGGGCCACCAGGATCGAGAAGGTGTTGATGATGAGGAATGTGCCGACGACCAAGGCCACGGCCGCGAACACCAACAGGAATGTGTTGATGAAACCGAGGATCTCGCCGATGATCTCCTGCTGGTCCGCGGCGAAGTCGTCACCGGTGAGGGCCTCGAGACCCTCGGGGAGCACCCCTTCGACCGCGTCACGCAGCTGGACCTGGCTGACGCCTTCAGCCGCGGTCAGCGAGACATTGGTGTAGACGTCTTTGCCATCGAAGAACAGGTCTTTGATCACCTGGTCGTCGAAGACCGTGATGGTCGCTCCGACCAATCCTCCCTCGGAACCGAATCTCACCAGCCCCGTCAGCACCGCCTTCATGGTCGGCGGGTCACCGGGTGTCACCAGCGTCACCTCGTCGCCGATGTCGTAGCCGGCTTTGTCGGCGGTGTCCACATCCAGCGCCACCTCGTCCCTCGCTGACGGCAGCTGGCCGTCGGCGACGGTGAGGATGCGATCACCCGTGATCGCGGTCAACTCGTTGTAGTTGAATGCGAGGCCGGGCGGACCGTTGCCGCCGATCAGTTTGCCTTCCTTGCTGATCACGAAGACGCCCTGCACCTGGTCGGTGCCGACCACCTGTTCCGCCTCCTGGAGCTGGCTCAGCTCGGCCACCAGCGACGCGGGGATCGTACGGGCGTCGGTGCCGAACGAGTCGAACTGACCGGCCCCCCTGGGGAGGACCTCGACGTCCGCGGTGGTGCCCTTGACGATGCCGTCGAACGCTCCGCCCAAGGCGTCGGTGAAGATGAACGATCCGGCCACGAAGGCCACTCCCAGCACGATGGCGAAAGCACTCAGGGCGAGCCTGAGCTTGCGCGCGATCAGGTTGTGCCAGGTGACCTTGAACATGCTCAGCGCCCCGAGTCGGTGCCAGCGACGGACCGCGCACTGAGGACCTTCATCTCCTCGAGCACGTCATCGGCGGTCGGATTGCGGAGCTCGTCGACCACCCTGCCGTCTGCGAGGAAGACCACTCGATCGGTGTACGACGCGGCAACTGGGTCATGCGTCACCATGATGACTGTCTGGCGGTGATCGTCGACGCTGCGGCGCAAGAATGCCAGCACCTCAGCACTGGCGGCAGAGTCCAGGTTGCCCGTGGGTTCGTCCGCGAAGACCACATCCGGGCGAGAAACCAACGCGCGGGCGCAGGCAACGCGCTGCTGTTGGCCGCCCGACAGCTGGTTGGGCCGGTGGCCGAGCCGGTCACGCAGACCCACCGTGTCGATCACCGTGTCGAACCATTGCCGATCCGGCTTGCGTCCGGCGATAGACAGTGGCAGCTCGATGTTCTCCTGTGCCGTCAATGTCGGGACCAGGTTGTACGCCTGGAACACGAAGCCAATCTTGTCGCGTCGCAGCTTGGTGAGCTGCTTGTCACCGAGCCCGGCCAGCTCGATGTCACCGATGAAGACCTGCCCGGCGGAAACCGTGTCGAGCGCCGCCATGCAGTGCATGAGAGTCGACTTGCCCGAGCCGGAAGGCCCCATGACGGCGGTGAACGCTCCGGCGCCGAAGTCGATCGAGACCCCGTCGAGAGCGGCTACGGAAGCGTCGCCTTCGCCGTACACCTTGCGGACCTCGAAAGCGCGTGCTGCTACGCCGCTGCCGGGTGCGGTGGCGGTGTACGACGTGGACGGGCTGGGCTTGCTGGCGGACTTGAACATGGCCCCTCATCAGGTCATCGGCGGGCGGCGCGAGTGCCCCTCATCGGGTAACACGCTAGCGAAGGACGCCGACGAAAATCGATTGGGTTTCCCCTGAGCCAGCCCTGAGATCATCCCTGACGTCGCAACCTCTGGAGCGCCCCTGACCTGGTGATCAGGGAGTTGTCGGCTGGCTTGCTTATCGTGTGCTCATGAACAGCTTCGCCATCGGCGCTCACGTCGACCAGATCGATCCCATCGCCGAGGCGACGGCACGCGATGCTGGCTTGTCGCAGTTCTTCCTCGGCGACCCGCAGGGGTGGAAGGGGCCCAAGGTTGCGTATGCCGGTGGGGCCGCCGCCCTGCGTGAGGGTGCCGCCACAGCCGAGATCGACCTCTATGTGCATGCGCCCTATGTCCTCAACGTGGCGACCTCCAACAACCGGATCCGCATCCCGTCGCGCAAGCTGCTGCAGCAGACCATCCACCTCGCTGCTGAGATCGGCGCCAAGGGTGTCATCGTGCATGGCGGCCACGTGCTCAGGAGCGACGACCCCGCGGTCGGGTTCGACAACTGGCGCAAGTGTGTCGAGCGCACCGAGCTGGCAGTCCCGTTGCTCATCGAGAACACCGCAGGTGGAGACCAGGCGATGGCTCGGCGGCTGGAGCGGATAGCGCGGCTCTGGGACGCCATCGAGGGGGCTGAGGGGGATGACCAGGTCGGCTTCTGCCTCGACACCTGCCACGCTCACGCCGGCGGCGAGGAGCTTAGTGCAGTGGTCGACAGGGTCGTGGCTATCACTGGTCGCATCGACCTCGTGCACGCCAATGACTCCCGGGATGGCTTCAACTCAGGCGCCGACCGCCACACCAACCTCGGCGCCGGCACCATCGCGCCCGACGATCTCGCCTCCGTCGTGCGTGACGCCGGTGCCCCGGTTGTCGTGGAGACGCCCGGGGGAGTCGAAGGGCAAGCCGCAGATATCCAGTGGCTCAGAGAGCTTCTTGAGTGACTGCTCCGGTAGCGTTGCGCGCCGTGAGCCCGATCGTCGTACGCCCCATCGCAGCCGCCGAGCATCTCGACTTCGTCAATGCCCAGCCAAGCGCGAGCTTTTTGCAGACACCGGCATGGGGTGAGGTCAAGAGCGAGTGGCAGCGGGAGTCGATCGGGTGGTATGACGGCGGCACCCTCGTCGGGGTCGGCCTGGTGCTGTACCGGCAGCTGCCCAAGATCAAGAGATGCCTGGCTTATCTTCCCGAGGGCCCGGTCCTTGACTGGAACGCGTCCGACTTGCCTGCGCTGTTGAACGCCATGACTGCACACACCCGCACCAAGGGGGCGTTCGCGGTGCGGATAGGCCCGCCGGTCGCGCTGCGCTCGTGGTCCGCCGAGACGATCAAGAAGGCCATCGCCGACAACGGGTCGCGCCGGCTCAGTGACGTCCCCGCCGACGAGCAGAGGCCTTCCGGTCAAGTCGTCGTCGAAGTATTGCGCTCCCACGGGTGGCGGCCGGTTGCGTCCGAGGAAGGGTTCGCGGCCGGCCAGCCGCAGTTCGTCTTCCAGCTTCCGCTTGCCGGGCGTAACGCTGACGACGTACTCGCGGGCATGAACCAGCTCTGGCGTCGCAACATCAAGAAAGCCGACAAGCTCGGCGTCGTCGTCTCTCGAGGCAACGCCGACGACCTCGCCTGCTTCCACGAACTGTATGTCGAAACGGCGCAACGCGACGGCTTCACCCCACGCCCGCTGAGCTATTTCCAGCAGATGTTCACGGTGTTGCTCGCCGAGGACCCGAGCCGGATCCGGCTCTACCTGGCTCATCACGAGGGTCTCTTGGTGGCTGCCACCACGTGGGTCAAGGTCGGCCGTCATACCTGGTACTCCTATGGCGCCTCGTCGACGGCCAACCGCGAGGTCCGTGGCTCTAACGCCATCCAGTGGCGGATGATCCGCGACTCCATCGACGCCGGTGCGGACGTCTACGACCTCAGAGGCATCACCGAGACCCTCGACTCCGACGACGCACACATCGGCCTGGTCCAGTTCAAGGTCGGCACGGGCGGACAGGCGGTCGAGTACGTCGGTGAGTGGGACCTGCCGGTCAACCGGCTGATCTACAAGGCGTTCGACGCCTATATGAGCCGCCGATGAGCGGGGAGGCGTCGTGCCGCTGAGCCTGTATGTCGATGGGACTCGCTGGCGAGAACACCTCACACGTACGGCCGCCGCCAGTCCGGGCCTGGTGCCCGTCGCCAAAGGCAACGGCTACGGCTTCACCGTGGCGGGTCTCGCCCGCCGGACAGAGTGGCTCGGCGTCGACACCATCGCGGTCGGCACTTACCGTGAGGTCGCCGAGGTCGAGAAACGCTTCTCGGGTTCGATTCTGGTGCTCGAGCCATGGCGGCCCTTCCTCGACGCCTCGATGAGCAGCCGGGTCATTCACACCGTGGGACGCCGCGAAGACCTCGCTGCTCTGGCAGCTCGAGAGGATCGACCTCGGGTCGTGCTCGAAGCGCGGACATCGATGGGGCGCCATGGCCTTTCCAGCACTGATCTTGCCGCAGCGGGCAAGGCGGCCCGAGGCGTGCGCGTTGAAGGCCATGCGATGCACCTCCCATTGGGCGAGGGTCACCGCACCGAAGTGGAGCGGTGGATGGCTGCCGCGCCGGCTCAGTGTTGGTTCGTCAGTCACCTCACGAAGACTGAGCTCGACGGGTTGCACGAGCGCCACCAGAATGTTGACCTCCGGCCACGTGTGGGCACCGGTCTCTGGCTTGGCGATCGAGGTGCGTTGATTGCTCGCGCGACGGTCACTGACTCCCACGTCGTGCGCCGCGGCGACAGGGTCGGCTACCAACAGCGCAGGATCAACAAGGGCGGGCACGTGCTCGTCGTGTCCGGAGGGACGGCTCACGGAATCGGCCTCGAGGCTCCCGCGGCGGCGGCGTCGAACCGCCAACGCGCTGTGTCACTCGCGCGTGGCGGACTCGAGGCGACAGGACGCGCCCTGTCGCCGTACAAGATTGCCGGCAAGCAGCGCTGGTTCGTCGAGCCGCCGCACATGCAGGTCAGCCTGGTGTTCGTGCCGGCGCCGGTCACGCCACCTCCCATCGGCGATGAGATCGAGGTGCAGGTGCGCTTCACGACGACCATCTTCGACGAAATGCACATCAGCTGAGCAGCTGGACTCCCCCGCATCGAGGATCAGTTTCGAGATGAACGCCGATCGGGTAGAACTGCATCATGACCACAGAACCCAGCAACCCTCCCAACGATGAGTCCGAAGCCCTCAACGAGGGAGCCATCGACGACAGCCAACTCCCCGAGGACCTGCGCCCGGAGGCGACCGACCTCCTGAACAAGGGTGAGGACTCCGAGAGCCCGAGTGGAGCGCAAGCTCCCGATGACTCAGGCCTGTCAGACAACGAGCGCCAACACGCGGGCCAAGTGAGCGAGCCGACGACTGAGATGGCTCCTGCTGACGACCCAGGGGCAACGGAGCCCAGCGGCTGACCAAGAGCCCGAGCCACGGAGCTAGGCGGCCGCCGGACCGGCCTGACGCTCATGCGCTAGCGACTGACGGCAGCAACACGCTCAGCGTCAGCGTCCTCGCAGTCGATTCCTTCGTCCAGTATGCCGCCCAGCGGGTCGTCAGAAAGCCCATCAGCACGCACCGGGTCATGCCACGGGGAGAGGATGTCGCGGACGACGAGCCAGACCAGAAAAAGCTCGCCGACGATGCGCACGGCCACCGCGAGCGCATAGGGCAAGTCCGGTTCGCCGGCGTCGACGAAGAAGTTTGCGATGTGCATCCAAACGGCGAAGAAGTAGAAGATCTCACAGGCCTGCCAGATGAGCAGGTCCCGCCATCGCGGGCGAGCAAGAGCGGCGAGCGGCAGCAGCCACAGCACGTACTGCGGTGAGTAGACCTTGTTGACCAGCAGGAAAGCCACCACCACGAGAAACATGAGCTGCACCAGCCGAGGTCGTCGTGGCGCAAAAAAGCCAAGAGCACCGATCGCCAGGCAGGCGCAACCGAAGAAGATCCACGTGGTCAGGTTGATCGTGTGAGACGACGCAGCGTGACCGTAGTTGGAGGCCACCAACCACACCGACCCGAAGTCCGGGCCGCGGGCTGCATTGAACTCCCAGAACCACAGATAGGCATCGGGAGACCACAGGTAGATGGGGACGTTGACGAGCGACCAGGCTCCCACCGCGGCCGCGGCCGTCTTAGCCCACGCGTCAAGGCGTCGCTGGCGCAGACAGAGCACCAGGAGCGGCCCGAGCAGGAACAACGGGTAGAACTTCGTCGCGACGCCTAGTCCCATGAACACCCCTGCTGTCAGTGGCCGTCGGGTGGCCCAGGCCCAAAGAAAGCCAGCCACGAAGACGAGCGCGAGCAGGTCCCAGTTGATCATCGCCGCCAGCACGAGAGCGGGCGCTGCGGCGATGAGCATTGCGTCCCATGGGCGACGTCGCTGCGCCTTGACCAGCAGTGTCAGCGACACCAGCAGACAGACGAACAAACCGACCGCGTTCACCCCCCAAAAGATGGCGCCGTCGTGCTGGACTCGCACGTCTGCGCCGATCTCACTGCGTGGCGTTTCGGAGAGGTCCGGTGACGTGCCGAGCAGGTGGGTGACGACACTGGTCGCGCCCATCCACAGCCCAGTCAACACCGGGTACTCGGGGGTGAGAGCGTGCGCCTCCTCCTCGGTGGCGGGTTGGCGATCGGGTGGCAGGTCACTCAACGGGGAGTAGGGCCAGATGCCCTCGGCCAGGCCCCTGCCGACATACAGATACGCGATGTCGGAGTAGCACATGTGCGAGTAAGCCGTCGGCGAGGCGGCATCTGCCCAGTTCTCGACGACGCAGGGTGACTTCTGCACCACCCCGAGGCCGAAGCACACCGTTGCCACCGCGAGGACGACCCTCAGTGGCGTCCACCAACCGCGGCCGGGGCGCACATGCCGCCCGACGGGGCCACCCACTGCAGCGCTGGCCTGCCGCGCAAGCGGATCGGCGAGCGTCGGGGCGACGACCTCGTCAAAGGTGCGGGTCGGGCCCAGGAAACTCACGCGCCCATCGTGCCCCATGCCGAGGGTTGGCAGGAGCGCGCGCGTAACACTTAAGGGGTCGGCGCCGTGGTGGGAGGGTCGCTGGTTGGCGCTTCGGTTGTCGGCGGTGGCTCACTGGTCGGCGGTGGCTTAGTCGTTGGCGGTGGCTTAGTCGTCGGAGGCGGCTCGGTCGTCGG
>JACCXO010000116.1 GCA_013696975.1 Nocardioidaceae bacterium | reverse complement strand
CGGAAAAGGTCAAAGCCTTGGCGACTGGTCCCCATGCACGGGGCCACTTCTTCCGGGCGACGACGGCGATCGCTGCGAAGTAGACGCTCAAGCACCAAGGACATGTCACCAGGTAGCTGACTTTGTGGCCGTCCCCGTCGCTCGGCTCACCGAAGCGTCGAAACACCAGACGGCGGAAATCCTCGGTGAGCTTGTCGTCCTTGATCAATGTGGTGAGTCGGTATGTCGCCAGAAAGTCGTACGTCACCTCGAGCAGATCCTCATCGTCGGGGGAGGCCCTGGTCGGGAGAGGCCCTGGTCGGGAGAGAAAGTCGACTCATGTCGCTAGTACCCCAACGGGCACTGTCGTGAACCATCGTCCGGACGGGTGACTCAACCCCGCTTACTCAAGGCGACAAGATCGGGGCGATGGTCAGCGATGCGAAGCAGGCGTGCGTGTCGACCACACGGAGGCCGACCGAGCCGGTCGGGTAGTCCCCGTCGCGGTGCCTGATGTGAGCGATCACCTCTGCGTTCGACTGTTCGCCGGCAGCCGTGATCTCGATCGTGTCGCCGACGGCGATGACAGTGAGGGTGTGCGACCGGTCGGTTTGGAAGGGAAGGGGCACATGCGCCAGCTCCGTCCAGGCCCGGCCGTTCGTCTTGCCCAGCAGGAGTGACTGCCGTCCCGGCACGATGCTGGCGAAGTAGCCTCGTTGGGCGTCGAAGCCGACTGACGGGGCCGTCGTACGGAACAACACTCCTGCGTCCTGGTGGCCGCCCATGAAGCGCAAGCTTGCCGTGACCCGCAGGTCGGCATACGACCCGTCTCGCACCATCAACTTCTCGCCCGTGCGATAGGCGTTGATCGGCGCCGCAGGTTCATCGCCAAGATGTACGCCGTCGGACGAAGGCCGGATGAACTGGTGGTGCCCGTAGTAGTCGAAGTCCGCGAGGGCGTCACCTGCTGGGTCCGCGAAGTCCCACTGCTGCGCATCGCTGCGTGCGCGGTCGGGGGTGTCCGGTGGCACGGGAAGTGCTTCGCCCGGCTGGGTCGGCACCCCTAGGTCCGGAATGCCGTCCGAGCGCCAGGCCATGGGTTGTGCGAACAAGGCTCGACGCCAACCATGCTCACGGTCGACCTTGGCGTGGAAGACATGCCACCACGAGTCATTGGCCAGACGCACGAACGACCCATGGCCCACCCCGCATGTCTGCCCCTCGGACTGGAAGACGGGGTTGGGGAAGCGCGTCCAATGGTTGACGTCCATCGGGTCGGCGCCCACCAGCTCGAGCATTCCCATCTTGTAAGTCGGCAGCCATGAGGCGGCGCAGGAGTAGACGAGGAAGGTCCTGCTCCCACGCGTCACGATCTGCGGTGCCTCCAGCAAGCCGCGCGAATCGGCCGTCTCCTCAGTGCGCTCCCACAGCTGGCCCCCAGCCTCCAACAGTCGCACTCGTGTTCCGTCGATTTCCACGGGGGAGCGCATTCGGGCGATGTAGAGATCTTGCAGATCCTCCCCAGCACGGGGCCAACCTGACCAGATGGCAAAGCGACGGCCGTTGTGATGAAGCAGCGTGAGGTCGATCGACCACATGTTCTCGACGTCCCGACCGGTGGCGCTGGCGGTGGATGCGCCGGCGACGTCGCCGGTGAACAGGGGGCCGTGCACGTCGTATGGCCCCAGCGGATCGGAAGTCCTGGACCTCAGCACGTACGTTCGGTGGTTGCGGTTGTCGCCGTCGGACGCCGCAAAGTAGACATACCAACGCTCGTCGATCTGCCAGAGCTCCGGCGCCCAGACCTCTTTTGCGTAGGGTCCGCTGGCTGGCGCCTCCCAGATCGCATGCCTGCGGCCAAGGCTCGTCAGCCGGTCGGACTCCCACAGGGCGATCGCGACGTTGCCCTCGCTCTGGCACCACAAGAAGCGGTCGCCGTCACGCGTGACGAAGGGGTCAGCGCCCTCCCCGACCGGGTTGACGAAAAGCCCCCTATCGAGTGGCCTGTCGCGCCACCTCGTCGAGTCGTCCCCGGCGGGGTCATCCCCGGCAGAGTCGCCCGAGGGCGAGGCGACCGTCGCCGTCGCAGGCCTCAGACCGAGATAGCGACCAGCCCTAGAGAGCCGGCCCATGACTTACTCTCGGGCTCAAGCCCAGCGCTCGGAGGAGGAGACGTAGTCGAGGCCACGATCCCCGGTGTAGATCTGCTTGGGCCGCGCGATCTTCTGCTCTTTGTCATCGACCAGCTCAAGCCACTGCGCCAGCCATCCCGACGTACGCGGAATGGCGAACAGCACCGTGAACATCTCCGGCGGGAAGCTCAAGGCTTCGTAGATAAGGCCGCTGTAGAAGTCGACGTTGGGATAGAGCTTGCGCTTGACGAAGTACTCGTCCTCGAGGGCGATCTTCTCGAGCTCGAGGGCGATCTTGAGCAAAGGGTTGACGCCGGTGACCTCGAACACGTCGTCGCAGGCCTTCTTGATGATCTTGGCGCGTGGGTCGTAATTCTTGTAGACACGGTGGCCGAACCCCATCAGACGCTCCTGGCCGTCCTTCACACCGTTGATGAAGTCCGGGATGTTGTCGACCGAGCCGATCCGGCGCAGCATCTTGAGCACGGCTTCGTTGGCGCCACCATGCAGCGGACCGAAGAGCGCGCCGATACCGGCGGCCACACAGGAGTAGGGGTCCACCTGCGACGAGCCGACCGAGCGCACCGCGTTGGTGGAGCAGTTCTGCTCATGGTCCGCGTGCAGGATGAAAAGCACCTCGAGAGCCTTGATCAGCCGCTCGTCGGCTTCGAACTTCTGCTCGCTCATCTTGAACAGCATCGACAAGAAGTTGGCGGCGTAGCCCAGGTCGTTGTCGGGGTAGACGTAGGGCTTGCCCTGCGCGTGCCGGAACGCCCAGGCGCCGAGCGTCGGCATCTTGGCGATGAGCCGCACGACCTGCATCTGACGCACGTTGGCGTCTGCGATATTGCGGGACTCGGGGTAGAAGGTCGACAGCGCACCGACTGAGGCGAGCAACATGCCCATCGGGTGTGCGTCATACCGGAACCCCTGCATGAGGCCCTTGACGTTCTCGTGCACGAACGTGTGAAACGTGATCTGGTGCTCCCAGGCGTCGTACTGCTCCTTGGTGGGCAAGTCGCCGTGGATCAACAGATAGGCCACCTCGAGGTAGTTGGACTTCTCGGCCAGCTGCTCGATCGGGTAGCCGCGGTATTCGAGGATGCCCTCGTCGCCGTCGATGAAGGTGATCGCGGAGCGACATGAGGCGGTGTTGACGAAGCCAGGGTCGTAGACCGAGAGTCCAGGCTGGTCCTCCGCGGTCTTGATCTTGCCGAGGTCGGCGCCAAGCACCGCGCCGTCGAGGATCGGTACGTCGTACTCCTGACCGGTTCGATTGTCTCGGACGGTCAGGGTGGAAGCGCCGGCATTCTTGCCAGCGGGTGCGGAGTCGTCGGCCACGGTCGGCTCTCCTTGAAAGGTCGGGGCCCGAATGACGGGGCGGTTGACGCCTGGACGCTGCGACCGGATCGGTCATCTCATCCAACCATGCCCGGCATCGTCGATCCATGGTGGTTGGCGGGACTAACCTAGCCCCTCTCGCACCTGCTGAGAACTCCGGTGTCGGCGTCCGTGCGGCGTCGAGGTCGACCACGTAACCTCACGCTCGTTTTGACCCTGACGGCCCGTGCCCGGTAACCTGAGCGGTCGTTGTGCTTGGATGTCGAGCAAGCCGACGTGTCTCGTCAAGCTCAACGCGGTTCTGTCTCGCGGATGGCCGTTCAGCGCTCATCTAGCGGCACCTCCCGGGTCGACTGGCGAGCAGCCGACAAGATCACCGAATCGAACGAAGGTCAACGCCCGTGCGCACGTTTAGCCCGAAACCCGGCGACATCACTCGGGATTGGCATGTCATCGACGCCACTGACGTGATCCTCGGACGCCTCGCCGTCCAGGCCGCCACCTTGCTGCGTGGCAAGCACAAGCCCACGTTCGCGCCACACATGGACACGGGCGACTTCGTGATCATCGTCAATGCCGACAAGGTCGCACTCTCGAGCAACAAGCGTGAGACCAAGCTGGCCTACCGCCACTCCGGCTATCCGGGTGGTCTGTCTTCGATCCCGTTCGGTGACCTGCTCGACAAAGATCCGCGCAAGGCTGTCGAGAAGGCCGTATGGGGCATGCTGCCCAAGAACCGTCTCAGCCGTCAGTTGCTCAAGAAGCTCAAGGTTTACGCCGGCCCGAACCACCCACATACCGCCCAGCAGCCGCAAGCGTTCCAGATCACCCAGATTGCTCAGTAGTGCACGCGGGACAAGACACCCGCAATCCATCGGCAGTTCAGTTTGCAGGTTTGAAGTGAGGACCATCCGTGGCTGAGACCACTGACACGACCGTCGACGAAGAGCTCGACACGCCCAGCGAGTACACCACTGAGAGTGCCCCTACGCCGGATACTCCAGCTCGCAACGTCAACATCGCCGCTGCTGGTGCGACGGGCCGCCGCAAAGAGGCTGTCGCACGGGTCCGGATCGTGCCCGGCACCGGCACCTGGAGCGTCAACGGTCGCCCGCTCGAGGAGTATTTTCCCAATAAGCTGCACCAGCAGCTTGTGAACGAGCCTTTCGTCTTGACTCAGCTCGTCGGCCAATACGACGTCCTCGCCCGCATCCACGGCGGTGGACTGACCGGTCAGGCTGGAGCCCTGCGGCTGGGTGTCTCCCGCGCGCTCAACGCGACCGACGTCGAGGCCAACCGCCCAGCGCTCAAGAAGGCCGGCATGCTGACGCGTGACGCGCGCATCAAAGAGCGCAAGAAGGCAGGCCTCAAGAAGGCCCGCAAGGCTCCGCAGTACAGCAAGCGCTGATTCGAGCGCGGCCGGTGGCTCGGCTCTTCGGCACCGACGGAGTTCGCGGTGTCGCCAACCGCGATCTCACGGCCGAGTTGGCTCTGCATCTTGCGGCGGCAGCAGCGCAGGTCCTCGTCCGCACCCCGATCTCACCACGCCAGGCGGGTGTCTCCTCGAGACGCCGGCCGGTCGCCGTGGTGGGACGTGACCCACGGGCCTCGGGTGAGTTCCTCGAGGCAGCAGTGGTGGCAGGTCTCGCGTCAGCTGGGGTCGATGTTCGTCTGGTCGGGGTGCTGCCCACGCCTGGCGTGTCGCATCTGACCGCGGCTCTCGACGCGGACTTCGGGGTCATGCTGTCGGCGTCGCACAATCCCATGCCTGACAACGGCATAAAGTTCCTGGCGCGCGGCGGATACAAGCTCGACGACACTGTCGAGGACGCCATCGAGGCGGCTATGACCGACCTGGCGGTACGGCCGACAGGTGCGGGGGTCGGTCGCGTCAGCGAGGTGACGGATGCCGTCTCGGCCTATGTCGAAAAGTTGGCCACCAGCGTCAGCCAACCCCTGACCGGCCTGAAGGTCGTGCTCGACTGCGCTCAGGGCGCCGCCTTCGAAGCTGCTCCACTTGCCTTCGCTCGAGCCGGTGCTCAGGTGGTGGCAATCCACAACAATCCCTCGGGCCTTGACATCAACGAGGCATGCGGTTCGACGCATCTGGAGTCGCTGCAGGCCGCTGTCGTGGCCGAGGCCGCAGATGCGGGATTCGCGTTCGACGGTGACGCCGATCGTTGCCTGGCCGTAGATGCGTCCGGCGCTGTCGTCGATGGTGACCAGATCCTCGCAGTGCTGGCCCTATCCATGCGTGAGTCGGGCGCTCTCGCTGACGACACTGTGGTGGCGACGGTGATGAGCAACCTGGGCTTCTTGGTGGCGATGCGCGCAGCTGGGCTTGTCGTCATACCGGCCAAGGTCGGTGATCGTTATGTGCTCGAGGAGATGCGCTCCGGCGGTTTCTCGTTGGGTGGCGAGCAATCGGGCCATGTGATCATGGCTGACCTCGCCGCCACGGGGGACGGCGTTCTCGCCGCGCTGCATGTGGCGGCGCGGATGGCATCGACCGGCCGCACTTTGGCGGACTTGGCCGGCGTCATGGAGCGGATGCCCCAGGTGCTGATCAACGTGTCGGACGTCGACCAGGATCGTGTTGCCAGCGACCCGACGGTGATCGCCGCCGTGCGGGACGCCGAGACCGAGTTGGGCGCCGCGGGGCGTGTCCTGCTGCGTCCATCGGGCACTGAACCTGTGGTGCGAGTGATGGTCGAGGCAGCATCCGCGGGCGACGCGCAGCTCCATGCGCAACGTCTGGCTGATGTGGTGAAAGCCGAGCTCGCGCTCTGAATCGAAAACCCTTTGCCGGCCGGCTGACCTCGACTTAGCCTCTCCCCATGCAGGTCAGCCAGGTGGACGTACATGACGACGACTTGCTGCGCCGTTACTGGCAGGTGGGCAGAGACGGTGACGCCTTCGGTCGTCCCTACGCAGCCTTCGGGTCGATGTCCGACATGATCATGCAGCTACGCGACGACAGCCCCGCGCGCGAGGTCACCGGCTTCGTGGCCACGGACGACACAGTAGTGGTCGGTGGCAGTCCGCTGGTCTGTCCGAGGCTCGACAACCAGCACCTGGCGTACGCAGAGCCCATCGTGCGTCCTCAGTCACGTAACCGTGGGGTGGGCACCGCTATCCTCACAGCGATCGTCGCCGCCATGCGGGAGCGAGGACGCGACACGCTGATCATCGAGGCGCACAAGCCACTTGACGAGGAGACGTCTGCGGGCTGGTCCTTTCTCAGCCATCGCGGCTTCAAGCCCGGAATACTGGACGTGCACAGGGTCCTCGACCTGCCGGTGCCTGCGGATCGTCTCGACGAGCTGGGTGCCGCCGCCGCGCCCTTCCACCCGGAGTACCAACTCGTCACGTGGCAAGGGGTCGTGCCCGCCGAGTTCGTGCAAGGAGTTTGCAGTCTTCAAGGCGCTTTCAACAGCGAAGCCCCCATGGGTGAGCTGGACCTCGAGCCCGAGGTGTGGACAGAGAAACGGCTTCGGGACAAAGAAGAGCGCCTGCTCGCCATGGGGCGGGTCGAGACTGCCACCGTGGCACTGGCGCCCGATGGGACTGTGGCAGCGCTGACGGAGATGATGATCACCGAGTCTGGCAGGGGCTCAGTGTTCCAAGGTGGCACGCTTGTCTTGAGGCCCTATCGCGGTCACCGTCTCGGGATCGCTACGAAGGTGGCCAATCTGAGGAGGTTTCAGAGTAGCTTCCCCGATGCGCGGATGGTGCACTCGTGGAACGCCGAGGAGAACGGCCCCATGGTGGCGATCAACGATGCCCTCGGTTTTCGCGCCGTCGAGCATCTCGCGGAGATGCAGCTCAAGCTCTGAGCAGTGTCTGGGGTAATCCGCCGGTCAGTCGCCGGTGGCTCCGTCGATGCGTTCGCGGATCAAATCGGCGTGGCCGTTGTGGCGGGCGTACTCCTCGATCATGTGGAGATATATCCACCGCAGGCTGTAGTCACGGGTTCGACCGTGTTTGACATCGTCGAGCGAGAAGCGGGGAGCATGCTCGCGATACGTCGTCACCTCACGGCGGAACGTCTCCAAGTCTGCAGCCGCGTCCGCCTCGGCCACGTCGTCGAAGTCTGCGTCGGGATTGTCCTCGGTGCAGTAGATGTCCGCCTCGTCCAGCCCGAGTGGGCCGGCGAACCAGCCTCTCTCGACCTCGGCCATGTGCCGGACCAGGCCCAGCAAGGTGAGCGTCGAGGGTGGAACCGACGCTGTCTTGAGCTGCTCGTCCGTCAGGCCCTCACACTTCCACAGCAGGGTTTCACGATGGAAGTCGAGCCAGCTCTCAAGCTGTTGTCGTTCGTCGGCGGTGGTCGGAGGGTCGACACGGTTGGCGGGTTGGCCTCGTTCGCTCATGGCGGCACGTTATCGGCATTCCCGTGGATGCGACGAGGGATTTTCAAGCGCTGCGCGCTGCCGCTGCGCCATGGTTCTGCGAACCTCTGACGAGGCGCCGGTCGTCACCTGTCCAGCTTGAGCTGGAACTCGGCCAGCAGGTCGATCGGTTCGAAGCCCATCCGCTCGTTGATCGCGACCATCGCGTCGTTGACCTCCGAGTTGCATGTGAAGATGCGACGCCGGTCCGGGTGAGCAGCCTGCATCACCTGTAGATTGCGTGCCTTCACCGCCAGACCCAGGCGGTGACCACGATGGTCTTGGCGCACGAGCGTGCCCCATTGGTAGACGTTGCCCGGATCCCCGGACGGGATCACGAGTTCGGTGTGGGCAACCGCTGCGCCATCCTCGTCGATGGCGAGGGTGGCGTAGACCGTCCGGCCCTGCTCCTTGAGGGTCTGCTGGTGGATGCGGAAGCTCTCGGGCGTCTGGCCCTCGGGTTCGTAGTCGATGTCGCCTGACGGCGCATCGACCGCCAGCTGGTTCAGCAGGTAGAGGTAGGACTCGAGCAGCTCTTCTGGGATGTCATCGACGAAGGTCTCGATGCGGTAGCCGGCGTGGTGAGGCGCCGCTTCGTCGACCCAGCGCTGGATGAGGTCGTCGGCGACCGGCAGCGCGAGCGCCCGGTTGATCTCGACACTGGCGAGCGTGAGGCCATGCTTCTCGGCGAAGCGCCGGTATGGGTGGTCCTCGCGGCGCGAGAAGGCGTACTTCGCTTCGGTGAGCAGGGTGCTTCGGCCCGCTGCCCGCGTCTCGCTCACGATGTGGCGGAGCAGCGCCGACCCGATGCCGCGACGGCGCTGGTCGGGAGCTACGTCGACCTCGGCATAGACCTTGTCGGTGTTGTCGTTCAGTGGTAGGAACATCGCTGCGATCCCCACCATCAACTCGCCCTCGAACGCTGCGTAGGCCCGCGTCTCCTCGTCCGGGTCCTCGGCGCGGAAGATGACGGCGGCTTCATGGTGCGACCACATCGGCATCCCCGGACGTTCGAAGAGCTCGGCTGCCCGCATGATCTCGAAGAAGGCCTCGAACAGGGCGTCGTCATGTACGTCGATTCGGCGGATGTCCATGTCTCGAGGGTAGGAACTCCGTGCGGTCTCGGGCCAATGGTTTTCTGCGAGTCAGCCTCGGGCCGGGGCCGACCGACCCTACCGGCCGATGGATCGACGGTTCGGCATCAAAGCTTGCGCAGGCGGACGTAGCGGACCGAGTGGTCGGCGTCTTTGCGCAGCACCAGCGTCGCGCGGCTGCGCGTCGGGCGGATGTTGGTGTCCAGGTTGGGTCCGTTGATGGCATCCCAGATCAGGTCGGCCTGCGTGACCGCCTGCGTCTCGGTGAGGTGTGCGTAGCGCTGGAAGTAGGAGGCCGGGTCGCGGAAGGAGGTCTCCCGAAGCCGCAGGAAGCGCTCGGCATACCACCTGCGTATGTCGGCCGTGGCCGCATCGACATACACGGAGAAGTCGAAGAAGTCGCGCACCGCCAAGCCCACTTGTCCGGTGGCGGTGAGCCGGGCGGGTTGCAGGACGTTGAGCCCCTCGATCAAGACGATGTGGGGCCGATTGAGAGTCAGCCGCTGGTCTGGCAGAACGTCGTACTCGAGGTGTGAGTACACCGGCGCTGCGACCTCGTCCTTGCCGGACTTGATGTCGATCACGAACTTGAGCAGTGCGCGACGGTCGTAGGACTCGGGATAGCCCTTGCGGTCGAGCAGGCCGCGTCGCTCCAGCTCGGCGTTTGGGTAGAGGAAGCCGTCCGTCGTGACAAGGGCGACGTTGGGGTGCTCGGGCCAGTGGGCGAGCAGCTCGCGCAACAGCCGAGCCGTCGTGGACTTGCCCACGGCGACGGAGCCGGCGATCCCGATGACAAAGGGCGTGCGTTGCTGGGAGTCGCCGAGGAACGACACGGTGTCTCGGTGCAGTGCCCCGACATGGCGCACATAGAGGCTGAGCAAGCGCGAGATGGGGAGATAGACGTCGGACACCTCTTGCAGGTCGAGCTCTTCGCCGAGACCACGGAGGCGCTCGACCTCGGCTGCCGTCAGGGGCAGCGGCATGGAGTCGGCCAGCGCTGCCCAGGCCGAGCGGTCCAGCTCGACATACGGGGACTGTTCGACCGAGGTCATGTGCGCCATTGTGGCGGGACTGATCCGGCCAAGCTCGCCCAGGTGGTGACCGATCGTCGGTAGGCTGAGGGCATGTGCGGAATCGTGGGGTACGTCGGGAGACAGACCGCGCTCAAGGTGGTCATCGACGGGTTGCGCCGCCTTGAGTATCGCGGCTACGACTCAGCTGGCGTTGCTCTGGTATCCGATGGCGAACTTTTCACCGAAAGACGGGCCGGCAAGCTGGCAAACCTCGATGCGGCCTTGGCTGACGCCGAGCCACCTCAGTCCATGACCGGAATCGGTCACACCCGCTGGGCCACCCACGGGGCCCCCACGGATCGCAACGCGCACCCGCACGTGGGTCGGCAAGGCCGCGTCGCTCTGGTGCACAACGGCATCATCGAGAACTTCGCTGCGCTGCGCACCAAGCTCGAGGCGGCAGGGCACGAGCTCGACTCCGACACGGACACCGAGGTGGCGGCCCGTTTGCTCGAGGCCGAGGTGGCGGCCGGTGCTGACCTGACCGAAGCGATGCAAGACGTGTGTCGGCAGCTGGAGGGAGCCTTCACGTTGGTCGCGGTGAGTGTCGACGATCCCGATCGGGTGGTGGCTGCCCGTCGCAACTCGCCTCTCGTGGTCGGGCTCGGCAGGGGTGAGAACTTCCTCGCCTCTGACGTCGCAGCCTTTATCGAGCACACTCGAGACGCCCTTGAGCTGGGGCAGGACCAGGTAGTCACCATCACCCCCGACAAGGTGGCCGTCAGCGACTTCCACGGCAACCCAGCCGAGGGCAAGCCGTTCCATGTTGACTGGGACATCGCCGCCGCGGAAAAGAGCGGCTACGACTACTTCATGCTCAAGGAGATCGAGGAGCAGCCCAAGGCGATCGCTGACACCCTGCTCGGGCGGCTCACCGAGACCGGTCGGCTGCAGCTCGACGAGATGCGTCTGAGTGACGATGAGCTGCGGGCGATCGACAAGATCATCATCATCGCGTGTGGCACCGCCTTCCACGCCGGCCTCGTCGCGAAGTACGCCATCGAGCATTGGACCCGGATCCCCTGCGAGGTCGAGCTGTCGTCGGAGTTCCGCTATCGCGACCCGATCATCGACCGGGACACGATGGTGATCGCCATCAGCCAAAGTGGCGAGACCATGGACACGCTGATGGCGTTGCGTCACGCTCGCCAGCAACGGGCCAAGGTGCTCGCCATCTCCAACTCGAACGGCTCGACGATCCCCCGCGAGTCCGACGCAGTCCTCTACACGCATGCTGGGCCGGAGATCGCGGTCGCATCCACCAAGGCGTTCCTCACCCAGATCGTGGCCTGCCATCTGATTGCGCTCTATCTCGCCCAGGTGCGCGGCACGAAGTATGGCGACGAGATCACCGAGATCGTCGGCCAGCTCGAGCAGATCCCCGCTGCCGTCACCGAGGTGCTCGCTGCCCTCGAGCCGGTGCGCGAGCTGGCCCGTGAGATGGGGGAGGCCCGGCTAGTGCTCTTCCTGGGTAGACATGTCGGCTATCCCGTTGCCCTCGAGGGTGCCCTGAAGCTCAAAGAGCTTGCCTACATCCACGCTGAGGGCTTCGCCGCAGGTGAGCTGAAGCACGGGCCTATCGCGTTGATCGACCAAGGCACGCCGGTCTTCGTCGTCGTACCCCCCAAGGGTCGTGGGTCGCTTCACGACAAGATGATCAGCAGCATCCAAGAGGTGCGTGCTCGTGGTGCCCGGACCATCATCTTGGCCGAGCAAGGCGACGACAAGGTGCTGCCGTATGCCGATCAGCTCATCGCCCTGCCGAAGGTCCCCACGCTGATGCAGCCGCTGGTGGCCACTGTGCCCCTCCAGGCGTTCTCGTGTGAGATGGCGATGGTCAAGGGCCTGGATGTCGACCAGCCCCGCAATCTCGCCAAGTCCGTCACCGTTGAGTAGTCACGCAGCCGGTGCGGCTCAGTGGTCAGCCTCGAGATCCTGGTGGCGGGGGAAAGCGTGATTGTGGGGGTGGGTATCGATGTGGTGGACGTCGAGCGGTTCGGCGAGACATTGGCTCGCACTCCCGCCATGCGCACGCGGCTGTTCACTCGGGAAGAGCAAGAGCGGCCGTTGGCTTCGTTAGCAGCTCGCTTCGCGGCCAAGGAGGCGCTCGCGAAGGCGCTCGGCGCCCCAGCCGGGATGCACTGGGTCGATGCGGAGGTGCGCACCGACGAGACCGGTCGACCAACGCTCGCGTTGTCCGGCTCGGTGGCGTCCCGGGCGGCTGAGCTGGGCGTCCGTCATACGCATGTCTCGTTGTCGCACGACGCGGGGATCGCCTCTGCGGTCGTCGTGTTGGAGGGCTGACCCGCGTGCGACACGCCCACACCGCTGATCAGATTCGCTCAGCCGAGGCGGCCCTGATGGCAACGCAACCGGCCGGCGCTCTCATGCAACAGGCTGCGGCGGGTCTTGCGGCCACGTGCGCCGACTTCATGGACGGCGTCTACGGCAAGCGGATTCTGGTGCTTGTGGGCGCAGGCAACAACGGAGGGGACGCGATGTATGCCGGCGCCCGACTGGCCCGCCGCGGTGCGCTCGTGAGCGCGGTTCTGCTTGCGGATTCGGTGCGCCCCGAGGCGTTGCGCGCCTTCCGTCATGCCGGTTGCTGGGTGCTCGATCCACCCAGCGACGCCACAGCTCTCGAGGGGGTGGAACTCGTCATCGACGGGATCGTGGGAATCGGCGGTCAACCTGGGCTGCGCGAGCCGGCGGCGCGGATCGTTGAGCAGCTGAGCGTTCCAGCGGTGGCGGTCGATGCGCCGAGCGGCATCGGAGTCGACACCGGCGAGATCTCCGGACCACACGTCAAGGCCGACCTGACCGTTACCTTCGGCACCTTCAAGGTGGGTCTGCTCGTGGATCCGGCGGCTTCAGCTGCCGGCTCGGTCGAGTTGATCGACATCGGTCTCTCGCCCTACCTCGGCGAGCCGGCGGTCGAGGCCCTGGAGCCGGCGGATGTGCGGCGAAAGTTGCCGTGGCCAGACCGCTCAGCCCACAAGTACTCACGAGGCGTGGTCGCAATCGCTGCTGGTTCGCCGCAGTACACCGGTGCTGGTCTGCTCGTCACGTCCGCGGCGGTGGCGGCCGGCTTCGCCGGGATGGTCCGGTATGACGGTGCGAGCGCTGATCTGGTGCGGAGCGCCCTTCCTGAAGTCGTGATCGGCACGGGCAGGGCGCAGGCGTGGGTGGTCGGGTCGGGTGTCGGCGATGGCCAAGGCGAACTCGTCGGCCGCATCCTCGCTGAAGGTCTGCCGACCGTGGTCGACGCAGACGGCCTGACTTACCTGCCGGCGCGCTGCGTGGGTCCGACCGTGCTGACTCCGCATGCGGGTGAGCTGGCCCGCATGCTCGGAGCGCAGCGCGAAGAGGTCGAAGCCCGGATGCTGCGGGCGGCTACTGCTGCGGCTCGGCGGTGGCAGTCCGTGGTGGTGCTGAAGGGTCCCCGGACGGTTATCGCTGCTCCTGACGGTCGCGTGCGGGTCAACTGCACTGGTGTGGCCTGGCTCGCCACCGCCGGTGCTGGTGACGTGCTGGCCGGTGTGATCGGCACATTGCTCGCCGCCGGGCTCGACTGCTTCGACGCCGCTTCGCTCGGGGCGTGGCTGCACGGAACAGCCGCGGAGTTGGCATCGCGGGCAGTTGGCTGCGACGCCAGCGGCCCCATCACCGCGTCCAGCCTCGTCTCGTCCCTCCCGGCGGCCATCCGGAGCGTCTGCCGGTGAAAGTCATGCGAGTGACCACTCGACGGGACGGCAGTGACCTCTCAACGGGTCGCGGTTGACCTCTCAACGGTCGCGAGTGACCGCTCAACAAAGGTCGGGTCGGATCGCATTCGGGCAGCGCTAATAACTTAGGAGTCCAGGAGTCGTCATGGCGAAGCAGGTTGTCCGTCCAGTCACCTCTCTTGAACTGTTCGCGATCGACGGGCAGCTCGACGACGAGGAACGCGCTATCCGCCAGACGGTGCGGCGTTTCTGTGACGACCGGATCCGCCCTCACATCGCCGACTGGTTCGAGGACGCCGCCATGCCGGTGGTGGAGCTGAGTCTGGAGCTCGGTGAGCTCGGCCTGATGGGCATGCACCTCGAGGGTTATGGCTGTGCCGGGACGAGCGCAACGGCATACGGGCTCGCCTGTATGGAGCTTGAGGCTGCTGACTCCGGGATTCGCAGCCTGGTGTCTGTGCAGGGTTCTCTCGCCATGTTCGCAATTCATCGCTTCGGCAGCGAAGAGCACAAGCAGGAGTGGCTGCCGCGGCTGGCCGCCGGTGAAGCCATTGGTTGCTTCGGTCTGACCGAGGCCGACTTCGGGTCCGACCCGGGCGGCATGCGCACGCAAGCGAGGCTTGACGGCACTGACTGGGTGCTCAACGGCACCAAGATGTGGATCACGAACGGCTCGGTGGCCGAGATGGCCGTCGTGTGGGCTCGCACCGATCAAGGCATTCGCGGTTTCGTCGTCCCTACCGCGACGCCTGGCTTCTCCGCCCCGGAGATCAAGCGCAAGCTGTCGCTGCGCGCGTCGGTCACCAGTGAGCTCGTACTCGAAGACGTGAGACTGCCTGCATCTGCTCTGCTGCCCACGGCACAAGGACTGACTGGACCGCTGTCGTGCCTGTCGGAGGCGCGGTTCGGCATCGTGTTCGGAGCTCTTGGTGCGGCGCGCGACTGCCTCGAGGCCACCATCTCGTACGCGGGAGAGCGGGAAATCTTCGGCAAACCGCTGAGTGCCTACCAGCTCACCCAGCAGAAGATCGCCGACATGACTCTCGAGCTCGGCAAAGGAATGCTCCTGGCGCTGCACTTGGGGCGGCTGAAGGACGCGGGAGCGATCCGCAATGAGCAAGTCAGCCTGGGCAAACTCAACAACGTACGAGAGGCGTTGGCCATCGCCCGCGAGTGTCGCACGATTCTGGCGGCCAACGGGGTCACCCTGGAATACCCGGTGCTGCGGCACGCCAACAACCTCGAGTCCGTCTTGACCTACGAGGGCACCTCCGAAGTGCACCAGCTCATCATCGGCCAGGCCGTCACCGGAGAGTCTGCCTTCCGCTGACCTGCGCTGCGCTGCCTGGCTCCGGCCGCGCTTGCCCGCGTGACCCGCGTGCTGCGCTTCGCGCAAAAATTGGTGTCTCACGCCGCCAGAGCAACGTGAACCGCCAATCCTTGCGGCCCCGCCTTGGAAAGGGTTGGTGTCTCACGTTGTCCAAGCCACGCCAGGCACCAATCTATTGGCGTTGGGAGGTTCGGGGGGGCGGGTCAGGACCGGTTCTGTTGCGGCGGCTTGAGAGGATTGGGAAGCCATGAACCATCACCTCGCCTCCGACGAGATATCGCGCGCGACATTGCGCGCCGAGGCCGTGATCGATCTGGATGCAATCAGCGCCAATGTTTCGCGCCTGCACGCGCACGTGCAAAGCCGAGACGTGCTCGCCGTCGTCAAAGCAGACGGCTATGGCCACGGCATCATCGAGTCCGCGAGAGCCGCTCGCGCGGGTGGTGCGAGCTGGCTCGGCGTCGCTCTGATCGACGAGGCGCTGCAGTTGCGGGAGGCCGGCGACACGGACCCCATCCTGTCCTGGCTAGCCGTGCCCGGCGAGCGGTATGCCGAGGGGATCGCCGCAGGGGTCGAGCTGGCGGCGTACAGCGTCAGCCAGCTCGACGAGATCGCCTTGGCGGCTCGGCAGGTTGGGCGGCGAGCCGGCATACACCTGAAGTTCGACTCCGGGCTGGGACGTGGGGGAGCCACTCCCGATGAGTGGGGGCGGGTCGTCGAGGCAGCCGCCGCCGCGCAAGAGGCGGGCGCCATCGAAGTGACCGGCGTCTTCTCCCACCTGGCATGCGCCGATGAGCCTGAGCACCCGTCTGTCAAGGCCCAGGCCCTCGAGTTCGAGGTCGGCATCGGTCAGGCGCTCGAGGCGGGGCTGGAGCCGAAGCACCTGCACCTCGCCAACTCCCCAGCCACCCTGGCCCTGCCGGACACCTGGTTGACGATGGTACGACCCGGCATCGCGATCTATGGGGTGTCACCTTTTGCCGATGGGCAGAGCCCGGTGCTGCTGCAGCCGGCCATGACGCTTCGGGCGAGGCTGGCTCTGGTCAAGCGGGTGCCGGCAGGTCAGGGAATCTCTTATGGCCACACCTTCACAACGACTCGGGAAACCACCCTGGGCCTGGTCCCACTGGGCTATGCGGACGGCGTGCCGCGCCACGCCTCTAATCAAGGTGAGGTGCTCGTCCGCGGCCAGCGATTTCGGACCGTGGGGCGAGTGTGCATGGACCAGTTCGTGATCGACCTCGGTGATGCCGAGGGAGCCGCCGGTGACCCGGTCGTCATCTTCGGCGACCCGAGTCGAGGTGAGCCGAGCGCCGCTGACTGGGCGGTCGCGGCTGACACGATCGGATACGAGATCGTGACCAGAGTCGGCCCGCGTGTTCCTCGCTCCTATGTCGGAGCTCTGGCGTGAGCTCCGCGACCACCCTGCGCCGATATGCCGGACTCACTGGTGCAGCCGTTGGTGTCGTGGCCACCGGAGCAGCGGCCCGAATCCTGGCCGGGCGCCGGCTTTGGTTCCGCAGCCAGGTCAGCCAAAGCACTGATCACCTGGGCTCACTGCGAGGGGATCGGCATCCGGTGATTGCCGACGACGGCGTTCAGATCTACGCCGAGATCGATGAACGCGACGACTGGACCAGCGGCGCCCATGCCGGCACGGTGGCTGACGCCGCCGAGCCAACCATCGTCTTCGTACACGCGTATGCCCTCAACCTGAATGGCTGGCACTTCCAAAGGTCAGCGCTGCGCGGGCGTCACCGCTTGGTCTTCTTCGACCAGCGCTCCCACGGCAGGTCTGGGCGATCGTGCTCCGAGCACTCGACGATCGACTACACGGGTCGAGATCTGGCGGCCGTGATGACCCAGCTGGTGCCCGAGGGACCAGTCGTGCTGGTGGGCCACTCGATGGGCGGTATGACGATCTTGTCCCTGGCCGAGCAGTACCCGAGCCTGTTCGCAGAGCGGGTTGCCGGAGTGGCGCTGATCTCCACGACCGCTGAGGGCCTCACAGCTGAGGCGATGGGCCTTCCTGGACTGCCAGGTCGGGTCATCCACCGCCTGACACTGCCTCTGGTCGCCACCTTGGCCAGGACGCCGAGACTGGTCGAGTCCGGGCGTCGGGCGACTGCCGACATCGGGTCGAGGATCAATCGCAAACTCGCCTTCGGGGGCACGGTGCCGCAAGAGTGGATCGACTTCACCGATGACATGCTCGCCGCCACTCCGTTCCGGGTTGTCGCTGACTTCTTCCCTGGCTTCGGCACGTATGACAAGCGCGAAGCCCTCAAAGTGCTGCAGTCCGTCCCGTCCGTCGTGATCTGCGGGTCTGGTGACGCGATCACCCCTATCGCGCACAGCCACTCTCTGGCCGAGATCTTGGGTTCGGCTGAGGTGGTCGAACTGTCGGACGCGGGTCACATGGTGATCCTGGAACGGCATCCAGAGGTCACCGAGGCCATCGAGCGTCTCATCGAAAGGGTGGACACTCCTGCCGGTGAGAGCACGCCTGGTCGGCACGTTGCCCGACCGCGCCCACCGGTCGATGGCGGGCGATCGAGCGACGAGCCGAACACGTGAGCGACTTGCATGTGGAGGAGGCTTCGGTCGATGACGCGGCCGCGATTCGCGAGGTGATCCACAGCGCGTTTGCCGCCCGACCCCGACTCGACCCGCCCACAAGAGCCCTCGACGAGAGCGTCGCATCGGTGGCAGCGGCGATCGAGCGCGACGGCGCCCTGTTGGGCAGGGTCGGCGGAATCCCTGCGGGTGCGCTCCTGTTCGCCGATGAAGGTGACGGTGCACTGAGGCTGCGCAGAGTCTCGGTGCTTCCGCACCTCCACTCTCGAGGCGTGGCTTCTGCAGTCGTCGCTCGCGCTGAGGAGGTCGCCGCACACCGCGGTCATGACGACATCGTGCTCCGCACCCGCAGCGGGCTGCCGGCGACTGTGGCCTTCTGGATGCGACGCGGGTATGCCGAAGTGGAACGCGACGGCACGTATCTGACTCTCGCGAAGGCCTTGCCGGTCGAGGTGGCGGCCGGTTCGGCTGATGACTCGAGGGCTCTCGGGAAGCGGATCGCCGCGCTGGCGCGGCCGGGAGACGTGGTGATCCTGACGGGTGAGCTGGGCGCCGGCAAGACCACCTTGACGCAGGGAATCGCCACCGGGCTACAGGTACGAGGACGGGTCACCTCTCCCACGTTCGTGATCGCGCGCGCGCATCCGTCATTGGTCGGCGGTCCCGCTCTCGTGCACGTCGACGCCTATCGACTCGATGGCACCCTCGAACTCGACGACCTCGATCTGGACACGGCGCTCGAAGAGTCGGTGACGGTGGTCGAGTGGGGTGAGGGAGTCGCCGAAGGGCTCTCCACCGATCCGCTTCGGGTGCGGATCGCGCGACTTCGTGGCGACGACGACGTGACGGCATCTCCGGGGGGTGAGGACGCAGGCCGACCGGGTGAGTCCGAGGTGGGTCTGATGGATCTGCGTGCGATCACCATCACGCCGACTGGAGCGCGATGGGTCGGTGCAGGCGTGCGGTCTCATCTGACCGCGTCGCCGAGTCAGGTCGCACTATGACCGAGCCCGGCCGGCTGAGCCGCCCATCAGGGGAAATCTGTGCTGCTCGCCTTTGACACCGCCACCTCAGCCGTCACGGTGGCCCTGCACGATGGGGCTCGAGTGATCGCCGAGTCCACCACCGTGGATGCGTCCCGGCATGGCGAGCTGCTCGCGCCCAGAATGCGTGCCGTGCTGACCGACGCCCGGGCCGAGGTGAGCGACGTGACCAGGATCGCGGTCGGAGTCGGACCTGGACCGTTCACGGGCCTGCGGGTGGGACTCATGACGGCGCGCACCATGGCGGCTGTGCTCCAGGTCCCCGCCGTGGGGGTATGCACCCTCGACGTGGTCGCCGCCGCGGTGACATGCGCCGAGTCCTTCCTGGTGGCCACAGACGCGCGTCGCAAAGAGGTCTATTGGGCCCGCTACGACTCACCCACATCGAGAGTCAGCGACCCGGCGGTGAGTAAACCTGCTGACATGGCGGATCCCGGCCCGGTAGCGGGAGTCGGTCCCAGTCTGTATCCCGAACACTTCCCACATCCGCTGGCGCCGGAGTTTCCGAGAGCTGCGGACCTGGCGAGGCTCGTCGCGTCCGGGACCGCTCAGCTGCTGCCGGTCGAACCGCTCTATCTGCGTCGCCCTGATGTCGCCGAGCCCGGCTCCCGCAAGCGAGTCGGGCGATGACGCGGCCCGGTGGGACGGGGTCCGCCAGGCTCGGGATCAGGCCCGCAGTCGACAGCGACTTCGACGCCGTCGTGGTGCTCGAGCTTGAGACCTTCGGCCGCGCGGCCTGGTCACCCCGGGTTGTTGACGGGGAGTTCGCGGCCCTCGGGTCCAGCCGCTTCATCGCCGTCGCCGAGGCTGGCGGAGAGATCGTCGGCTATGGGGTGCTCTCGTATGTCGGCGAGCTGGCCGACATACAACGGGTCGCTGTGAAGCTCCCTCACCGAGAGCGCGGTGTGGCCACCCAGTTGCTGGACTCTCTGCTCGCGGAGGCGGCGCGCCTCGGTTGTGAACGTGCACTCCTGGAGGTGGCGGCCGACAACCAAGCCGCGTCAGGTCTGTATGCCGCTCGGGGTTTCACGGAGATAGCCAGACGCCCCCGCTACTACCCAGGTGACGTGGATGCCCTGGTCCTGGAACTGACCCTCACGAGTTCAGCCGCCTCTGACGAGGCGCCGTCGTGACGGATCTGCCACTGGTGCTGGGCATCGAGACATCCTGCGACGAGACCGGAGTGGGGCTGGTGAGTGGTCACACGCTGCTGGCCGATGCGGTGGCGTCAAGCGTCGACGAGCACGCCCGGTTCGGTGGCGTGGTGCCTGAGGTGGCGAGCCGTGCTCACCTGGAAGCCATGGTGCCGACGATCGAGCGCGCGTGCAGCCAGGCCGGTGTGTCACTCGGGGACGTCGACGCGATCGCCGTGACGGCTGGCCCCGGGCTGATGGGAGCCCTCCTCGTCGGAGTCTCCGCCGCCAAGGCGCTGGCGTTGTCGCTGGGCAAGCCGTTGTACGGCGTCAACCACCTCTCGGCGCACGTGGCCGTCGATCAGCTCGAACATGGCCCGCTCCCCGAACCCTGCGTGGCGATGCTCGTCAGCGGCGGCCATTCCAGCCTGCTGCACGTCACGGATGT
>JACCXO010000108.1 GCA_013696975.1 Nocardioidaceae bacterium | reverse complement strand
TGGCATGGGCGATGGAATCCAAGCCGCGAAGGCGGGCATCCTCGAGATCGGCGACGTGTATGTCGTCAACAAAGCCGACCGAGACGGCGCCCACCAAGTGGTGCGCGATCTGAGATCGGTCTTGAGCCTGAGTGCGCGACCTGGGCGTTGGAGAGCGCCGATCATCAAGACGGTGGCGCACACCGGCGAAGGAATCGATGACCTGATCGAGGCAATCGCCAAGCACCGCGACGACATGCAGGACACCGGTGCTCTCGCTGCGCGCAGAGCGCGACGGGCCAAGGATGAGATTGAAGCCCTTGCTGTGACGGCACTGCGTGAGCGGTTTGGTGACGTGCACGAACATGGCGATCTGGACTCGTTGGCCATCGAGGTCGCGGGCGGCCGGCTCGACCCCTACACGGCCGCGGACCGATTGCTCGCAGCGCTCTGACCGGCGCGCCTGACGTGGTGCGGATCTCCCGCTTGGTAGACATAGTCGGAGCATCGTGACGTGTGCCATCCGGTACACCAGGGCTGGCAGATCGACCTAGCAAGGAGGAGCAGATGACTGACGTCGCCAAGAAGGGCGTCACCTTACTGGTCATCGCGTTCGCCGCGTTCTATCTGCTGACCCAGCCTGAAGACGCGGCGGGAGCCATCAAGACCGCTCTGGATGCGGTTGTCGACGGGCTCAAAGCGGTCGCTCGCTTCTTCACTGCTCTTGGCGACTGAGAACGCCCGGTGGCGGGATGGTTCCAGCGGAATTTCGCTGACCCGAATGTCGCTTCTCACCTGCTCGTCGACGAAGGCGAGATCGTGATAGACGAAGTCCGCCACCATTGGATCGTCTATTGGCGTGCGGCTCTGGAGCTTGTCGGCGCCGTGCTTTTCTTCGCCTTGTTTGTGGTGAGCCCGGTCAATGTGGGTTGGCTGCCCTTGCTGATCTTTGTCGGTCTTTGTCTGCACGCCTTCTGGCTGTCATTGAGCGAGCACATGGATCGTTTCGTGATCACCAACATGCGGGTCTTTCGAGTGCGGGGTGTTCTTGCGCGCAGGCTCGCGACCATGCCGATCTCACGCATTCTCGATATCACCGTCGAGAAGCCGCTGTTCGGCCGCATCCTCGACTACGGTCACTTCGTCTTCGAGTCCGCCGCACAAGAGCAGGGATTACGGGACATCCGCTATGTCGGTCAACCCGACCAGCGAGATCTGACGATCCAGCGCGTTGTGCAGCGGTCGGGCCTGCGCAGATCGGCCACGTGAGACTACTTGAATTCTTGATCGGCGAGCCCGGCGAGCCCGGCGGATCCGAGTGTCGCTGCCGACGGCCGGTTTACGATCACTTCGTGGCGGGTACCGCCAAAGAGCAAATGATGGGGGATCATGAAGTGAATAGAGCCCCTTCCAAAGAAAGACTGTTTGCTCGTGGCGTCGAGGCGCCAGTGCGAAAACTCGAGGAGATGTAATGACTGACTCCACTAACCGACGTTCGGACACCCCTCCCACCAGTGGGTCGAGCGACACTCCCCCCGCGGGTGCAACTGCCGTCGGAGCCCAAAGCTCTGAGCATGAGACTTCGAGCCACACTTCGACCGAGACCGAGACCTACGTGACGCCGACCCCGAGCAGCACGTCTATGGACACCTCCGTAGATCAGAATCGCGAGCTGCGCGAGCGCACGGAAGAGCGCGATGTCGCTCGACGCGAGCTCGAGGAGTTGCGCCACCGCAAGGAGACCGAGCAGGACCAGTCTGAGAGCCTTCGCCGTGAGGAGTACGGCGGCTTCAACTGGGGCGCCGCGATCTTCGGCTGGCTGGTCGCCATCGCGCTGACCGTCTTGCTGGCCAGCATCGCCGGCGCCATCGCGGCTGCTGTCGGAGAAGAACTCAACTTCACCCAGTCTGATGCCCAGCGCGAAGCCGGCGAGGTCGGGATCGCCACCGGGATCGGGCTGCTGGTGGTCTTGATGATCGCCTACTTCGCCGGTGGCTACGTCGCGGGGAGAATGTCGCGCTATGACGGCGGCCGGCAAGGGCTTGGAGTGTGGCTCATTGGGCTCGTGGTGTCAGCGATCGCCGTTGTCGTCGGAGTCATCTTCGATCAGCAGTACAACATCTTTAGCCGAGTCGACCTGCCCACCATCCCCATTCCCACCGACACATTGAGCACAGCCGGACTCATCGCCTTGGGTGCCGTTGTGGTGGGCACCCTGCTCGCTGCCTTCGTCGGCGGCAAGATGGGGCAGCGCTACCACACCAAGATTGACCGGATCACTGCCTGAGTCGAACGCCGGGTCCGAAGACCGTCGTAGGCTGGGCAACGACAATCCACGACCAGACGCACCCTCGCGGTGGAGGACATGTGACCGATAACAACCCAAGCGAGCCGATCTCCGGCGGCGACGAGCCCGATATGGACGCGGGACGCGCGAGGTGGCGGGAGCATTACGACAGCTCCCGCGTTCGCGAGGCCGACTTCACCACCTTGTCCCAGCTGCCGGTTGAGCCGGTTTACGGTCCGCCCGTCGGCAGCGGCTACCCGAACTTCGACTCGATCGCCTGGCCGGGGCAGTTTCCCTTCACCCGTGGCCTGTATGCCACCGGCTACCGCGGCCGCACCTGGACCATCCGGCAGTTCGCCGGCTTCGGTAACGCGCGACAGACCAACGAGCGCTACCAGATGATCCTCGGCCACGGTGGTGGTGGGCTGTCAGTTGCCTTCGACATGCCCACCTTGATGGGCCACGACAGCGACAGCCCCAAGGCGCTCGGTGAGGTCGGTCACTGTGGTGTCGCCGTTGACTCGGCGGCTGACGTGGAGACCCTGTTCGCCGACATACCCCTCGAAAAGGTCTCCACGTCGATGACCATCTCGGGGCCGGCGATACCGGTGTTCTGCATGTACCTCGTCGCCGCCGAGCGCCAAGGCGCCGACATCTCCAAGCTCAACGGAACGCTGCAGACTGACATCTTCAAGGAGTACATCGCCCAGAAGGAATGGCTCTTCGCCCCCGAGCCGCATCTGCGGCTGATCGGCGACCTGATGGAGTACTGCACCGAGAAGATTCCGGCATACAAGCCGCTGAGTGTCTCGGGCTATCACATCCGGGAGGCTGGCTCGACCGCTGCCCAGGAGCTCGCGTTCACACTGGCCGACGGTTTCGGCTATGTCGAGCTCGGGCTCTCGCGTGGCCTCGACGTCGACGTCTTCGCGCCCGGCTTGTCGTTCTTCTTCGACGCGCATCTCGACTTCTTCGAGGAGATCGCCAAGTTCAGGGCGGCCCGTCGCATCTGGGCTCGGTGGATGCGAGACGTCTACGGAGCCAAGACGGACAAGGCGCAGTGGTTGCGCTTCCACACCCAGACAGCCGGGGTGTCGTTGACCGCTCAGCAGCCGTACAACAACGTGGTGCGCACTGCGGTGGAAGCGTTGGCGGCCGTGCTGGGCGGCACCAACTCTCTGCACACAAACGCTCTGGATGAGACGCTCGCCCTGCCGACTGAACAATCGGCCGAAACCGCTCTCCGTACCCAACAGGTGCTGATGGAGGAGACGGGGGTCGCCAACGTAGCCGACCCGCTGGGTGGTTCCTGGTACGTCGAAGCGCTGACCGACAAGATGGAGGCGGAGGCCGAAGCAATCTTCGCCAAGATCCAGCAGATGGGTGGCGGGGGCGAACGCGATCACGCGATCGGACCTATGACATCGGGCATCCTGCGGGGAATCGAGGACGGCTGGTTCATGTCCGAGATCGCCGAATCGGCATTCCAATACCAGGTGGGGCTCGAGAAGGGCGACAAAAAAGTCGTGGGGGTCAACTGCCACACCTCCACCGTCTCAGGTGAGCTCGAGATCTTGCGCGTATCGCACGAGGTCGAAATCGAGCAGGTGCGGGAACTCGCCGAGCGGCGATCCGCACGCGACGACGTCGCGGTTCAGGCGGCCCTCAAGCAGCTGGTGGCGCAGTGCCGTACCACTGCCAACCTGATCCCGGTGATGCTGGACGCGGTTCGGGCCGAGGCGACGTTGGGTGAGATCTGCGATGCGCTTCGCTCGGAGTGGGGCGAATACCGAGAGCCTGCGCGCTTCTAGCTACGCGCAGGCGCGTCCAAGGTTGCCGCTGTCGACGCGTCGATTGCGCTGTGGCGTCTTGTCGTCAGAAGAGGGCGTTGGCTAGGGACTGGCGCGCTTTCATAACCTGGGGGTCGTCGTCGCCTACCACGTCGAACATCTCGATCAGGTGTTTGCGGGCGGCGTCTCGCTCGTCTCCTGCTGATCGACGTACGAGCTCGATGAGCCGGCTGAACGCCGCTTCGGCGTCACCACTGAGCAGGTCAAGGTCGGCCGCCAGCGTTTGAGCGGCCACATCGTCGGGTCGCTGCGCAGCGTTTTGGCGAGCACTCACCGCGTCGACTCCCCGAGTGCGCTTGAGCAGCTGAGCCTGAGCGAGACCGAGCGCAGCCTCGGCATCGCCTGGTGTGGACTTCAGCGCTTCGGAGAAGCTCGCGATGGCGGTGTCGAGGTCGCCGGACAGCAACGCCGCCTCGGCGGCTGCGTGTCTTGGTTCCGGCTCGTCCAGCTCGGAGTCGACCATCGCCTCGACCGGGGGTCCCACTGGGGCAGCAGTACCACTGATCCCATTGGCGACCGCGGCCTGCAGGACCTGCTCGATGACAGCTCGCATCTCTGCCTCCGGCAGCGGCTCCTGCAGCAGCGGCGCCAGTTGCCCGCGGAGGGCTGCTACCACGAGCGGAACCTGGGGTATGCCGAGGGCCTGGGCAAGTTCCGGCTGAGCGCCCACGTCGACTTTGGCCAGCAAGAAGCGTCCCGCGAACTCGGTCGACAGCTTCGTCAGCGTCGCGTTGATCTCGGCGGCACCGGGCGCTGTGGCTGACCAGAAGCTGACCAAGACGACGACCGACATCGATCGCTCGACCACATCGACGCGCAGGGACTGCTCTCCGACGACGTCGAACGCGTAGGACCCGGCGCCCCCGGGAAGACCGCCAGCAGCGCCTGCTGCCGGCGGGTTCTGGGGCCGGAAGGCGGAAAGATCGATGGCGCCAGGGCGCGAGAACTGCGGAACGGTCATGGCGCAATCCTAAGGAGCGGTTGATGTGGGCTGCTTGGCAGCCTCGGGACCCAGTCGCAGCCACAACGTGGCAAGGGGAGGCACCTGTATGACGGCCGACGCCGGCCGCCCGTGCCACGCCACGTCCGCCGCCTCGACCGCTCCCAAGTTACCGACTCCGGAGCCGTAATAGGACTCCGCATCGGTGTTGACGATCTCTTCCCAGTCGCCGGTGGCGGGGAGCCCGACTCGGTAGTCATGGTGGGGGAGGGCGGCGAAGTTGGCCACGCAGGCGATGTGCGACCCGTCGACGCCGGTGCGCAAAAAGCTGAACACGTTGTTGCTGGTGTCGTTCGCGTCGATCCAGCTGAAGCCGCTCGGATCTTGGTCCAGGGACCACAAAGCCTGGTTCTCGACATATCTCGAGTTGAGGTCGCCGACCAGGTCGTGCACACCTCGGTGCTCGATGTGGTCGAGCAGCCACCAGTCGAGCTCTCGACCCTCCGCCCACTCGGACTCCTGGGCGAACTCGCTCCCCATCATGAGCAGCTGCTTGCCCGGGTGCGCCCACATGTACGCGAGGTAGGCACGGACGTTGGACAGCTGCTTCCAGCGGTCACCGGGCATCTTGCGCAGCAATGATCCCTTGCCGTGCACGACCTCGTCGTGTGAGATCGGCAGCACGTAATTCTCGCCGTAGGCATACACCATCGAGAACGTCATCTCCTGGTGGTGGTACTGGCGATAGATCGAGTCAAGACTCATGTAGCCGAGGGTGTCGTGCATCCAGCCCATGTTCCACTTGAAGCCGAACCCGAGGCCGCCCACGGAGGTCGGGCGGGTGACACCGGGCCAGGCGGTGGACTCCTCGGCGATCGTGATCGCGCCGGGAACCCGCTTATAGCAGGTGGCGTTCAGTTCCTGGAGGAAGGCGACAGCCTCGAGGTTCTCACGACCACCGTGGATGTTCGGTGCCCACTCGCCCTCCTCGCGGGAGTAGTCGAGGTAGAGCATCGACGCGACGCCGTCGACGCGCAGACCGTCGATGTGGAACTCCTCCAGCCAGTACACCGCGTTGGCCACCAGGAAGTTGCGCACCTCGGAGCGGCCGAAGTTGAAGATGTACGAGCCCCATTCTTGATGCCACCCCCGACTCACGTCGCCGTGCTCGTAGAGCGCTGTGCCGTCGAACTTGACCAGCGCCCAGTCGTCCGTGGCGAAGTGGCCGGGCACCCAGTCGACGATCACCCCGATCCCGGCGGCGTGGAGCCGGTCGACGAGGAAACGGAAGTCGTCTGGGTTGCCAAACCGTGACGTCGGCGCGAAGAAGGAGGTGACGTGATATCCCCACGAGCCGCCGAACGGGTGCTCCATGACCGGCAGCAGCTCAACGTGGGTGAAGCCGAGCTCTGAAACGTAGCTCACGAGCTCGTCGGCAAGCTGGCGATAGCCGCGGTCCTTGCGCCAAGAGCCGAGATGCACCTCGTAGACACTCATGGGTCGCTGGTCAGGGCGATCTGACCGACGGCTGATCCACGCGTCGTCGGACCACTCGTACGACGAGGTGAACACCACCGATGCCCGGTCCGGCGGGACTTGGGTGTGCTGGGCGAGCGGGTCCGCCTTGTCGCGCCACGAGCTGTCGGCGCCGCAGACCTGGAACTTGTACAAGGCGCCGTCCCCGATGTCGGGAACGAAGATCTCCCAGACCCCGGAGGAGCCGAGCTGCCGCATCGGGTGCGCACGGCCATCCCAGTAGTTGAAGTCACCTGTCACCCGGACGCCTCGGGCGTGCGGCGCCCAGACGGCGAAGGACGTGCCACTGACCGGACCGTCCGGGGTTTCATAGCTGCGGACGTGCGCACCCAGCACAGTCCACAGTTGCTCGTGTCGACCCTCGTTGATGAGGTGCTGGTCCATCGCACCGACCGTGGGCAGGAAACGGTAAGGGTCGTCGACGACATGCTTGCCGTGATCGTCGTACTCGACCTCGAGGCGATAATCGCTGACCGACTTCTGTGCCAAGACCCCCACCCAGATGCCCTCGTGCTCATGAGTCATCGGTATGACGGTCGCCCCCACCTTGATGCTCACCGACTTGGCCATCGGGCGCATCGTTCTGATGGTGACACCACCACCGGCAACGTGTGGCCCGAGCACGTCATGCGGACTCAGATGGTGTCCGGCGACCAGCCGGTCGAGCTCTGCCAACCCAACATGGCGGGAAACCGGTAGAGCAGTCATGTCAGTCTTCCTCTGCGGCTGCGGCGGCTGCGGCTGTCGCGGCAGCAGCGGCAAGCCGCGCAATGGCCGCGACAGGAATCGCCAACCAGGTGGGGCGGTTACGAGCTTCGTAGAGCGCCTCATAGACGGCTTTGTCGGTCTCATAGGCGCGCAGCACCAGATCATGGGAAGGGGCGTCGTCGCCTGCTACTGACGCGTAACCCTCGAGGAACGCGGCCCGGTTGCGCTGAGCCCACTCGTCGGCACGATAGCTCAGCTGGTCGCTCTCGCCGAACTGGTGCAACGTCACCGCGGCGGCATAGTCAAGCGATCGCAACATGCCTGCGACATCTCGCAGCGGCGAGTCGAGTGTGACGCGCTCCGCAAGTGACTTCGCCGGCTCGCCTTCGAAGTCGATCAGCTTCCATCCCTTGACGGTGCGCAGGGCTTGACCGAGGTGCAGGTCACCGTGGATGCGCTGAACCCGGAGGGACTGGTCGAGTGTGGCGAACGCGTCGAAGGAGGTTTGCAGTGCCTCTGCGTACTCCGCGAGCTGCGGGATCGCGACGACTGCAGCGTCGAGTCGTCGCACCATGGCGCTTGCGAGGTCGCGCTGATCGTCGGCCGTCAACGTCGCAGTGTCGAACACCGCCGCCAGGTCAAGGTGTACGTCGGCAGTGGCGGCGCCGAGGCGCTCCGCTTCAGAGGCGAAGTCGCCTCCGACCTCGTCGGGATGGAGATCGGCTTCGATGAGCAGATCGCGCATGCTCGTCAGGGCCAGCACCCAGCCGTCGGTGGCCGTGCGCAGAAAGGTCTGCAACATGGCGAGTTGGCCGGCTTGGGCCTCACCTGCCACATCCATCCACCGTGCTTCGATCCAGCCCAGCAAGGCAGCCACATGGTCGCTTCGGTGTCGGGTCAAGGCGTCGTGGATCTCGATGTCAGGGTTGCCGCCGGCACTGATCCGCCGAAACAATTTGAGGATGGCGCTGTCGCCGTAGATGACGGAGGTGTTCGACTGCTCGGCGCTGCTCACCATGCCCGCCTCGGACAAGTCCGGCAGCTCTGCGCCCTCGACCACCGCAAAGGTCGGCTGGGTCAGCTGGTCAGCCTGCCGCTGCGTCTTCTCTTCGGCCTGCCGCTGCGTCTTCTGTTCGGCCTGCCGAAAACCAGCCAGCAGCGCCGCGGTAACGCTCTTGAGGTGGACGGCGTCGTAGGCGACGACGTCACCGAGCTCAGCGTGACTGATCTCGCCCACGAATGCGTGGGCGAGTGCCGGATCCGGCTCGTCGAGGTAGGCAAGGGGCACCTGATAGCTGTCTTGGTCTCCATCGTCATAGGCAACGGTCGCGATCTCTATGCGCGCCCGCACATCTTCGCTCGGCAGCCATGGCAACGAGTGGACATGCACAACGGAGAAATCGCGACCCTTGCCGCCGAACCATCGCTGCTTGGCGAGATACGAACTCAGATGCTCCTGCAGAACAGCTGTCATCGCGGCAGCGCCCCCTCAGATCGCGAGATCAAGAACCAGTAGAACCCGTGGCCGGACAAGGTGAGCAGATAGGGCAGCTCTCCGATTCTCGGGAACTGGACGTGCCCGATCATCTCGATGGGCTCACTGCCCTCCCAGTGGCGCAGGTCGAGTTCGACAGGTTGCGGGAACCGCGAGAGGTTGTTGACGCAAAGCACGGTGTCGTCGCCGAAGTCGCGGCTGAACGAGAAGACGCTTGGGTTGCTGCCGCCAAGATCGGTGAATGTGCCGAGCCCGAAGGCCGGGTGCTGCTTGCGGGCAGAGATCATCCGCCGCATCCAATGCAGCAGCGAAGAGGTGTTCTCCAGCTCCGCCTCGACGTTCACTGCCTGATAACCGAACACCGGGTCCATCACCATCGGTAACGCCAGCTTGCCAGGCGTCGCGGTCGAGAAGCCGGCGTTGCGGTCCGGAGTCCACTGCATCGGGGTGCGGACGCCGTCGCGGTCACCGAGCCAGATGTTGTCGCCCATGCCGATCTCGTCGCCGTAGTAGAGGACCGGCGAGCCAGGCAGTGACAACAACAACGCGGTGAAGAGCTCCATCTGATTGATGTCGTTGTCGAGCAAGGGAGCAAGCCGGCGGCGGATTCCGATATTGGCCTTCATCCGCGGATCCTTTGCGTACTCGGACCACATGTAGTCGCGATCCTCGTCGGTCACCATCTCGAGCGTTAGCTCGTCGTGGTTGCGCAAGAAGATGCCCCACTGGCAATGCTCGGGGATGGCTGGGGTCTGCTCGAGGATCTCGGAGATCGGGTAGCGGGACTCACGCCGTACAGCCATGAAGATGCGGGGCATCACGGGGAAGTGAAAGCACATGTGACACTCGTCGCCGCCGGTGGAGAGGTCGCCGAAGTAGTCGACGACATCGGCGGGCCACTGGTTCGCTTCGGCGAGCAGCACCCGGTCCGAGTACTCGGCATCAACCGTCTTACGCACATGCCTGAGGAACTCGTGAGTCTCGGGGAGGTTCTCGCCGTTGGTCCCGGGTCGCTCGTAGAGGTACGGAACAGCGTCGAGCCGGAAGCCGTCGATGCCCATGTCGAGCCAAAAACGCAGCGCGTCCAGGATGGCCACGCGCACGTCGGGATTATCGAAGTTGAGGTCGGGCTGGTGACTGTAGAAGCGGTGCCAGAAGTACTGCTGACGAATCGGGTCCCACGTCCAGTTAGAGGGCTCGGTGTCCACGAAGATGACTCGTGCGTCGCCGTAGAGCTCGTCGGTGTCACACCACACATAGAACTCGCCGTATGGTCCGCTCGGGTCACGCCGCGACTCTTGAAACCAGATGTGCTGATCACTGGTGTGGTTCATCACGAAGTCGACGATCACCTTGAAGCCACGATCGTGCGCCTCGTCGAGCAGGCGCTGGAAGTCGCTGAGGGTGCCGATACCGGGAAGGACGTTGCGAAAGTCGGAGACGTCGTAACCGCCGTCGCGCAGAGGTGACTCGTAGAACGGCGGGATCCACAGACAGTCGACGCCGAGCCACTGCAGATAGTCGAGCTTCTCGCGCAGACCGTTGAAGTCCCCCACCCCGTCGCCGTTGGAGTCTTTGAAAGAGCGGACCAGGACTTCGTAGAAGACGGCACGCTTGAACCAGTCGGGGTCAGAGGGCAGGTGGTCGACGTCCGCGCCGCTCGCTCCCACTACGAGAGGGTCGCCGCTGTTCGTCACCGCGATGGGGTCAGTCCATTCCGTCATGACGCGCGAACCGACAAGATGTGAGCGGGCTCGTACGACGGATCGAGGCGCACGTAGTTGTGCTCACCCCAACGCCAGCTTTCAGCTGTGATCTCATCCCGCACCACGAACGTGTCGTGCCGGTCGTAGCCGAGGGCCGGCAGATCGAGGTGCACGGTCGTGTCGCGAGTGGCATGCGGGTCGACGTTGACCACCACGATCACGGTGTCGGTGCCTTCGGCGGTGTGGGTCTGCTTGCTGAAGCAGACAATCGAATTGTCATCGCTGCTGTGCACCGTGAGGTTGCGCAGCCGCTGCAGCGCTGGATGCCGTCGCCTGATGTCGTTGAGCTTGGTGAGGTATGGCGACAAGGTGCGGCCATCCTCGGCCGCGCCAGCCCAGTCACGGGGACGCAGCTGAAACTTCTCGGAGTCGAGGTACTCCTCAGATCCTGGGCGCACGGCCACGTGCTCGTAGAGCTCGAAACCGGCGTAGACGCCCCATGTGGGTGACCCGGTGGCTGCGATGGCGGCGCGGATACGGAACGCGGCCGGACCGCCGTACTGGAGATACTCGCTGAGGATGTCGGGCGTGTTGACGAACAGGTTGGGCCGCATCACGTCACTGGTGACGTGCGAGAGCTCGTGCAGATAGGACTCGACCTCCGACTTGGTGTTGCGCCAAGTGAAATAGGTGTAGGACTGATGGAATCCCACCATGGCGAGTGCCCGCATCATGGCCGGGCGGGTGAACGCCTCGGACAAGAAGATCACGTCGGGGTCCGTCTTGCGAATCTCCCCGAGCAGCCATTCCCAGAACAGGACCGGCTTGGTGTGCGGGTTGTCGACACGGAAGATGCGCACGCCGTGGTCGATCCAGTGGCGTACGACGCGCAGCACCTCATGGCGTACACCGTCATAGTCGTTGTCGAAGTTGAGCGGATAAATGTCCTGGTACTTCTTGGGCGGATTCTCGGCGAAGGCGATCGTGCCGTCGGCACGGGTCGTGAACCACTCGGGATGTTCGCCGACCCAGGGGTGGTCGGGAGCGCACTGGAGCGCCAGGTCGAGAGCGACCTCGAGACCGAGCCCGCCTGCCGTCGCGACGAAGGTGTCGAAGTCGTCGAGGGTGCCGAGGTCAGGGTGGATGGCGTCGTGCCCGCCGTGCGCGGATCCGATGGCCCAAGGCGAACCTGGATCGTCCTCGGCAGGTGTCAAGGTGTTGTTCGGACCCTTGCGATTGATCTCGCCGATCGGGTGGATCGGCGGCAGGTAGACCACGTCGAAACCCATCTCGGCTACGGCCTCGAGGCGCTGAGCGGCCGTGGCGAACGTTCCGGATCTCCAGCTGAGGGCCGCTGCGTCGTAGGCCGCGCCCTCAGAACGTGGGAAGAACTCATACCAGGAGCCGTACAAGGCTCTGGGCCGGTCGACATACAAGGGGAAGGGGCCTTCGGCGCAGAGCATCTCACGCAACGGGAACTCACTCAGTGCGGCGACGACCTCAGGACTCGTCAAGGCGGCCAGCCGTACGGGTACCGGGAAACGCGTGTCGACAGCGGCGCCCACCGCGGAGCGCAAGGTGGCCCGAGCGGCCTTGCCTTCGGGCGACTCGGCAGGCACATTCCCACCGGCACGGTCCAGCACCAGCACACCCTCGGACAACATCAGCTCGACATCGACGGCGGCAGCGATTTTGATCTCTGCGGCGTTACGCCACGACGCGTAGGGATCGGACCACGACTCGACTCGGAAGCTCCACGAGCCGGTCGTGTCGGGGGTGACTATCGCGGCATAGCGGTCTGGCTCATCGAGCTGTGACAGCTGCGCGAGAGGCCGATCCTGGCCTTCTGGCCCAGTGAGCACGACGCCCGCCCCCAAGGCTTCGTGACCCTCTCGAAAGACGGTCGCCTCGACGGTGAAGGACTCTCCGGTAACGGCCTTGACGGGATGGCGGCCCAGCTCGACGACCGGACTGACGTTGGTGATGGGGATGCGCTCAACCATTGCCGCCGAACCTACCGATTCTGATCCGGCGGTGCACATCGCGGAGGCGTGCGCGGGGATCGTTCGGTCGCGCCAACCAAGAGATCTGATATGAGCCGTGCGAGTCGAGCGCTGACGAAGCACGGAGAGCGAGCAACTTCTCAATTCATGACATCCGATGTGCTTTCCATGAAAGTGGTCAGACAGTGTGCGCGAAGTTTGTCAAAGCGGGTACGACTTGGTTTACGGTTTTCATGTGCGAGCCATCAAACGATTCACTGTCCGCCCCGTGTTGCCGGACTCCCTGCGTCCACTTGAAGAGCTGGCGACCAACCTGCGTTGGTCCTGGCATCCCGAGACCCAAGATCTGTTCGTCACTGTCGACGCCCAGGCATGGAGGGCCAGCAACCATGATCCGGTGCGGTTCTTGGGTACGGTGTCCACCCAGCGCTTGACCGCGCTCAGCAAGGACAAGCGCTTCCTCAAGCAGCTCGAGATCGTCCGGGCTGACCTGGAGGACTACGTTACCGGCGAGCGCTGGTATCAGTCACTCGGCCCAGAGGTTCCCCAACAGATCGCTTACTTCTCTCCTGAGTTCGGCATCACTGCTGTGCTCCCGCAGTACTCCGGTGGCCTCGGCATCCTCGCCGGCGACCACCTCAAGAGCGCGAGCGACCTCGGCGTCCCCATCCTCGGTGTGGGTCTGCTCTACCGCCATGGGTATTTTCGCCAACTGTTGTCTCGCGAGGGGTGGCAGCAGGAGCGCTACCCGCTCATCGATCCCGACGAGCTGCCGCTGGCTATGCTGCGCCAACCCGACGACACTCCAGCGCAGGTCTCCATCTCGCTGCCCGGCGGTCAAGAACTCCGAGCCCACATCTGGGTCGCTCAGGTCGGCCGGGTGCCGTTGCTCCTGCTCGACTCTGACATCGAAGCCAACTCCCAGCCGCTGCGTGACGTCACCGACCGGTTGTATGGCGGTGCGACGGATCACCGTCTGCGCCAGGAGCTCCTGCTGGGGATCGGCGGCATCCGCGCCATTCGCGCTTACTGTAATCTCACTGACGCTCCAGCGCCCGAGGTGTTCCACACCAATGAGGGACACGCAGGCTTCCTCGGCATCGACCGTATCCGCGAATTCATCGGCAAAGACGGCCTCGACTTCGACGCGGCGCTCGAAAGGGCACGAGCCGGCACAGTCTTCACGACGCACACCCCCGTCCCTGCCGGCATCGACCGGTTCCCACGCGAGCTGATCGCACAGCAGTTCGGTGCCGATGCCGCCTTCAAGGATCTGCCGGTGGACAAGATCTTGGCGTTGGGCGCTGAGACCTACGAGGGCGGCGACCCAAGCATGTTCAACATGGCTGTCATGGGCCTGCGGCTTGCGGGTAGAGCCAACGGTGTGAGCAAGTTGCACGGTGAGGTGTCGCGCGAGATGTTCGCAGGCCTCTGGCCCGGCTTCGACAAGGGTGACGTCCCGATCACGTCGATCACCAACGGCGTCCACGCCCCGACCTGGGCGGCTCGTGAGGTGTTCGAGCTCGCTGAAAGAGAGGGCGTGCTGCAGTCGCTCAACAACACCCGCGACTGGTCTGCCGTCGACAAGGTCCCATCGCGGGCTATTTGGGACACCAAGCGCGACCTGCGGAAGTGTCTGGTCGACGATGTGCGCAAGCGCGTACGTCGCTCGTGGCTCGAGCGCGGCGCGACAAGAGCCGAGCTCGGTTGGGTCGACTTGGTGCTGGATCCCGACGTGCTCACGATCGGGTTCGCGCGGCGGGTGCCGTCGTACAAGCGACTGACCTTGATGCTGCGCGACCCGGCCCGGCTCAAGCGGCTACTCCTCGACCCCGAGCGGCCTATCCAGCTGGTGATCGCCGGTAAGTCACATCCGGCAGACGACGGCGGTAAGAAGCTCATTCAGCAGATCGTGCGGTTCTCCGACGACCCCGAGGTCCGGCATCGCATCGTCTTTTTGCCCAACTACGACATCGCGATGGCGCAACCGCTTTATCCCGGCTGCGACGTGTGGCTCAACAACCCGCTGCGTCCCTATGAGGCCTGCGGCACATCCGGCATGAAGGCAGCCCTCAATGGAGGGCTCAATCTGTCGATCCTCGACGGTTGGTGGGACGAGTGGTACGACGGCGACAACGGCTGGGCGATCCCTTCGGCAGACGGTGTGGAAGACGTTGACCGGCGCGACGACATCGAGGCCGCGGCGCTGTACGACCTGCTCGAGCTCGAGGTTGCCCCCCGCTTCTACGACTTGGACCGCGACAAGCTGCCAAGCCGTTGGATCGAGATGGTGCGCCATACCATCAAGTCGCTCGGCCCGAAGGTGCTGGCGTCGCGCATGGTGCGGGACTATGTCCACCAGCTCTACACCCCGGCTGCGGTCGCTTCGCGTCGGGTTGTCGATGACAACGGTGCGGTCGAGGGACTGGCCGAGTGGAAGGCCAAGGTGCGTGCGGCGTGGCCGCACGTGCGGATCGAACATGTCGAGTCATCTGGAGTCAGCGACTCGCCCTCTCTGGGTTCCACTCTGGCCGTTAAGGTGTATGCCTCCGTGGGCCAGTTGAGCCCCGGCGAGCTCGACGTGCAGGTGGTGCACGGTCGTGTCGCCGGCGACGACGAGCTGCGTGACCCCCGGGTGGCGAGTCTGGCTCATGTGGAAGCCTACGAAGGCGGCCGGCACCGGTTCGAGGCCGACATCGACCTCGATCACACGGGGCCGTTCGGCTACACCGTCCGGATTCTGCCCAAGAACGACCTGCTGGCGTCGTCAGCCGAGGTTGGGTTGGTGGCCTGGCCGGTCGACGTCAACGAGGCAGGCTTTGACGCCGAGTCTGCCTGACGACGCGGACGCCGACGCCGAGTCTGCCTGACAGCTGACCGGCTCAGGAGTCCGTTCTGCCTCGAAACTTCGCCCCACTGAGTCAGCTGTCGATGTTCGATGCTCGCTGCCGTTAGATGCGCAGAGGTGTGTGAAGCAGTGGAGCTGCGAACCTGGAGCGCCGGAGAGGTCGTTGTACTGGGTCGATGCGAGGCGGCGGGGTGATGTCGGGGATGCAGTCGGTGGCCATGACCACCGGCCATTCGCCTTGGTGGATGAGGCGGTGGTGGAACCCGCAGAGCAGGCACCCGTTGGCCAGGTCGGTGGGTCCGCCGTGCGACCACGGTGTGATGTGGTGGGCTTCTGTCCATGATGGTGGCCGGTTGCAGCCGGGG
>JACCXO010000095.1 GCA_013696975.1 Nocardioidaceae bacterium | reverse complement strand
CTTTGCTGCTGTCGGCAGTCTCCGGTGATTACTCCTTCACCTCTTCGGCTGGCATGCCGAGCAGAACCCGGACACTGTCGAGAGCCGCGACGAGGGTGTCCACTCGGGTCACACCAGACGTCGGCAGTTCCCACCCGTTCAGCATGATCACGGGGACGTTCGTCCGGGCGGCGAGAGCGATTTCGCAGAGAGTGCCCCAGCTCCCACCGATCGACAACACCACGTCTGCGCTACGAACCACCAGTCCGTTGCGCATCTCGCCCAATCCTGTCGGGAGGCTAAGCGTCAGATGTTGGTTGCCATCATCGCGTGAGTCGCCCGGCAGTAAGCCGATGCTCGTGCCCCCTTGCGATTGGGCCCCTTCCGAGGCCGCAGCCATCACCCCGCCGAGGCCACCGGTCACCACAACGACGCCTTGTGAGGCAAGCCACCGGCCGGCCTCTCTTGCCGCCGCGAGCTCTTCGCTCGTCGCCTCGCTTCCCCCAACGATGGCCACGTACTTTTTCATGACCAACGCTCTCCCTGCTCAGCTGAGTCAGCTACCACTGATGAGGCTTTGCCGCTGCAAGGAGATGGCCGCCAGTCGGCTCTGGACGTCAGCGCGGCGGCGCTCGCACTGGTGTAGGCCTTGGTCGACCCCGCCCCTGGCGCGACCGGCCTTGTGCTGGGCCTCCTCGATCCGCGCGCGAACGCTGAAGTCGGTGAACACGTTGTCGAACCACATGTCCATGAACCGCAAGCCGCCGTCCATCTCGAGTGAACCCCCGGTGCCACGCTCGCCCGTCACGTCGGCCAGCTCGCTGCCGAAGTCGGCCAGCTGAGCATCCGCGTCGCGCGCCAGCTCAGCGGCCCGATCCATGTGGCTGTGCTTCATCGAGGTGGCGATCAGGCCGCCGCCGAAGAACGTGTCGTATGTCGACCAGCCAGACGCCGTACCCAGCTCTGACTGCAGTGCAGCAAGAGCCAGCCCGGCTCGGCGCCCTGCCTCGACGGCCTCGCCAAGCTGCCTCAGCTCGGCGGTGAGTCGGCCCTGTTCCTCGGCAAGCGCCAGCAGCTCTCGAGCCGGTGCCGACTGTGTGGAGATGAGGTGTCGCTCTTTGGCCGCAACCGCTTGCTCGAGCTGGGCTTCGACGTCGCCCAGGTCGGTGAGTCGCCTACGGACGGACTCGATCGAGGCCCATTGACGGGCCCGACGGGCGGTCACCTCAGCCAGCAGACCGCGGGCCGCTTCGAGCTCTGTCTGCTCACGCGACATGTCGATGTCGCGGGTGCCCTTGATGACGGCCCACACCTTGGCGCCAGAAAAGGACGTGAGCTTGTCGACGTCGACTTGCTCCAGCTGTGCAGCATCTGCGCGCGATGTAACCTCTGCCTCGATATCTGCGTGTTGTCGCTGCAGCTCGACCATCTGTGTCACGAGCAAGTCACGCTGACGCACCAGGTCATGCGCGGCGGTTAGTTGAGATTGCAGCTCCCCCGGCTCACTCATAGGGAGACTTTAACGGGAGCACCCGGCTCGACCAGGCCGCGCATTCGAGCGAGATGTCACGGCGCATATCTCGGAGGGCGGCGGCCTATCGATCGACGCACCATTGGGCACAGAGACGGCTGGATCCGCGTTCTGTTTAGGCTCAGCCCTTCGGGCAAAGCGACTTCGACGGCCAACTGTGTAACGATGCCCAACAGTAACGCCGCCCAACAGTAAGGAGCCGTCATGACTCTCCCGCCGCCGCGCTCGCTGTGGATCGAGACCGCGCCCACACCCGACAGAGGCCTCGGGGCAGGCTTGTTGCCCGCGGACGCCGACGTGGTGGTGATCGGGGGTGGCATCGCGGGCCTCACGACGGCATACCGGTTGGCCGAACAGGGAGTCCAGGTGCTCGTGCTGGAAGCCGCCCAGCTGGCGTCGGGAGTCTCGGGCAACACGACGGCGAAGGTTACTGCCCAACATGACCTCATCTACGCCGACCTGCTGGAACGCAAAGGGTTGGAACAGGCCCGCTTGTACGGGTTGTCGCAGGTCACGGCCATCGACTGGATCGAGGAACGGGCCGACGAGCTAGGGATAGAGTGCGACCTCACCCGAGTCGACAGTTACCTGTACTCATGCGACCCGGATCAGGTCGAGAAGCTGCAACAAGAGGTGGCGGCGGCCGCTGAGGCCGGGCTTCGATCGTCATACGAACAGAGCATTCCGGGACTGACGGCCGATATCGAGGGGGCCGTGCGCTTCACCGGGCAAGCGCAGTTCCATCCTCGCCGCTGGCTGCTCGGACTCGCTGCGGAGATCGAGCGGCTGGGCGGCATCATCGTCGAGGGGGTTCGGGCGACATCCCTCACTTCACGCGCGCAGCAGGTCGTACACACCACACACGGCGATGTGCTGGCCCGTGACGTCGTGGTGGCAACGCACTATCCAGTGTTCGACCGGGGCATGTTCTTCGCGAGGCTGGAACCGACCCGCGATCTGGCGGTTTCCGGACCGATCCACCCCGCAGACGTGCCCAGCGACATGTGCCTGTGCGTTGACGACCACCATTCCTTCCGCACGTTCACCGACCACGTGACCGGCGAGACCCAACTCGTGGTCATCGGCGAGCCCTATCGAACTGGCCAACGCCTCGACGTCCAGGCCAAGCATGAGCAGCTTGCTGAGTGGGCGAACACGACGCTCGGCCTGAGCTCGGTGACGCACCGGTGGTCGGCACACGACCTGACAACGCCCGACCGAGTGCCATACGTGGGCCGCTATCACCTATCAGCTGAGCACTTGTGGGTGGCGACCGGCTTCGGTCAGTGGGGTATGACGGGGGGCACCCTCGCCGGACTTTTGTTGAGCAACCTCATCACCGGCTCAGCTGACGAGGAGTTGCGCGAGCTCTTCGACCCCTGGCGGGTCTCGCTGCAGTCAGCACCGAAGGTCGCGAAGGCGAATCTGGCGGTAGCTCGGCACTTCGGGATGGACCATGCGCACGCGTTGCTGCCGTCGAAACGTCCGGCCGACCTGGAACCCGACGAGGCGGTTGTGACCCGCGTCGGCAGGCAACTGGTGGCCGCCTACCGCTCCCCTGACTCGCAGCTGCACACGGTCAGCGGCCGATGTACGCACCTCGGCTGTGTCGTCAACTTCAACAACGCCGAGAAGTCCTGGGACTGCCCCTGCCACGCCTCGCGCTTCGATGTCGACGGCAACGTACTGCACGGTCCGGCGACCAGACCGCTCTCTCGGGTCGGCCTCGCGGACGAGACCGATGCGGCCGCGGACGAGACCGGCCCGCCCGTGGATGAGCCCGGCCCGGCAGGTACGACACCCCAAGATTGGTGAGCGCGACACGCAGAGGCAAGGGCGCCGCTAGAACGTTTGTTCGAGTCGGCGTATTCTCTGTCCTATGACGACTGTGCACTATCAGGGATCGCTCCTCGACGATCCGTCGCCCGGTGGGGCCACACCCGAGCCGTTGGCAGGTGCGCTGCGGCGTACGCATCTGCGCCACGGCGCGTGGGTGGACGTGCTGCCGGGATGGCTCAGCGGTTCTGACGATGTGTTCGTTCATCTGGTCGGGTCAGTGCCCTGGCGAGCTGAGCGCCGTCAGATGTACGAACGGATGATCGATGTCCCCCGCCTATTGAGCTGGTACGGAGAAGGCGACCCGCTCCCGCATCGCGCCCTCGAACAGGCGCGTGACGCACTCAGCGGGCACTACCGCCCAGAGCTGGGTGAGCCTTTCCGGACTGCCGGCCTTTGCTACTACCGCGACGGGCGCGACAGCGTCGCGTGGCACGGTGACACGATCGGACGCAGCCGCACGCAGGACACGATGGTGGCCATCTTGTCCCTGGGGGCTGCTCGCAAGCTGCTGCTGCGACCCCGCAGCGGTGGGGAGTCGATCGGCTTTGCCCTGGGGCATGGCGACCTGTTGGTGATGGGTGGTGCGTGCCAACGGACCTGGGAGCACGCCATACCCAAGACAACCCAGCCGGTGGGTCCGCGTATCAGCGTGCAGTTCCGACCCCGCGGCGTGCGCTAGGAATTCGGCAGCAGTCGGCTTCGGTCAACCAAGAGACACCGGAACCGGATCCCGGCCTGGGAGGTCCGCCGGCCCCTGTCGCATCCGAACCTGCGCAAGACTTTGGACATGGACTTCGAGACTGTGGCCGACGAGCTATACGGCCTGGCGCTAGAGGAGTTCACCGGTGCTCGCAACGACCGCGCTAAGCGGGCGCGCGCGGAAGGGGACCGCGAGCTCGCCACGCAGATACAGTCGTTGCGCAAACCCACCGTGGCGGCCTGGTTGACCAACCAACTGGTCCGCGCCTCTCGCAACGAGCTGGATGCACTGTTGCAGCTGGGCGGTGAGCTGCGCGAAGTCATGGCGGATCTCAGCGGCGACGAGTTGCGTGAGCTGACCAAACAACGCCACCGGCTGGTTTTCGCGCTCGTTCAGCAGGCTCGCTCTCTCGGGCACACTCGCGGCCACCCCATGAGCGAAGACGTCGCGTCAGTCGTCAGAGAGACCCTCGAGGCGACCCTGTCCGACAGCGCAAGCGCCGACGCCGTGGCATCAGGTCGGCTCACCGACGCACTTCGCGTGTCCGGCTTTGGCGGAGGTGCGCGTGCGCAACCCTCGGCCAAGCCGGCCGCTCGCGGTCGAACTAGCGGGAGCGCTAGCGGTGCTGGCGCTGGTGGCGCTGGTGGAACCGTGACCAGTATCGACGCTAAACGGCAACAGCGAGAGGCTCGCGAACAGCGCGAGCATGCTCAGCGCGTGTTGGACGCTGCGACAAAAGCGGTTGAGCGCGCGAAAGCAGTCACCGAACAGGCCGAGAGCCGACTCCACACAGCGCAGAATCAGCGGGAGGCAGCGTCCGCGGCTGTGCAGCGGCTCCGTACCGCACTGGATGAGGCGGTCACGGAGCTGGAAGTCGAGGACCACCAGATCGAGCTGGTGACGCAGGAGAAGGATGCGGCGGAGGCCGAGCTGCACGAGGTCAACCGGCGCCTTGCGGAGGCGGAGGCTGTGCTGAAGTCGCTGTCCACGTAGTCGGCGCGGGAGTCTGTCAACTCATGGCCGGTGAGATCGATCGGTCGAATCGCGAAACCTCGGTCGGTTAGCGGCGGCCGCTGATCAGGTCGGCAAGAGTGGCGATGGCAGACGTCTTGGAATTACTCACCCGCTCGCGACGATCGGCGGCGTGGTAGGCGAGATAAAGGCTGCGTACGGCGAGCCAACGGACCGGCTCCACCTCCCACTTCCGCACCTTGCGGCCCACCCACGGCAGCGTCACCAGGTCAGTTTCGCGCTGGAGCACCAGATCAGTGAGAGTGCGCCCGGCAAGGTTCGTTGAGGTGACGCCGTGTCCGACATACCCCCCCGCCCATCCGAGTCCCGTCGCCCGGTCGAGCCCGACGCTGGCGCACCAGTCACGGGGAACGCCGAGAACACCAGCCCAGGCATGCTCGATCCCCACTGACCGAGTGGCCGGAAAGAGCCTCGCCAACTGAACCCGCAGCTGGTCGAACGTCGTCGACATCGTCTCGCCGCGATTGTCCCAGCGGGACCCATACCTGTAGGGAACGGCTCGTCCACCCAAGGCGATGCGGCCATCGCTGGTGCGTTGACAGTAGGCAAAGCCGTGCGCCTCGTCACCGACCAGCTCGGCGCCCTGCCAACCGATCTCGTCCCAAGCGCTTGAGGGCAGCGGCTCGGTGACGATCATGCTGCTGTTCATGGGCAGCCAGGCCCGCTTGAGTCCCTCGAGACCAGCCGTGAATCCCTCCAAAGCTCGGATCACGAAGTCCGCCCTGACCCTGCCGTGCGTCGTGATTGCCAGGCTGGGCTGAACCTGCGTCACTTCGGTGCCCTCATAGATCGCCACTCCCATCCGCTCGACGACCTGCGCCAGCCCGCGGACCAGCAACGCCGGCTGGATCCGGGCACAGTGTGGGCTGTATGCCGCTCCGACTGCGCCCGCCACCTTCACGCGCCGGGAGAGATCGGAAGCGCTCAACAGGGTGAGGTCTTGCTCGCCCCAGCCGTACCTACGCATCCTTGGCATCCGCTTGACCAGCCGCGCCTGCTGTGAAGGCGTGGTCGCAACATGCAGCAGCCCGTCCTTTTGCACGTGCGCGTCGATTCGCTCGACTTCGAGGACGCGGAGCACTTCGTCGACGGCGGCGAACATCTCCTTCTGCAGCCGAACTGCGGAGGCGACGTCATCCGTCTCGGCGTAGCGGCGCAGCTCGCCGGGAGGTTCGGCGCTGAGCCATCCACCGTTGCGCCCCGACGCCCCAAAGCCCGCAAATTCCTTCTCGAGTATGGCGATCCGCAGGTCGGGCTGAGCCGACTTGAGGTAGTAGGCCGTCCACAGTCCCGTCAGACCGCCCCCCACGACCGCGACGTCGACACTGGTGTCGCCGGCCAAGGCCGGTCGTCTTTGTGGGATTCCACTGCCCCTGTACCAGTAGGACACGTCACCATCGATGTAGGTGGACGTCTTCTCGAGGTTGATGGCTTGCACTCCACGCACAGATCGGTCTCTCAGGGGCGAGAGCCCCGCCACACCGAGTCGCTAGGCGGCCGGTTCGACATCTAGTGCCCGAGATCGGCGCGTCTATGCGCAGCGCATCAGGGAGCGACGAGCAGATTCGGCATATCCAACCTTCGAATCAGCCGCGCGTCCGCCGTTATCAGCTGATCACCGAGCCTTTCAGCCAAGGCGACGTAAATCATGTCGTAGACAGGATGCTCATCGTATCGACGCGACAAGTCCCAAGCCCGGTCGCGATCCGCAGGGGTGTCCACGAGGTGCACCGGCAACCGTCGGAGCCGCTGGTAGGCGCGGTCGGCGGCGGCGCCGTTCCAGCGCCCGCGCCGACAGCCAGTGAGGAGGGCGTTGGCGACCTCTTCGAGAAGCAGTCGCGGCGCATAGAGCGCGGCGTCGGAGGCGACGAGCCGCTGCAACAACCGCCCAGCCGACGCATCGGGGTCCACATCGGGTGCGACCCAGTCGACGACGATGCTCGCGTCGACGACGCTCACGCCGCGCCCCCTTCGACATATGAGCGCCCAGCCCGGTCCTCTATGACGAGATCGGCGGCTGTTTGCGCGGAAGGTGACTCTGCTTGATCGACGTCTTGGGTAGCCCAGCCTCGGAGGGACATCTGAGGCACCCGTGGTGCAGCGCCGACGATACGAAGCACGTCGTCCTTGGCCACCAGCAGGCGCCGCCCTTGCCGTTCGGCGGGGAGTCGGCCACCCCAGACCCACCTACGCACAGTCTCCGCTGAGCGAGAGGTCAGCTCGGCGGCCTCCCGTATATCAATCATCACTACATCACGATCACTACTCATGTAGCAATGATACCGCTCCGGGATTGGAGGGAAGACCGTGAGCACGGCCGGCGTTGGTACGGCTGGCGTTGGTACGGCCGTCCTTGGTTCGACGCGGCTGCAGTCCGACACAGGCTGGGGCAGACTAAGCACAGAGCAGACATGAACCAGATTGACGAGCGCATCCAGGCCGCCTTCGCCGCCGTCCCGCGTGAAAAGTTCCTGCCCAGAAAACAGCGCCGCCACGCCGGGGAGAATCGCCCGTTGCTGATCGGACACGAGCAAACCAACTCACAGCCCACAACAGTTCGCCAGATGCTGCAGATGCTCGACCCGCGAACGGGCCACAGGGTGCTCGATGTAGGCAGTGGATCGGGTTGGACCAGCGCGCTGCTCGGACATCTGGTGGGGCCGACGGGTGTGGTCTACGGCGTCGAGCTGATCCCTGAGCTGGCCGACATGGCGCGCCGAAACCTCACCGCCGCCGCTCAGCACTGGGTGAGCGTGCACCAGGCGGAAATTGGGGTGCTTGGCGCACCTTCACAGGCTCCCTTCGACCGGATCCTCGTCTCGGCCGAAGCGACGTCACTGCCCGCAGCTCTCGTCGACCAGCTCGATAGACGCGCCCGGATGGTGATCCCCGTCAGCGGTCGACTCAGCGTGGTCGAACGCGACGAGGCAGGGAGCGTAGCAGTGCGACGCGTCGGTCACTATTCCTTTGTTCCGCTGAAGTAATCGCTGATGCTTCGCCCGAATGATCGCCGGGCCGAGCGCGAGGCAGTCAATCTCGCGCCTTGCGGGTCTCCTTGTCGTTGGCCTTCTGAAGCGCTTCCACCAACTCGTCCTTGGTCATCTTCGACCTACCGGAGACATCAAGCCGACGTGCGATGTCGAGCAGGTGCTTCTTGGAAGCGTTGGCATCCACTCCACCAGCGGTCTCGGCGTTGGTGCCGCGGCCGCCCTCAGCCTGACGGTCCGACGGGCCTCTTTGGTCCTTGGGCTCCCAGTGGTCGCCCACCTTCTCATGGGTGTGCTTGAGGGCAGAAAAGGCGACGCGGTGGGCTCGCTCATCGTCGTCATACTGCTCAGCAGCGGAGTCGTGGACCTTGGCGAACGTGCGCTGCGCCTTGGCGTCGGAGCGCTGCAGCGTGCTGGGCAGCTCGTCCTGCTTGGGCTTGCCGCTCTTGTTGGTTTTCGGCACGGTCTGCTCCTCTCATCGATGTCGGTATGACGGCTCGCACTCAGGTCACCACACTCACAGCTGCCTGACCAGCGGCTTCTAGGCGCCACTTGGATCACCCTCTGGGAGCATCATGATGCTTGCTTTCTGGCATCATGATGTAACCTCCGCTGCATGAGGACGACAGTCAATCTCGACGACGATGTCGTGGCCTCCGTGGCCCGGCTGCGTGAAGAGCAACACCTCGGACTGAGCGAGGCGTTGAACCAGCTGGCTCGTTCAGGGTCGGCTCATTCACTCGACCCAGTGGCTCAACAGCAGTTCGCGCAGCGGACACACGCGCTTGGTCTGCGGCTTGACGTCACCAACGTCGCGGAGGCACTCGATGCGCTCGAAGATCGGTCATGATCGTCGACGCGAACATCTTGCTGTATGCCGTTGACCGTTCGCTGCCGCAGCACGAGGTGGCCAGGACATGGCTAACGCAGCAGCTCAATGGCCGCAGCCGGGTCGGGCTGCCTTGGCCATCTCTGTTGGCCTTTATGCGCATCGCTACCCATCCGCGGGCGTCGCAGTCGCCGCTTTCCGGCGCGGCTTCTTGGGAGATCGTGACGGCCTGGCTGGATCAAGACGTGGTATGGATTCCCACACCCACCCGCCATCATGCGGCGGTCTTTGGAGGACTAGTTCGCAAGTATGCCGTTCAGTCCAACTTGGTTCCCGACACTCACCTCGCAGCACTCTCGATAGAACTCGGCGTACCGCTTGCTTCAGCCGACTACGACTTCGCCAGGTTCACCGAGATCACGTGGATCAACCCGTTGCCCACCCCGAATACGTAGACCGCCGCTGCCGGGCAGAGATGGCCGCGCTTCGCGATCCGACTACCCGGCAACCAAGAGACATCGACCGCTCGGCGAGTCTAGGCCGCCCGAGCCATCACGTCGGTATTGTTCCACCCGGACAACGAGGTGTGGGGCCCCTCAAAGTATGAGTTTGAGGGGCCCCACAGTTCGAACAGAGCGAGGTGACGTCTCCATCCTCTCGGTCGATCCGTCAGATCCCGCCAGCATCGTCACCTGGTGACGCGGTGAGTTGCCTCACCGGTTGGACCCTCGGTTTCCGTCCGATCCGCTCTTCCTCGCGGAAGGGCGTGAGGAATGTCTACACCCGCCCAACGAGGTGCGCAACCCCTGGTGGCCATGAAGTTTGAGACTTTTCCAGACTGGCTGAGTTACTCACAGAATGTTGCCTTCCGTCCACCGAAAAGGACTCCAGCCCACCTGTCTGTGGAGAAACCTGTGGAATCGGCCTAAGCCTCGCCCAAGCCGGTAACTCCAACCTCGTCGCGCTTGGGCTACCCTCCACACTGCGCCACCAGAATCCAGGACAGGACCTCGATGACAACGACTCTTCACGGCCGGAACTTCCTCAAGGAGCTCGATTTCACCCCTGAGGAGTGGAAGCACCTGCTCACCCTCGCAGCCGAGTTCAAGGCAGCCAAGAAGGCTGGCACGGAGCAGCAAGAATTGACCGGGAAGAACATCGCCTTGATCTTCGAGAAGACATCCACTCGTACCCGGTGCGCCTTCGAGGTCGCCGCGTACGACCAGGGCGCGCACGTCACGTACCTCGAGCCGACCGGCTCGCAGATCGGACACAAAGAGTCCATGAGGGACACCGCAAGGGTCCTTGGACGGTACTACGACGGCATCGAGTTCCGGGGCGCCTCTCAAGAGCTCGTCGAGACGCTCGGGGAGTTCGCGGGCGTCCCGGTTTGGAATGGGCTGACCGACGAGTGGCACCCCACTCAGACGCTCGCGGACATGCTCACGATGCGCGAATGCAGCTCCAAGCCCGACGGGGAGATCTCGTTCGCCTACTGCGGCGACGCCCGAAACAATGTCGGCAACTCGCTCCTCGTCGCAGGCGCGATGATGGGTATGGATGTGCGCATCGTGGCACCCAGCGCCTTGTGGAACGAAAAGACGGTCATCGACCAGGCGCAGGAGATCGCCGCCGCCACCGGCGCTCGCATCACGCACACGGAAAGCGTGGCCGACGGGGTCGCCGGCGTCGACTTCATCTACACCGACGTGTGGGTGTCCATGGGCGAGGCTCAGGAGGTATGGGACCAGCGGATCGAGATGCTGCGCGACTATCAGGTGAACATGCACATGATCCGCGCAACCAACAATTCCGAAGTCAGATTCTTGCACTGCTTGCCCGCCTACCACGACACCAACACCAGAGTCGGTGCGGACATCCACGCCAAGACCGGCATGGAGGCACTCGAGGTGACCGACGAGGTGTTCGAGTCGGAGCACTCGATCGTGTTCGACCAGGCTGAGAACCGAATGCACAGCATCAAGGCGATCCTCGTCGCCACGATGGGGGCCTGAGGTGCGCATCGTGGCCGCGCTCGGCGGCAACGCGCTGCTCGAGCGAGGGCAGAAGCCGGACGCCGCCATCCAGGTGCAGAACGCAGCTCGCGCCGTCGCTGCACTCGTTCCGTTGGCGGGCGAACACGAGCTTGTCCTGACTCACGGCAACGGACCGCAGGTCGGCGTACTCGCGCTGCAGAGCGCATCCGACCCGAACCTGACCACGCCCTACCCGTTCGACGTCTTGGGCGCGCAGACACAGGGGATGATCGGCTATTGGCTGTTGCAGGCCCTGCAGAACAACCTGCCTGGCCGGCAGGTGTCGGCCATCATCAACCAGACATTGGTCTCCGCGGCCGACCCCGCGTTCTCGAACCCGACGAAGTTCATCGGGGAGGTTTACGACGAGGAGCGCGCGAACCAGCTTGCCGCCGAGCGAGGTTGGACGGTGAAGCCAGACGGCCCCAAGTGGCGCCGCGTGGTCGGATCGCCGCGGCCGGAAAGGGTGGTGGAGACCCGCCTGATCCGGCTACTCCTCAACAGCGGCGCCATCGTGGTGTGCGCCGGCGGGGGCGGCGTGCCCGTCATACGAAACGAGGACGGCCACCTGGAAGGCGTGGAGGCCGTGGTCGACAAGGACCTCACCGCGTCGGTGCTGGCTCAAGCCCTGGACGCGGACGTGCTGATGATCCTCACGGATGTGCCGCACGTGCTGCGCGGCTTCGGCACTGACGACGCCGAGCCGATTCTGCGGGCGACGCCGGCGGCCATTCGTCGGGAAGACCTGCCAGCTGGGTCGATGGGTCCCAAGGTCGAGGCCGCGTGCCGATTCGTCGAGCTGACCGGCGACATGGCCGCCATCGGCCGTCTGGATGACGCCCAGACAATCATCGAGGGCAAGGCCGGGACGATCATCACACCCGGCGGGGACTACGGAGGCCCAGGCGACCTTCGCCCTAACTCCTCGTTGCCCGGCTTTTCGCACTGACACCTCGACCGGCGTGTCCGCGCTCGACCTGCTGTCTGAGTCGGTAAGATCTGCCCCAATAACCAGGTGTGAGGCCCCTCAAAGTATGAGTTTGAGGGGCCTCACGTTTTGGTCGGAGCGAGGTGACGTCTCCGTCCTCACGGTCGGCCCGTCAGATCCCGCCAGCCTCGTCACCAGCTGACGCGGTGAGTCTCCCCACCGGATGGATCCTCGGTTACCTTCCGATCCTGCTCCCCCTTGCGGGAGGGCGTAGACAGATTTCTACACCCGCCCCGCAGCGGCGCACAACCCCTTCCGGCGAGGAATTGCGAGATTTCTTCGAATGGGCTGGGTTACCCACAGAACGCTGCCCTTCGTCCACCGGCGCGCCTGGGTTGTCCACCGTTCCGTACACAGTCTCCATACCCTCAGGAACCGCTGGGGCCGCAGGAAAACTTAGCTCGGAGGGCCAGCAGGAAACGGAGCTCGGAACCCCCTCCGCCATCAGTCCTCACATCACCACCGAACACCGCTTAACCCGCGAACCGAGCCCGAAACGCCATGGTTTCGCGGGCTAAGCGGTGTTCGGACGGGTGCAGGCGGGCGGAAACGGCGGGATTAGTCCTCAAGAAGCCCCGCTGAAGCCCCGCCAGTCCTGGAGAATCCCCGCGGGCAGCCGCAGCCGCCGCGCCTGATTCAGATATGATGACCATCTAGTTAGTCATCCGGGGAGGATCGCCATGTGTCCTGATCGCGTAGTGAGCCTGGCAAAGGCGAAGGCCACTCTGAGTGAGCTGGTGAAGGCTGCCGAGGCGGGCGAAACCATTGCGATCACGAAGCGAGGCAAGCCCGTGGCTGAGTTGCGTGCGCAGCAGCGACCGCTGGTCGGAGTCGACCTCGACCTGCTACGCCGGACGACTGAACGCATGGCGCCGCAGGAGGAGAGCGCCGATGTGTTCATGCGCGCACTCCGCGACGATTCCCGATACTGACCCATGCTCTACCTCGACACGAGTCTGCTCGTGGCAGCACTTACGCCCGAAACCAACACCGCTGACGTCCAGCGCTGGCTCAGCGAGCAGGTCGCAGGACAGCTGGCGGTATCTGACTGGGTGACGACGGAGTTCTCTTCGGCACTCTCGTTGAAAACCCGAGTTGGTGCCCTCGCCGTCGAGGAACGAGACCAAGCCTTGGATGCCTACCGTTTGCTGACGCTCCGATCGTTCGAGATTGTGCCGGTGACACGCAATGACTTCTTGGTGGCCGCCCGGTTCCTCGACCGATCTGAGATGGCGCTGCGGGCCGGGGATGCTTTGCATGTCGCTGTAGCGCTGCGGACAGGTGCCGTGCTCGTCACCCTGGACAGGGAACTTCGCGATCAAGGGATTCAGGTGGGCGTGGATTGTCGGATCCCGACCGACAATGCCTGACGCGGCAGCTTCAGGGATGGGCGTGGCGGTAGGCGCGTGGATTTCCGCCCTGACCCGGCCTGAGCCGCCTCGGCGAACGTCAGCGCTGCGGCGCCCAGGAACCGGAACGTCCACTCCTCCGCCAGGGCCCGCGTCTCGCATAAGACGATCGGCACGTTGGGCCATCGCACCTGGACCTCGGCGAGACCGTCGGCGACGACGGCCAGGCGCACCCGTTCGAGCTTGAATACCGCTGAATACCGCTGAATACCGATCTTCCACGACGAGGGCGCTTGCTCAACGGATGCGACCAGCTCGCTGTCACACATCACGCCGTGGTCACCTGCGCGCAGGGCCGCACGGTGAGTGGTTGCCTGCTGAGGCTTGAACAAGTAGGCATAATGCTCATGGCTGTCGATGACGATCTCGAGATCCGGAGGCGCGAGCGTCGGGTACGCCGATTCGGCCGAGCCTGCTTGGCGGGTTCGAGCTCCAGTCTGGCGCATGAGGCGCCCAGAACTCTCCAGACCCGATCGAGCGGCTGGTGCGTAAAGGAGTGGTCACCCCACGCGATGCCAGCTGATTCACAAGGTCGGCGCCACACTTCCGCGTGTATTCGGCTCTGTTGCTCGGGGAGACCGCGATGGCGGCCGGGCACGCCATAAGCGGTCCAGGCACGATGGGTGTCACGATGTCAGCGATCTCGATACCGCGCCTGATTGAGCGGCTCCCCCGCGATCCCACGCCTGACGCGCTGTACGACGCGTTCGAGGGCTGGACCAGCGAGCAGGGCCTCGAGCTCTACCCCGCGCAAACCGAGGCGCTGATCGAGATCGTCGACGGGGCGAACGTCATACTCGCGACTCCGACCGGGTCGGGCAAGAGCCTCGTCGCAGTGGGCGCCCATTTCGCGGCCCTCGCCCACAGACAGCGCAGCTTCTACACCGCGCCGATCAAGGCCCTCGTCTCGGAGAAGTTCTTCGCCCTCTGCGACACCTTCGGGGCCGACAACGTCGGCATGCTCACGGGTGACGCGGCGGTCAACGCGCAAGCCCCGATCATCACCGCAACCGCCGAGGTCCTCGCCAACCAGGCGCTTCGGGAGGGCAAGGACGCCGACGTCGGTCTGGTCGTGATGGACGAGTTCCACTTCTATGCTGAGCCCGACCGAGGCTGGGCCTGGCAGGTCCCTATGCTCGAACTCAACCAGGCGCAGTTCGTGCTCATGTCCGCGACGCTCGGGGACATGACCCGCTTCGAGGCCGACCTCAGCCGCCGTACCCAAAGACGCACTGCGATCGTCAGTTCCACCGAACGTCCAGTCCCCCTGCACTTCTCGTACTCCACCGCACCGATGCACGAGCTGCTCGAGGAACTGCTCTCGACCCATCAGGCGCCGGTCTACGTCGTCCACTTCACCCAGGCTGAGGCGATCGAGCGAGCGCAAGCCCTCTCCAGCCTCAAGGTCGCGACACGGGAAGAGCGCGACCAGATAGCCGAGATGATCGGCGGGTTCCGCTTCTCTGCTGGCTTCGGGCGCACCCTGTCGCGACTGATCCGGATGGGGATCGGCGTCCACCACGCAGGCATGCTCCCCCGGTATCGCCGACTCGTCGAGACCCTCGCGCAAGCCGGGCTGCTCAAGGTCATCTGCGGCACCGATACTCTCGGCGTCGGCATCAACGTCCCCATTCGCACCGTCGTGCTCACCGGCCTGACCAAGTATGACGGCCAACGCTCCCGGCACCTCCGCGCCCGCGAGTTCCACCAGATCGCCGGCAGGGCTGGACGCGCCGGCTATGACACGGTCGGCTCTATCGTCGTGCAGGCTCCGGAGCACGAGGTCGAGAACGCCCGCCTGGTCAAACGCGCCGGCGACGACCTGAAGAAACTGCGGCGGGTGCAGCGCAAGAAGCCGCCGGAGGGGTTCGTCAACTGGGGCGAGCGGACCTTCGAGCGCCTGGTGGCCGCCGAGCCGGAGCCGCTCACGTCGAGTTTCGCCGTCAGCCACTCGATGCTGCTCAACGTGATCGCCCGACCCGGTGACCCTTTCGCGCACATGAGGCGTCTGCTCACCGACAACCACGAAGGCCCCGCGGCCCAGGGAACCCATATCCGCCATGCGATAGCGATCAGCCGAGCTCTCCTCGCCGGCGGTGTCGTCGAGCGGCTCGCCGAGCCCGAGCCAGACGGTCGCGGAGTGCGCCTCACCGTCGACCTGCAGAGCAACTTCGCCCTTGACCGACCGCTCTCCGCGTTCGCCATGGCGTCGCTGGCGCTGCTCGACAAGGACGATCCGACGTATGCCCTCGACGTCGTGTCGGTGATCGAGTCGACGCTCGAAGACCCGCGGCAGGTGATGGCGGCACAGCTGAACAAGGCCCGCGGGAAGGCGGTCGCTGCCATGAAGTCCGAAGGCATCGAGTACGACGAGCGCATCGAGCTGCTCGACGACGTGACTCCTCCTAGGCCGCTGGCTGAGCTGCTCGGGGTCGCCTACGAGTCCTATCGCAAGGGCCACCCCTGGGTCGCCGACCACGAGCTGCGGCCGAAGTCGGTGGTGCGCGACATGTACGAGCGTGCCATGACGTTCGTCGAGTACGTCAACTTCTACGGCCTGGCCAGGTCCGAGGGGCTCCTGCTGCGTTACCTGACCGACGGCTACCGGGCGCTGCGGCGCACCGTGCCTGACGCAGCTCGGACCGACGAGCTCGACGATGTCGTCGCCTGGCTCGGCGAGCTGGTGCGCCAGGTCGACTCTTCGCTGCTCGACGAGTGGGAGAAGCTCGCTGCTGGTGCTGACGCGGCTTCTGTCGCTGCCGCGCTCGCTGATTCTGCGCGTATGTCGATCGACGCCCCGGCGCCCCCCGTGACGGCCAACGTGCGGGCGTTTCGGGTGCTCGTGCGGAATGCGCTGTTCCGCCGGGTCGAGCTGGCGGCCCGGCGAGACTGGGCCGCGCTGGGTGACTTGGACGCCGACGCCGGGTGGGGCGCCGAGGCATGGCAGGCCGCCTTGTCGCCGTACTGGGACGAACACGCCGTGTTGTTCACCGACGCCGACGCGCGCGGTCCGGGGTTGCTGATGATCAAGACAGACCCGGAGTATGACGACGAGGCGGATCGACCTCACGACCGGATCTGGAGGGTGCGCCAGATCCTGCACGACCCGGCCGGCCATCACGACTGGGGGATCACCGCCGACGTCGACCTTGCCGCGTCTGATGCTGCGGGCGAGGCCGTCATACGCGTGACGGATGTGGGCATGCTTTAGCGCCCTTCCCGCATCCGTTCGCGCGTTCATTCCCGGACATTCCCGCGCCTCTCGATGGCCGCGGATGTGGTGTGGGGCCAATGTCACGGCGCCTCCGACATACTCAATCTGTGCCTGAGATCGTCGAGCCGTTGCGGAGGGTCGCACGCGTCACCGTGGAACGGCTGCGACAAAGAGGCCGTTCCTCGGCGGCCTGGGCACTGCGGCTCACGGCGGCGGCGGTCGCGAGCTACATCGTCGCACATGCGCTGTTCCCAGACAGCGACGCCTTGTTGGCTCCGCTGACCGCGCTCCTCGTCGTCCAGCTCACTCCGGTCAGCTTGTTGACCTCGGGTGTGCAGCGGGTGGTGAGCGTGGTTGCAGGCGTCGCGGTCGCGGTCCTGTTCTCGTCTGTGTTCGGCGTCTCGTGGTGGAGTCTCGGCATCGTGGTCGCGTTGTCGATGCTTGTCGCTCAGGTGCTGCGACTCGGGTCGAACCAGTTGGAGGTGCCGATCAGCGCGATGCTCGTCCTGGGCGCCGGCGCTGGCGGTGCGGAGATTGCGGCCTCGCAGCGGATGGCGGAGACACTGGTGGGCGCAGCGGTGGGCGTCTTGTCGAACCTGCTCTTCCCACCCAAAGTCACCACCGGGGATGCGGGCGGCGCGATCGAAGGCTTCGCCGAGGACTTGGCTCATCTCCTCGACGCGGCAGCCGACGATCTCGACAGTGCGCTTGACACCGGAGCACCGCTCATCGATCGGACGTCGCGCTGGCTGGGCGAGGCGCGACGGTTGACCCATGACATCCCCAATGTCGGCACCGCGCTGCTGCGTGCGGAGGAGAGTCGACGACTCAATGTACGGGCTGTCGGGACCCAGGATGTCGGTCCCGGACTGCGGCACGGTTTGGAGGCGCTCGAGCATTCTTCCGTCGCCGTTCGTAGCATGTTCCGTTCGCTGGACGACGCGGGACGAAGTCGTGAGTCGCAGCCGGAGGATTTCACTGAGACCCTCCACGCCATAGCCGTCGGCTTGCTGCTCCACGAGCAGGCCGCCGCCGTACGCGCTTTCGGGCGGCTGGTGCGCACCGAAGCCCAGCCCGGTCATGATCTGCCAGACGCGGAGCAGCTGCGGATGGCGTCCGAAGGGTTGAAGGAAGCAAGAGCTCGGCTCACCGAGCTCGCCATGATCTCTCCTCGCGAGGACGCGACGTTCGCGGAGCTGAACTTCGCGTTGTTGACGACCGTCGGACGGTTGCTGAGCGAGCTGAAGCTGGACGAGTTGATCCGTCACCTCGAGCGACGTCCGGGGCTGGTATCCCGGCGTGTCGTCGCCCTGCAACGACTGGACGACAAAGTGATATCACCAACCGTCCACCCGCGACTCAGCGTTCGACGAAGACGCAGGTGAGCACCTTTCTGCTGAGTGATGTTCTGCGCACGACTGTTCGGTCGCGTGGCATCCGAGACGAACAACCGGTGGCAGGTTGAGACCGCCTCCTGCCTCAGGCCGTGAACCCAGCCGAATCTTTGGCGTCGTCGAGGATGTCACCGATCCGTTGGATGAGCGACAAGTGTCCCTCGTCGCGGTGCAGGTGACTCCGGGCGCCTCGGACGTGGCCGCTCAGCCAAACCCCGTGGTCATAGGGCACCATCTTGTCCTCACCGCCCTGCCAGATCACGACCGGCACTGAGATGGCGTCGGGCGGGTAGCCCCAGGGCATCACGAAGGCCAAGTCATCGTCACGCCAGCCCTCGACGCCATGGAGCACCGCGCGCCGGAAGGAGCGAGCCACGTGCTCGGCGAAATCGCCCGACAGCGCGGCTTTGTCGACGTCGGAGACGACTCCGCCGAGCGCCTCAGCGACCTCCTCGCCGGTGACGTGTCCCAGATGCTCACGCTGGCCTTCCAGATATGACGTCAACGTCTCAGAACCCGCGACCGCAGCTTCGAACTCTCGACATTCTCCGGCTCCATGCCGGCATACCAGGGCCAGACCGTCGGCGTCATACGGGGCGACACCGGCCAGCAGAACTGCCGCTGCATTCCGTTCAGGCAGCAGGGTCGCACAAGCGAGTGCGTGCGGACCACCGCCCGACCACCCGAGGGCGATGAAGCGACCTGCGCTGAGCGTGTCCAGGATCGCAGTCACGTCCGCTGCTGCGTCCGTCATCGATGCGGATGGTGATCGTCGTGGACTCAGTCATGGGTTGCTGTCCTGCTCTCGGTTCCGGTTCTATCTGCGGCGGCCAAGGGGCGGGAGGAAGCGTACGCGCACAGTTCGCATCTGATCTCTGGCTGGAGCATCTCAGACTCGACGAAGCCGTCAGCACCGCACCGCCGCTTGCAGCGGTGTCCTGAGCCTTCCAGAAGCGGCGACCCTGCCTCACGACTCTGGCCACACGTAGGGCAGGTCCGCCGGCACCTCGGGAAACAGTGGTGCGTAGAAGGTTGGATCCTTACGGATCAGATTGGACTGGTGTGAGCGGTGTAGGTCCTCCTGGCCGAGCCATCGCGGCTGATGCACCTCTACGCCCGCGACGAGTGGGCTGAGTTCTGCCAGACCGACGGCTTTGACCAGACAGGTGTCCTTGAATCCGCGGCTCATCCACTCCTGACACGTCTTGGCTTGATAAGCGAGCAGAGCAGGCTCATAGCCACGCCACATGCGCACGGCCGGGTGACTTCGCCAGCCCTTCGGCTCGAACGCCTCGACAACGCCGGCCGCTAGGTTCCATCGGAGCCCGAGTAGCACGTGCACAATCTGCAAGGTCTCAACCCTTTGCTTGCCGAGCCTCCTGTCATCCAGCACTCGCGCGCTGTCAGCGAAGTCGGCATACGGCAGGAACGTCTGGATCTCAGGCCCTTTCCAAGGCTGGCGGCACGCCTCGTGACGCTGCTCAGTGTACGGCGGCCTCGCTCGACGATCGCCACCGAGCATGGGGTCAACCCAGGTGGCGCTGCGCTGGCACATCCAGTCGGGCGTCGTGCCGATCCCACACTCGACCAACAGCGAGCGGATCGCGGCCAACCCGGA
>JACCXO010000072.1 GCA_013696975.1 Nocardioidaceae bacterium | reverse complement strand
GACGCTCTGTAATGGAAGCGAAACGCTCCGATTTGTCTTGATTGAACCTTGTTTTTGCTCGACCCCACCGTCTAACCTGGCCCGGATTCAACACGACCGGAACGCCGAATCCCGTCCGCTGGTTGTGGCCCACCCCACCTCACGAAAGGTCATCCGGTTCGGACGGGAACGGGGAACCCAATGCACCGCGCGCAGTCGTACGACGGCGTGGGTCCAGGGGTGAAGTCGCCAACCGCGACCGGGCATTCTCTCCGCCCGAACCCGACAGCTAACCTCGCAGGCGTCGGAGAGGTTTCGCTAGTGAACCACGTCCGCAACCAACCTGCGCAGAGATCAAACCGACGACTGACTACCAGTGTGGCGGCCGCACTCCTAGCTGCCGCCCTTACCGGCCCACTTTTCGCCTCCGCCCCGGCCGACGCGCACAGTGACCGTACCTGGGGCCGTCTCGCAGAATGCGAGTCCGGTCGTCGCTGGCACATCAACACCGGAAACGGCTACTACGGTGGCCTCCAGTTCAGCTACTCCACGTGGCGCGGCTTCGGCGGCGGTCGTTTCGCTCCGCGTGCGGACCTCGCAACCCGAAGGCAGCAGATCCGCATCGCCGAAAAGGTGCAAAACCAACAGGGCTGGGGCGCTTGGCCGTACTGCTCCAACAAACTAGGTCTATAGGTCTCGGCGGTCTCCTGACTTTCACGCTCGCTAGGGGCGCAGCAACACCTTTATCGCCGTGCGCTCGTCCATGGCCTTGTAGGCGGCTGCGGCCTCCTCGAGTGGCATCTCGCTGTCGAAAACCTTGCCTGGGTCGATGCTGCCTTCCAAGACATCGCCCAGCAACGCCTCGATGTAGCTGCGGACCGGGGCGACACCGCCTCCGATCGTGATGTTGGCGCTGAAGAGCTTTCGAATAGGAATCTCCGACCCGACCGGAACGCCCACGTAGCCGACGCGGCCCCCGGGGCGAGTGGAGTCGATGGCCTGCTGCATTGACTCCGCGGTTCCCACGCATTCCAGCACGCAATCAGCTCCGATTCCATCAAAGAGCTCTCTGATCGCCGCGACACCCTCCTCGCCTCGCTCGGCGACGATGTCAGTGGCTCCGAACTCGGATGCAACGGCCTGTCGGGATGTGTGCCGCGACATAACCACGACGCGCTCAGCGCCTAGTCGGTGTGAGGCGAGCACCGCGGACAGGCCCACTGCGCCGTCGCCGACCACTACAACGGTCTTGCCTTCGCCCACGCCGGCCGAGACGGCGGCGTGGTGGCCGGTGCACATCACATCGGACAACGTGAGAAGGCTGGGGACCAGGGAGTCGTCAGGCACCTCCGGCGTAGTCACCAGGGTGCCATCGGCCGAAGGCACCCGAACAAACTCCCCTTGACCGCCATCGACGGTGAAACCGTCGGCGTCCTCGCTCCCCCAAGAGGCTCCGTGCAAGCACGAGGTGGTGATGCCGTTGACGCAGTTCGCGCAGGTGCCGTCGCTCACCACGAAGGGCGCGATGACGAACTGGCCCAGCCGCACCGTGCGCACGTCGCTTCCCACCTCCTCTACGATCCCCACAAATTCATGCCCAATACGGCAGGCTTTGGTGGTGGTCCACCCAGACGTTCTTTTTGAGCGCGTACGTGCGACTAGTACGACAGCCGTAGTTCGTTATCTGGGTGGCTGATGTGTTCACCCGGCGGCTTGGGCGTGTCTGCGGGGAAGGGTGCGGCCACCGGGCGAGCATCGGTTGCTTGTGTGGAACAACAGAGACGCCGCGGTGGCCGCGGCACACAGCGTAGACCTTGACCGGTGGCAAGAGGCGTTCAGCGAGGTGATCGACCGGATCGGGTCGCGACTCACCCGGTACGAGCCGCTGCGGCACGCGACCGGGCTGATCCAGGGCCTGGTCTCGGGCCTTGATCGGAAGAACTGTTGGACGATCGCCGAGCACCGCGGCCAGGCTACTCCGGACGGGTTGCAGCACCTGCTGGCGCGGGCGAAGTGGGACGCCGATGCCGTCCGTGACGACCTGCGCGGCTACGTGGTCGACCACTTCGGCGACTCCGAGGCGATCTTGGTGGTCGACGAGACCGGTGACGTCAAGAAGGGCGTGCGCAGCGTCGGTGTGCAACGGCAGTACACCGGCACCGCCGGGCGGATCGAGAACGCCCAGGTCGCCGTCTATCTGACCTACGCCGCGCCGCGAGGCCATGCGTTCATCGACCGGACGTTGTACCTGCCCAAGTCGTGGACCAGCGACCCCGCCCACTGCGCCGCGGCCGGGATCCCCGCCGATACCGAGTTCGCCACCAAACCCAGTCTGGCGGCGGCGATGATCACCCGCGCCGTCGATGCCGGTGTCCCGGCCGCCTGGGTGGCCGGGGACGAGGTCTACGGCGCCGACCCGCGGCTGCGCGCCACCATCCGCGGCCACGGCCTGGGCTACGTGCTGCAGGTCGCGGCGAACCGTCGCGTGTCCACCGCCGCGGGGCCGATCCGGGTCGACCAGCTTCCCGCATTGCTGCCCAGTTGGGCCTGGCAGAGACGCTCGGCCGGTGCCGGCAGCAAGGGGCACCGGTTCTACTCCTGGGCCTGGATCGCGATCCAACCCGAACACACCGGTGACGCCGGCGAGCATCACGTGTTGATCCGCCGTAACGACACCACCGGAGAGCTGGCCTACCACCGCTGCTACAGCCCCCGACCAGTCCCGCTGTCCACGCCGGTCAAGGTCGCTGGGCAACGCTGGCGGATCGAGGAGTCGTTCCAAGCCGCCAAGACCCTGACCGGGATCGACCAGCACCAGGTCCGCCGCTGGACGTCCTGGCACCGCTGGACCACCCTGGCCATGCTCGCCCACGCGTTCCTCGCCGTAACCACCGCCGGCGAACGCGACCAGACCCCAACTCCCACAGGGCTGATCGAGCTGACCGTGAACGAGTTCCGAAAGCTCTTCGACGCCCTCCTCCTCACCGCCGGCCGCACCGTCCACGCCCTTCTGGCCTGGTCCCGATGGCGCCGACGACATCAAGCCCGAGCCCGCGCATGCCACTACAAACGACGCGAGAACCAATGATCACGAACTACGGCTGTCGTACTAGGCGACGAAGATTCGCCCGGAACAGTCGGATGTAGGGGCTCGGATCGTCTCCGTGACCCCTACATCCAGTCGATTATTCGTTTGATATCCGCAGAGCGGTCAGTAGACGGCCAGACCAGAGGCCCCGTCCGCGACGGGGAGACCGCCGGTAACGACGCTGCCCCGTGGGGAGAGATCGCCATTGTCTTGGATCTTGAAGGCCGCGACCCCGCCGGTTCCCCTGAGAAGCAGATAGAGGTAGCGGCTATTAGCACCCAGATCCAGGTCTACTGGCTGACTGGTTATTCCCAGGAAGGCCGCGTTGCCATCGATCAAACGGACTTTTCCGGTGTCGCTGAATTTGTAGCTGGAAATGGTACCACTACCGAAGTTCGCCACAAAGGCGTAACGGTCATCCTTGGTGATGACCACCCAACACGTATCTGTCTGTCGATTGCGGATCGAGCCGCTGATCACATCCAAAGAGCCTTTCGTGGACATTCGGTATGAAGAAACTGCGGATGCACCATCCGCAGCGTTGAAGGACTCGGTTACGAGGAGCTGGTTTTTATTGCGAAAAGCCAAGCTGAACGGTCGAAGGCCGTGCGAGGCTTCCCGTTTCAAGTTGCTGGCTAGTCCGTTACTCCCGACCCGATACACGTCGATGGCGTTCTTCGGCGGCAGCAGTACGTTGGTCGTCTTCTGCGTCACGAGGAGGCGTTGGCCGTCAGGGCTGAACTGCACCTGGCCGGGCACCGCGATGGGCGAGCTCAGCAACCTGAACGAGTGTCGCAAGCGCGTCAAGGTGCCGTTCGAAGCCACGTTGAAGCCGCGGATGCCGTTGCCGGCGACCGATGAGTTGAGGACATAAAGCAGATTCCCCCGGATGGTCAGGCTAGTCGGCTCGTCACCCGCATACACCTTCTGCAAAAATGTGAGACGCGTTCCCTTCACAGAGAAAACGGAGATGTTGTCGCTGCCAGCGTTGACGGCGTACAGGAAACGGTGGTGCCTAGCAAGCCGCAATCCACCTTGCGTGTCGAGATCAGTTCCGATCCCCTTCCCACGTGTGGCTACCCTGCCGACACGCGTCAAAGCGCCGTTGGCGGCACGCTTGTAGGTGATGATTTCATTGCTTGTGCTGCGGTTGGTCATCGCGAACGCGGCGCCTTTACGCGCGACGCGTCGAGACTGATCGCTGTCGGCTTGGGCACCGGACCCTTGAGCTTGGGCACCGGACCCTTGAGCTTGCGCACCGGACCCTTGAGCTTGCGCACCGGACCCTTGAGCTTGCCCACCGGACCCTTGAGCTTGCGCAATCGTGCTCACGCCGACGAGCGTAATCAGCGATAGCGATCCCACGGCAAAATTCTTGATTCGGCTTACCATCATTTTGCTCCTTTGAATTGGCTATTTAGTCTCGTTTCGGTCAGCCCTGCCGACAAAATGGTGTCGACCACTGGCGACGCTTGGCTCATTACCCTTCCTCTCTTCACGTCTGCACTCTGGAGCCGTCATTTTGGCTGCAGCAGTCGGTGGGAGTCTCAATCAGTTCAACACATATCTCGCGAAAAAACCCTTACGAATACCTAACGTGCGACTCGCGGTCATCCCAGCCCCAACGCCTTAGGGATCCGAGCCGCATTGAGTCAGCTGCGCTATTCGCGGTTGTTACTCCAGCACCCTGATAGCCGGCGCGTACACCGGGATGCGGTGAATGCGCCGCTGCCCCTTGTTCCCCACGGCATACAGGACGGCGGTCCGTGGGCCGCCTTGGCGACAGTGCCGGTTTCATGGTGGCCTTCACCCTGGGCGCCATACGATGAGCGCAGCGCGCCATCCGCGTCCCCGTCCACCACACGCAAGACACGTGGCCTAAAGCGACCGTAGGGAGGCATGAGACATGCACGCGAATCTTTCACCCGGCGGCTCGTTGCCCGATCTCGCCCCGACGGATCACAATGGTGTGGTTCGCTCGCTGTCCGAGCTGGCGGGCGGGGATCCCCTGGTGGTCCACTTCTACCGGGGTTGGTTCTGCCCGAAGGAGCGCGCCTGGTCCCCGGAACTGCTTGCGCTTGGCGAGCGGGCCGAAGTTGCCTACACCGGGGTGGTGTCGATAAGTGTGGACCCACCCGACGTAGAGGCGGCGCTGCGGGCCGGCATGGGTGCCCGCTGGCCTTTCCTCTCGGATCAGGATCGCACCGCGCAGGCCGAACTCGACCTGCTGGAACACACCGACACCGAACACCGCCCATATGTGCCAACAGTGTTCGTCCTCTGCCCTGACCTGACCGTGTACTCGGTCTACAACGGATATTGGTTCTGGGGGCGGCCGTCGGTGGCCGATCTGTGGCGAGACCTGCGCGAGGTGACCCGCACGGTGCGGTCGGACTGGGAAGTTCCGTCGCCGTGAGCACTGGTCCGTGTTGGGCTGGCGCTCCTCCCGGACCGCCCGGATGGGGTGGTCGCCGCAGCAGCCGTGCGCTGCCTCGACGACAGTCCCCAGAGCTGGCTCGCGGCCTGGGCGACCGATTCCCGGCCGCATCCGGACGCCTGCCAAGTTGACCCGGCCGTGATCGATCCCACCGGGCCGGCCGCCGCGGTGTCGCTGGTCTGCCCGGTCGCCAGGCGAAGGCCATTGTTCGACGACCCGTCGGTGGTGCAGGCGATCCGACGGGTGGCCTTGGTGCCGCACCTCATGGCCGTGACCACACTCACCACGGACCCTGTCCACTTCGCCGGCTCCTTGCTGGCCACCGACCCGGCGATGGTGGCGGCCCGGCCGGGATGGTGGTCGGTGGACCCGTTCGTCCGGCTCGGCCTCCGCAGACGGCTGCTGGTCGAGCCAGGGCTGCTCGCCGACCGCGTGGCGTGCTCGGACCGGGGACCCAGCGCCGCGCCGGCGCACCCTGGCCGGCACAGTGGTGACACGAGTGCGGTGCGTGCGAATTTCGA
>JACCXO010000033.1 GCA_013696975.1 Nocardioidaceae bacterium | reverse complement strand
ATCTTCGGCATCGACGGCATCGGACGCTGGGGTCTCACGGCCATCCCGGTCGACTTCCCGGTCATCTCCGCCAGCGTCTTGGTGAGCGCTGTCCTGATCGTTGTGGCAAATCTGATCGTAGACATCGTCTACAGCTTCTTGGACCCACGAGTGAGGTTGGCGTGACTGAGGTCTTGACCGATGCACCGCCGGAGCGCGATCCTTCGCCGGCTGACTCAAATGAGCCCTTCCTGGTCGTTGAGAACCTCACAGTCCAATTTCCGACCTATGACGGACTGGTGCAGGCGGTCACCGATCTCTCCTACACCGTCCAGCTCGGTGAGACGCTCGGCATCGTCGGTGAGTCCGGATCCGGCAAGAGTGTCTCCTCGATGGCGGTGCTCGGGCTGCACGACGTCAAGCGCAGCCGACTGACCGGCTCGATCCGCATCGGCGGCAAGGAGATCATCGGGGCGTCGAACTCGACGATGAAGCGCATCCGTGGCAACGACGTCACCATGATCTTCCAGGACCCACTCACCGCAATGCACCCGTTCTACACCGTGGGCGCGCAAATCGTCGAGGCCTATCGCCTACACCACGATGTCTCCAAGTCAGTCGCGAAACGACGTGCGGTCGAGATGTTGGAGCGTGTGGGCATTCCGCAACCGGACCGTCGGGTCAGCGAATACCCTCACCAGTTCTCCGGTGGCATGCGCCAACGCGCCATGATCGCGATGTCCTTGGTCAACAACCCGAAGCTTCTCATCGCTGACGAGCCCACCACCGCACTCGATGTGACCGTGCAGGCGCAGATCCTCGACTTGATGCAAGACCTCCAGAAGGAGTTCGGCTCCGCCGTTGTGATGATCACGCACGATCTCGGCGTCATCGCCGAGATCGCCGACAACGTCCTAGTCATGTATGCCGGTCGCTGTGTCGAGAAGGGCACCACCAAGCAGATCCTGACCCACCCCGAGATGCCTTACACCTGGGGCCTGCTCGGCAGCATCGCCGACGTTTCCAGCGACGTCAGCAAACCGCTCATTCCCATCCCGGGCACCCCGCCCAGCCTGCTGAACCCGCCCGACGGTTGCTCCTTCCACCCCCGCTGCCGGCACACCGACAAGGTCGAGGGACGACGCTGCTTCACCGAGCTGCCCGAGCTGGTGCAGCAGCCGCAGCAGACGCATCCCACCAGGTGTCACATCGAGGACCCGGACACGATCTATGAGACCGAAGTCAAAGAGGAGATCATGTGAGCGAGCAGACCTCCACCAGCCCCAAGAGCAACGGGACCGCCCCTCTGCTCGAGGTACGAGACCTCGTCAAGCACTTCCCGGTAAAGTCGTCGGGAGTCATCAGGCGCACTATCGGTCAGGTCCAGGCTGTCGACGGAGTCACTTTCAATGTCTACAAAGGACGCTCTCTGGGGCTCGTCGGTGAGTCAGGGTGCGGCAAGACCTCGGTGGGCCGCGTCATCACCCGGCTCTACGACCCGACTTCGGGCTCGATGAAGTTCGAGGGAAACGAGATCGCCACTCTCAGCTCCAAAGCGATGCTGCCATATCGGCGTGAGATCCAATTGATCTTCCAAGACCCCTACTCCTCGCTCAACCCTCGACACACGGTCGGCTCGATCATCAGCACCCCCATGCAGGTCCACAAGACGGTGCCGAAGAACAAGATGGTGGCCCGTGTCCAAGAGCTGCTCGAGGTCGTCGGGCTGAACCCTGAGCACTACAACCGCTATCCGAGCGAATTCTCCGGTGGTCAGCGTCAACGCATCGGCATTGCCCGGTCCTTGGCGCTCAACCCCAAGCTGATCGTCGCCGACGAGCCGGTCTCTGCGCTCGACGTCTCGATTCAGGCGCAGGTGGTCAACCTGCTGCAGGACCTGCAAAAAGAGTTCGACATCGCATTCTTGTTCATCGCCCATGATCTGGCGATCGTCCGGCACTTCTGCCCGGAGATCGCGGTGATGTACCTGGGCAAAATCGTCGAGATAGGCGACCGGGACCAGATCTACCTGACCCCGCACCATCCTTACACGCAGGCGTTGCTCTCTGCGGCCCCCGACGTCAAGCAGGCCGCGGTGGGTGGTCGTCGTGAGCGGATCAGGCTCGAAGGCGACGTGCCGAGCCCGATCAACCCTCCCTCGGGATGTCGCTTCCGCACCCGGTGCTGGAAGGCCCAAGACATCTGCGCCGCCGAAGAGCCGCCCCTGCTCGAGGTTGGCGGCCGCCAAGTCGCGTGTCACTTCGCCGAGCCGCTCCAGGTGATCGCCCCCGAAGCGCTGACCTTTATGGCGCCCAGCGACGGAGTCGAGAACGAGACGGTAAGCACCAGCGGATCCACCGCGCTCTGAGCACCCGTGGTTCCATAGCGCTCTGACGCCGCCGACACCAGACAGCGAGCCACTAGGGTTGCGGCGTGAATGCGGATGCGCAGTCTGAGGGTGCGCTCTTCGATGTCGTAGCCCCTACCTCAGCAGCCAGCGGCACTCTGTCCGCGCAACAACACCACGCAGCACCGTTGGCCGTGCGGATGCGGCCGCAGACGCTCGACGAGCTGGCCGGACAGGCCCATCTCCTCGCTGACGGCTCACCACTGCGCCGGTTGGTCGAGGCAGATGAGCCGACCGCTCTGCTGCTGTGGGGACCTCCCGGAACCGGCAAGACCACGATTGCCGGCATCGTGTCCGCCCAGACGAACCGGCGCTTCGTCGAGCTCTCGGCGGTGTCAGCCGGCGTCAAGGAGGTCCGCGAGGTCATCGACGGTGCGAGTCGACTGCTCGCCCGGGCAGGTGCGGAGACCGTGCTCTTCGTCGACGAGGTGCACCGCTTCAACAAGGCTCAGCAGGATGCGCTGTTGCCCGGAGTGGAGAACCGCTGGGTCACCCTCATCGCGGCCACCACGGAGAACCCGTTCTTCTCGGTGATCTCACCGCTGCTCTCCAGGTGTCTGCTGCTCACTCTCGAACCGCTCGACGACGACGCGATCCGCCGGGTCGTCATCCGGGCGATGTCGTCTGAACGTGGTCTCCAGGGGGCAGTGGCGATCGACGATGCAGCCCTCGACCAGCTGGTTCGGCTTGGCGGCGGCGACGCGCGACGAGCCCTCACCTACCTTGAGGCAGCCGCCGGGGCCGCCCAGGGCAAGCGCGAAACAAAGGTCACGCTCGAGATTCTCGAGCTTGCCGTCGACCGGGCCGCGGTGCGCTACGACCGGCAAGGCGACCAGCACTATGACGTGATCAGCGCTTTCATCAAGTCCATCCGCGGCAGCGACGTGGACGCGGCGTTGCACTACCTCGCCCGCATGATCGCAGCCGGCGAGGACCCGCGGTTCATCGCTCGGCGGCTGGTCATCTCCGCCAGCGAGGATATCGGGCTTGCCGACCCGGCGGCGCTGCAGACCGCGGTGGCTGCCGCTTCAGCCGTGCAGTTGATCGGTATGCCGGAAGCCCGCCTCAACCTGGCGCAGGCCGTCATCGCGCTGGCGCTGGCACCCAAGTCTGATGCCGTCTACAGAGCCATCGACGCTGCCATCGCCGACGTCAAAGCCGGTCACATCGGCGCAGTGCCGGCGCACCTGCGTGACTCGCATTACGGGGGCGCTGAAAAGCTCGGGCACGGTCGCGGCTACCAACACGCGCATGACGACCCGAGGGGGGTGGCATCGCAGCGCCACGCACCCGCCGAACTGCTCGATCGCGACTACTACCGCCCCACGACCAGGGGGGCCGAGGCGGACTATTCCGCGCGACTGGAGCGGATCAGGGTCATCCTCGCGGACGACTAGGTTTGCTGTCGGACGGGCTGCTCGCCTTCGCGTCACTGTAAGGTGGCGGTTTGTTCGGGCCCGGCAAGGAGGCGTGCAGATGAGCGACAGCACGGCGCTGATGTGGGTGCTCGGCATCGGCATCCTCGCCTTGGCGCTCGCGCTTTTGGTGGTGTGGCGCAAACTCCAGACACTCTCTCAGACGGTGTCTACCTTGTCAGCCCAGTCGTCTCCACCCCGCCTCTCGTCCGAGCCATTCCCGAGTATGCAGTCTGGCCGTTCTCGTTCGTCGACGAACGATTGGCTGCCGAGCGATTCGCCTGGACTGCAACCAGCACAAGACGTCTTGCCTCGCGTGCAGCACGCGACATCCTTTCCGCTCATCACCCAACCTCGGGACGGGGAGGTGACGGCCGCAAGAGTGGCGTCGGTCACGCTGGCCGAGCCCTTGATCAAGGCGGCAGCCTTCACTGCCGGCCTCCGGCGTGCTCTCGATGAGGAGCGTCGCATGCGAATCTTAGCGACGTTCCGACGCGAACTGCGTCGACAACGCAGGCTGCGACGTCGACAGCGCGCCGGCCGGGCATCTTCAGACAGGCTTAGGCCGTGAGCAGGGCGATGTGGTTCGTGGTCGGCGCCGCATCGGGTGTCTACACGCTGGTCAAGGCCAAGCGAATGGCGCAACAGGTCACTCCGGACGGCATCGCCGCTCGGGGTGCGGCGCTGAAAGCCGGGGCTCGCGTGTTCGTTGACGAGGTCAGCGCCGGCATGCGGGAGCGTGAGGCTGAGCTGCGAGCCGATCTCCAGACTCAGGGCGAGCGACTTGGCAGCGTTGACGGTTCCACCCCCCGGCAGCTCTTGCCGTCGCCGCCCCTACAGCACGAGAGCGCAAGCCCCGCCGCCAGCAGCACCACCCTCCCCTCACCAGAAGGCAGTGAAGATGGACACCGCTGAGATCAGGCGCAGGTTCCTGGCTCACTTCGCTCACCTCGACCACACGGTCGTTCCGAGCGCTTCACTGCTGCTCGACGACCCGAACCTGTTGTTCGTCAACGCCGGCATGGTGCCGTTCAAGCCGTACTTCCTCGGTCAGGAGGCGCCACCGTACGAGCGCGCGGTCAGCGTCCAGAAGTGCGTGCGCACCCCCGATATCGAAGACGTCGGCAAGACCACCAGGCACGGCACGTTCTTCGAGATGTGCGGCAACTTCTCCTTCGGCGACTACTTCAAGGAACGCGCCATTGAGCTCGCGTGGGACCTCGTCACCAAGCCGCAGGCGGACGGCGGCTGGGGTCTGGGAGAGAGCCGGCTGTGGCCGTCGGTGCTGCAAGGCGACGACGAGGCCCTGTCGCTGTGGATGAAGGTCACCGGCCTGCCCACCGAGCGAATCGTGAAGCTCGGTCCGAAGGAGAACTACTGGTCGATGGGCATGCCCGGCCCCGGCGGCCCGTGCTCGGAGATCCTCTACGACCGCGGACCCGAGCACGGCCCCGACGGGGAGTTCGAGACGACGACACGGGTCTCGATGCCGGCGAAGCTGGAGGACCGCTATCTCGAGATCTGGAACCTCGTGTTCATGCAGGACGAGCTCAGTGCCGTGCGGTCCAAGGATGACTTCGACATCGCCGGGTCCCTGCCGCGCAAGAACATCGACACCGGCATGGGCCTGGAGCGCGTGGCCTACGTGCTCCAGGGCGTCGACAACATGTACGAGATCGACGTGATGTTCCCCGTGATCCAACGGGCCGAGGAGCTGACGGCCCGCTCGTACGGGACGAACTATGACGACGACGTGCGGTTCCGGGTCATCGCCGACCACATCCGCAGCTCGCTGATGCTCATCGGTGACGGGGTGACACCGGGCAACGAGGGCCGTGGCTACGTACTCCGCCGGCTGCTGCGGCGGGCCGTGCGCTCGCTGCGGCTGCTCGGCTACGAGGACCGTGTGCTGCCGGAGCTGCTGCCGGTCAGCCGCGATAAGATGGGCGAGACGTACTCCGACCTGCACCGCGACTGGGCCCGGATCTCGCAGGTGGCATACGGCGAGGAGGACGCGTTCCGTCAGACGTTGCGCGCGGGCACCTCGATCTTCGACCTGGCCGCCGCCGAGGTGAAGCGGTCCGGGGGCGAGACGTTGAGCGGCGAACGCGCGTTCGCCCTGCACGACACCTATGGCTTCCCGATCGACCTCACCCTCGAGATGGCAGCCGAGCAGGGCCTCCTCGTCGACGAGGTTGGCTTCCGGCAGCTGATGACCGGTCAACGGGATCGGGCCAAGGCCGACGCCAAGGCCAAAAGAGGCCAGCATCTCGACGCTCGTGCCTACCGCGAGGTGGCCGACTCTTTGGACCGGCCAGTCGAGTTCACCGGATATCACGAGGTGGTCTCAGACAGCACCGTGGCTGGTCTGATCACCGACACAGGGGCTGTTCGGCGGGTCGCTGAAGGTGACACATTCGAGCTCGTCCTGGACCGGACACCGTTCTATGCCGAGGGCGGTGGCCAGCTCGCCGACCAGGGCGTCGTCGAACTCGCGAACGGCGCTCGCATCGAGGTGCTCGACGTGCAGTCGCCGACGCGAGGGCTGATCGCCCACCACGCTCGCTTGCTGTCCGGTGAGGTGACGGTGGGGCTGGATTGCCAGGCGCTCGTCGACATCGAGCGGCGCAAGTCCATCAGCCGCGCCCACACCGCCACCCACATGGTGCACAAGGCGTTCCGCGAGGCGCTGGGGGAGACGGCCACCCAAGCGGGATCGGAGAACGCTCCCGGTCGGTTCCGCTTCGACTTCTCTGCCGCTGGTGCGGTGCCGGCCTCGACGCTCGCCGACGTCGAGGGGCGAGTCAATGACCTCGTGCTGGCTGATCTCGGCGTCGAGGCGCACCTCATGACGCAGGACGAGGCCAGGGCGGCAGGCGCCATGGCCCTCTTCGGCGAAAAGTACGGCGACGAGGTGCGGGTCATCTCGGTCGGTGACTGGGCGCGCGAGCTGTGCGGCGGCACCCACGCGGGACGCTCCGGTCAGCTCGGGGTCATCAAGCTGCTGGGGGAGTCGTCTATCGGCTCCGGTGTACGCCGGGTGGAGGCGCTCGTCGGCGCCGACGCCTACCGGTTCCTGGCCCGCGAGCACGTGCTGGTTGCCCAGCTCACGGAGGCTCTCAAGGTGCATCCCGAGGAGCTCCCGGAGCGGGTCAACGATCTGGTCGAGCGCCTCCGCGCCGCCGAGAAGGAGATCGATCGCGTCCGCGTGTTGTCGTTGCTGTCTCGCGCGGGCGAGCTCGCCACGACCGCACGCGAGGTGTTCGGCGTCCAGTACGTCGGCCACTTCGCCGACGGTGCAAACGGAGCCGACGTGCGCAAGCTGGCGCTCGACATACGCGGACGCATGACCAGCGACCAGCCCGCGGTCGTGTCGGTGATCGGGGCAACCGACGGCAAGCCGAGCGTGGTGATCGCCCTCAACGATGCGGCCCGCGACTGGGGTTTGAGTGCTGGAGCGCTGGTGAGAGTCGCGGCCACGGCTCTCGGTGGCAGCGGCGGCGGCAAGGACGATGTCGCCCAAGGCGGAGGCACCCGCAGCGACCAGGCGCCAACCGCCCTCGAGCACGTCGAGCGCGCCATCGGGCAGACGGTGACGAGTTGAGCCAGTCGAAGACGGTGTCATGCAGCTGAGCACTCCGTTGCCAGGGTCTCGTGGCGTCCGACGTGGCGTGCGACTGGGCATCGACGTCGGTGACGTGCGCATCGGTGTTGCCCAGTGCGACCCAGGCGCCTCGCTGGCCACCCCGGTTGAGACAGTGGCGCGCGGTCACGGCGACGTGGAGCGCATCCTTGATCTGGTCGCGGATCGCGAGGCCATCGAGATCATCGTCGGTTGGCCGCGCTCGCTTTCTGGCCGTGAAGGAGCAGCGGCTGCCAAAGCCGTGGCGTTTGCGAAGGAGCTTTCCTCGGCGGGCGAGAGGCGGGGGCATGGTGTTCCGGTGCGGCTGGTGGATGAACGACTGACCACGGTCAGTGCCGAACGCACCTTGCGCGAACGAGGCAAAAAGGGCGCAGCGCGCCGCGCGGTCATCGATCAAGCGGCGGCTGTGGTGATCTTGCAGCACGCCATCGACACGGAACGGTCGACGGGGCGACCACCGGGCCAGGAAGTAGGAGATTCGACATGAGCGACCTCGGCAGCAGCAGCGCCGTATCGACGAAAGAGCCCCTGCGCAGGAGGGGGCCTGGCTGCCTGCCGGCGCTGGTGGCCTTGGCGTTGCTGGTGGCGGCTGGCGTCTTCGCGTACGTCAAAGGCGTGGAGTTCATCCAGGAGGCACTGCCCGGCTCAGGACCGGAGGACTATGCGGGGGCTGGCAACGGGGCCGTCGTCATCGAGGTCAAGAACGGCGAGACCGCGACCGACATCGCGGCCACGTTGCTCAAGGCCGACGTCGTCAAGAGCGTCGAGGCGTTCACCGAGGTTGCCAGCGAGGACGGGCGATCGCGCAACATTCAGGTTGGGTTCTACCAGTTGCGCAAGCAGATGGCGGCCGAGGCGGCACTCAAGCTTCTGTTGGACCCGAAGTCCAAGCAGACGAACCTCCTCACCATCCCCGAGGGCATGCGTGTCGAGGAGATCTTGGCGGTGATCGTCGACAAGACCGACTTCGGTAAGCGTGAGGTGCAGGCGGCGTACGCCGACCGAGCGGCCCTCGGGCTGCCGCGTTACGCCAAGGGCCAGGTCGAGGGCTACCTATTCCCCGCAACATACGACGTCGCGCCAGACATGGACGCTGCTGCGCTGCTGAAGCGGATGGTGCAGGAGTTCAAGAACCAGGCTGAGAGCGTGGGCCTCGAGAGTGGGGCGCGGAAGCGCGGCGTGAGTCCCGCAGAAATCGTGACCATCGCGAGTCTGGTGCAGGCGGAGGCGTCTCGAATCGAGGACATGCCTGACGTGGCGAGCGTCGTGTATAACCGGTTGGACGACGGCATGGCGTTGCAGTTCGACTCGACCCTGCACTACGCCGAGGACAGCCGAGGTGAGATCACCGCCTCTGAGGATCTCCAAGAGATCGACTCGCCCTACAACACCTACCAGCTCACCGGTCTGCCACCCACACCGATCGACTCTCCCGGGGCTGCGGCGCTGGAGGCTGCACTCAACCCAGCGGATGCGGATTACCGCTATTTCGTGACCGTCAACCTCAAGACTGGGGAGACCAAGTTCGCCGAAGACTACGACGAGCACCTGGGCAACGTCGCCGAGTACAAAAACTACTGCACGACCTCTGACGCTTGCTGAGGCGTCGATGACCGTGTCGAAGTCGCTGTGAGCGGATGACGGCGGGGCTGCCCCTCGGCAGGGGCGGGGGCCGTCGGTGTGCGGTGCTCGGCAGCCCGATCGCGCACTCCTTGTCGCCGGTGTTGCACCAAGCCGCGTACCGCGAGCTTGGCCTCGACTGGGACTACCGGGCGTTCGACGTCTCGGCCCAGGCGCTGCCCGGATTCCTGGCCGGCTTGTCCGACGAGTGGCGGGGGTTATCGCTGACCATGCCCCTCAAACGCGCCGTCATCGACCTGTGTGACCGGGTCGAGAGCAGGGGCCGGTTGCTCGGCTCGATCAACACCGTCGTCTTCGACGAGAGGGGCCGGCGGTCTGGGCACAACACCGACGTGCCCGGTTTCATCCAGGCACTGACGGCGCGGGGAGTGCGCGACCTCGACACCGCGATCATCATCGGTGGGGGGGCGACGGCGGCTTCCGCGATGGCTGCCGCCGCGGAGTTGGGGGCTCACCGCGTCACTGTGGTGGCTCGCTCGGTCGAACGAGCCAGCCACCTGACCGGTCTGGCCGAGCCGCTGCGTCTCGCGGTGCAGCTGGTTGACTTCGAGGCGCTCGATGCGCTGCCTGCTGCCGATCTCGTGGTGTCCACGATCCCGGCCGCCGGGCAGTCCGGCATCGCCATGCATGTGGCCAGGCTCGGCGCCTGCGTCTTCGAAGTCAGCTATCACCCGGAGACCACACCGGTGCTGGTGGCGGCCCGCGAAGCCGGTGTCCCGGCTATCCCCGGCTTCGACCTGCTGCTCCAGCAAGCTGCCCGGCAGGTCGAGCTGATGGTGGGGGTCGCGGCTGCGCCGGTCGAGGCGATGCGCGCAGCCGGCCTGCTCGCGCTGTCACAACGCTGACCACCAGGGTTGCGCATGCACAGGTCAGCCGAACGACCCCGACCGGGCCCGTCGCGGCATTAGGCTCTGTCGTCATGCCCGCAACCTCGCGCCGATCGCGCAACCCGGCAGGACCAAGGGTGGAGAGGTCCCTCGTTGTCTGCTGATCTGCTGGTGATCGGTGTTTGTGCAGTCTTGACTGCGGCGCTCGCGGCACTCGGTCCCGCGGTCATCTCCCGCTTGCCGGAACCGAAGCTTGATGCGGATGCGACAGAGGTGGATGCGACAGAGGTGGATGCGACGAAGAAGTTGCTCTACCGAGATCTCGTGACCAGGCGAAGTCTACGGGTCGAGCTGGCAGCCGTGGGGGCGCTCGCCGGCGCGGGAGTCGGCTGGCGACTTGGGGCGGACCCGCTTGTCGCGACCTGGGTCTACCTGTCCGCTGTCGGCGTCGTCTTGGCCTATGTCGATGCCCGGACCCGACTGCTGCCCACGCGCATCATCGCGCCGTCATACGGAATCGTCGTCGCTTTGCTGCTGACCGCGGCAGCGGTCGACCAGGATGCTCAGTTGCTCGCCCGAGCGGCGTTGGGGTGGGTCGTCATGGGCGGTCTCTATCTGTTCCTGTGGTTCGTGCACCCGCGCGGCCTCGGCTATGGCGACGTACGGCTGTCGGGTCTGCTCGGCATCGGTCTGGGAGCGGTCGGGTGGGGTTCTCTCGCGGCCGGGGTGTACGTCGGCTTCCTGCTCGGAGGCGTTGGAGGGCTTGCGTTGATAGTGACGCGTCGAGCAAGTCGCCGCTCCTTCCCGTTCGGGCCCTACATGCTGATGGGAGCGCTGGTCGGTGTGGTGTGGGGCGAGCGGCTCGCGCACTGGTACACGTCTCGCTGACTCCGAGACCACATGGCGTCGAGGCATGCGGCTGTCCACGGCTTCCTCGCCGGCACGTCCTGGTGACCGTCTGGGGTCGTGACAGACTTCGCCCATGCTCCGATGGCTCACTGCGGGTGAATCTCACGGCCCAGCTCTTACGGCCATCATCGAAGGTCTACCGGCGGGTGTCGCCATCACCACGCAGGACCTCGCCTCCGCGCTGGCCAGGCGACGCCTCGGTTACGGACGCGGCGCGCGGATGAAGTTCGAGCAGGACAAGGTGTCGATCCTCGGTGGCGTCCGCCACGGGCTGACCCTTGGTGGACCTCTCTCCGTCACGATCGCCAACACCGAGTGGCCCAAGTGGGAACAGGTGATGTCTCCCGACCCGGTCAATCCAGAGGTGCTCGAAGGGCTGGCACGTAACGCTCCTCTCACCAGACCACGACCAGGACATGCCGACCTGGTGGGGATGCAGAAGTACGGTTTCGACGAGGCACGGCCCGTTCTCGAGCGCGCAAGCGCCCGTGAGACTGCGGCGCGGGTCGCCCTTGGCGCCGTGGCGGCTGCCTTCCTGCAGCAGGCTCTGGGGGTTGAGCTTGTCGCTCACGTCGTGTCGATCGGTACCGCGGCCGCCCCGGGCGGTGTCATCCCCAGGCGGGATCAAGTCACGCATCTGGACACAGACCCGGTTCGCTGTCTTGACGCCGATGCCAGCGCGGCGATGATCGCCGAGATCGACCAGGCTCAAAAGGACGGTGACACCCTCGGTGGCGTGGTCGAGGTGGTTGTCTATGGCCTGCCCCCGGGTCTCGGGTCGCACGTGCATTGGGACCGGCGACTCGACTCCAAGCTGGCGGGTGCCCTGATGGGTATTCAGGCGATCAAGGGCGTGGAGATAGGGGACGGTTTCGACGTGGCACGCGGGCCAGGCTCGGCGGCTCATGACGAGATCGAGTCCGGGCCCGAGGGCATTCGCCGGACGTCTGGGCGCTCCGGCGGCACAGAAGGTGGTATGTCGACCGGCGAGCCGCTGCGGGCGCGAGCCGCCATGAAGCCCATCGCCACCATTCCGCGCGCACTGCGCACGATCGACGTGGCCACTGGCGGGGCCGCTGTGGCTCATCACCAACGGTCCGACGTGTGCGCCGTACCCGCGGCAGCCGTCGTAGCTGAGGCGATGGTCGCGTTGGTGCTCGCCGAAGTGGCTCTGGAGAAGTTCGGTGGCGACTCGGTTGGCGAGACCCGTCGCAATCACGAGAGCTACCTCGCCGCACTGAGGCATCGATGACAACCGCGACTGAACCAGCAGACGTCACGTCAGCGACCGACCCCGCGGCAACCGACAGGCCGGCAGTTGTGCTCATTGGCGCTCCGGGCGCGGGTAAGTCGACGGTAGGCGCCCTCCTGGCGCAGCGCTGGTCGACAGGGTTCCAAGACACCGACCAGATCATCGAGACTCGTGTCGGCAAGCCGATCTCCGAGGTCTTCATCGACGAGGGTGAGCCGGCCTTCCGTGCGCTAGAGGCTGTCGTGGTTGCAGAAGCGCTGGCCCACAACCAAGGAGTGCTCGCTTTGGGTGGGGGAGCCGTGATGACCGCGTCGACGCGTGCATTGCTGGCAGATCACCGAGTGGTGTTCCTGGACGTCGGTATGGCGGAGGCCGCCGCTCGCGTTGGGCTCGGGGTGACACGGCCACTGCTGCTCGGCAACGTACGTGGGCAGCTCAAGGCTCTGCTCGATTCGCGACGGCCGTTGTATCTCGAGGTCGCCACCGTCACTGTGGCGACCAACGGATTGTCAGTTGAGGCGGTCGCAGACGAGATCGAGAGGAGTCTCGATGGTTGAGGTCCATCCGCCCGCTGGATCGCACCCGAGTGACGTGACCCGGATCCGGGTGGAGGCGTCGTCGCCATACGACGTTGTCGTGGGTCGACGGCTGCTGGGTGAACTGCCCTCGCTGCTGCCGTCGGGGGTGCGCAGGATCGCCGTGATCCACCCACAGGGCCTGTCCGCCAGCGGACTCGCCGTTCGTGACGACCTGGCCGCTCAGGGCTTCGAAGCGCACGCGATCGAGATCCCCAACGGGGAGGAGTCCAAGACCTCGGAGGTCGCGGCCTTCTGCTGGAAGGCGCTCGGTCAGGTCGGGTTCACCCGCTCTGACGTCATCGTCAGCGTGGGTGGCGGCGCAACGACTGACCTTGCCGGCTTCGTGGCTGCCACGTTCTTGCGCGGGCTCGCCGTCGTTCACATTCCGACCACGCTGTTGGGCATGGTCGACGCTGCCGTGGGTGGCAAGACGGGGATCAACACCGTTGAGGGCAAGAACCTGGTCGGCGCATTCCACGAACCCGTCGGGGTGCTCTGTGACCTGGCCAGCCTGGAGACACTGAACCGGCACGAGGTGGTGAGCGGTCTCGCCGAGGTCATCAAGTGCGGCTTTATCAGCGACCCGACGATCCTCAGCCTGGTCGAGCACGCACCCGATGTGGCGGTCGAGCCGGGCTCCGCGGTGAGTCGCGAGCTGATCGAACGGGCTATCGCCGTGAAGGCGGCTTGTGTAAGCCGCGACTTCAGGGAAGCCACCTCGAGTGGCACCGACGTGGGCCGCGAAGCACTCAACTATGGCCACACGATGGGTCACGCGATCGAGCTGGCCGAGCGCTATCGGTTCCGTCATGGGGCCGCCGTCGCCGTCGGCATGGTGTACGTCGCTGAGTTGGCCCGACTGGCCGGTCGTCTCGACGAGGCGACCGCCGACCGGCATCGCTCGATCCTGACCTCGGTGGGGTTGCCCACCAGCTATGGCGGTGCCGGCTGGCCACAGCTGCATGAGGCGATGAAGGTCGACAAGAAGACACGGGCTGACCGGCTGCGCTTTGTCATCATCGAGCAGGTGGGCAGACCCGCCATCCTGGAAGCGCCTGACCCGGCGCTGCTCACGGCCGCCTTTGCCGAGATCTCCCGTTAGGCTCGGCGCCGTGCTCGTGCTCGTCCTCAACGGACCCAACCTCAGTCGACTGGGAACGCGAGAGCCGGAGGTCTACGGCTTGACTTCCCACGACGACCTGGTTGCCAGCTGTGAGCAGTGGGGACGCGATCTCGATCTCGACGTCGAGGTGCGGCAGACTGACGACGAGGCGGAGCTTGTTCGCTGGATCCACGAGGCGGCCGACTCTGCTACGCCGGTCGTTCTCAACCCGGCTGCCTTCACCCATTACTCCTACGCCCTGAGAGACGCCTGCGCACAGTTGCGTGCCGGGCTGGTAGAGGTGCACATCAGCAATCCGGCGGCGCGGGAGGCCTTCCGTCATACCAGTGTCATCTCGGCCGTAGCGACAGGCACGATCGCTGGGTTCGGCGTCGACTCCTACCGGTTGGCCCTTTCGAGCATCGCTGCCGGGCCGCTGAGCGACTAACTCTCCGGCTTATCACGCTCGGATCCGCAACCTCGTCGCAGCCAAAGAGGCCACCGAACCCGCCAGACCC
>JACCXO010000098.1 GCA_013696975.1 Nocardioidaceae bacterium | reverse complement strand
AGCTTGCGCGCTGGCGCTCGTGGATCATTTTCGCCACCTTCGTTTTCGCTGCCGTGGCGACTCCCTCGACCGACCCCATCACCATGCTGCTGCTGGCTCTCCCGATGACGGTGTTGTTCTTGATCTCCGAGCAGATCGCTCGGTTCGTCGATCGGCGCCGAGGCCTTGACGGTGAGCCCGACTACGACGACTTCGAGGACGAAGAAGCGTCGCCGCTCTGATATCCGTCGCCTACGATCGAGACATATGGATATTCGGAGGTTCGACGCATTCGACCTGCCGGACTGGCTCGGCACCGAATCGGTCACGTGGATCTCCGCGACAAGTCTCGACGACTCAGCTCACGTGAGTGGCGAGTTCGTCGGCGAAGCCGGCCTCAGCCGCCAGCTGGACCTGCTGGCCGTGGACTCGGCATATCCCGAGCCGGTCTGCCCTGAGCCTGAGCGCCGAGCCGCCCATCAGGCTTGGCAGTTCGGCGAGGTGCTGCTCTTCGAGATCAACGGACGCCTTGCTGCGGCCGCCCCCGGCACCCGGTTCGATGCGAATCTTGCCTGCGAAGTCGTGCGTCGCGTGGCCAAGTCAGTGGGGGCTCCGGCCCAGAACTTCACCGTGTCATTCGCCATCTAGTCGCGGGCCGACGGCGCGGCGCCAGTATTGTCGCCAGCGTGACTTCGCGGCTGGCTTTGCTGACCAACCCAAGGTCAGGTCGAGGGGTTTCGGCCTCGGATGTCTCCTCGGTATCTGAACGGCTGGCAACCGGCGGGTTGGCTGTGTCCATGCTCTCGGCTGGTGACGCGACTCAGTTCTCAGCGCTGGCACACCACGCAGTGGCAGCGGGATATGACATCTTGGCCGTCATGGGCGGCGATGGCAGTGTGCATCTGGCGCTGCAAGCCGTGGTGGGTTCGCCCACGGTGCTGGCCGTCATACCGACTGGGACGGGAAACGACCTGGCGCGTGCGCTTGGGCTGCCTCGGGGTGACCTCCTGGCGGCCGCAGATGTGGTCATCACTGGGCGCCCTCGCACGATCGACACCGCCAAGGCGGGCGAACGCTTCTTCGTCACCGTGTTGGCGAGCGGCTTCGACAGCCGGGTCAACGAGCGCGCCAACGCCATCCGGCGGTTCCGCGGTCAGCTGCGCTACACCCTGGCGACTCTCGCGGAGCTGCGTGTGTTCGAGCCGGTGCCCTACACGTTGACACTTGACGGCTTCCGCCTGAGCGTCGAGGCGATGCTCGTCGCGGTCGGCAACACACCGTCATACGGCGGCGGCCTGCGGATGTGCCAAGGAGCAGAAGTCGACGACGGTCTGCTGGACGTGGTGGTGATAGCTCCGATGAGCAAGCTGGAGCTGATCAGGGTCTACCCGAGGTTGTTCACCGGGAGCCATGTCACGCACTCGGCCTACTCGCGTCATCGGGTGCGACGCGTGACTCTCGAGGCAGCAGCAGACGTGGTTGCCTATGCCGATGGCGAGCGCCTGGGTGAGCTGCCGCTCACCGTCGCGGTTGCTGCCCAGTCAGTGCAGGTCATGGTGTCGGCGGCATGAGTGTCCTGACCGGCTTCGAGCAGCTCTATGACTTCAGTCTCGACGCCTTCCAGCGCCAGGCTTGCGAGTCCCTCGAACAGGGCCGAGGCGTACTGGTGGCGGCGCCGACGGGATCAGGGAAGACTTTGGTGGGGGAGTTCGCTGTGCACCTCGCTCTCGAGCTCGGTGCCAAGTGCTTCTACACGACACCCATCAAGGCCCTGTCGAACCAGAAGTTCGCTGACCTGACCGTGCGCTACGGCGCCGACAAGGTGGGACTGCTCACGGGGGACAACACCATCAACGGCGAGGCGCCGATCGTCGTGATGACGACCGAGGTGCTGCGGAACATGCTGTACGCCGCCTCGGGCACGCTGGGTGGGTTGCGGTTCGTGGTGATGGATGAGGTGCACTACCTGGCCGACCGCTCGCGGGGCGCCGTCTGGGAGGAGGTGATCATCCACCTGCCGGAATCAGTCGCGGTGGTCTCGCTGTCGGCGACCGTCTCCAACGCAGAGGAGTTCGGTGACTGGCTCAGCACGGTTCGGGGCAGCAACGACGTCATCGTGGAGGAGCGTCGGCCGGTCCCTCTGTTCCAACACGTCATGGCGGGCCAAAGGCTCTTCGACCTGTTCGCCGACGACTCTGAACCAGGGACAAGAGTGAACCCTGAACTCGTCCAGGTGGCTCGCGACGACTGGCGTCGAGCCAGGACCCGAGACCACCGCGGCAAGCGCGGGACCTACCAACGAGCCGCTGGGCGCGGGCTCGTGCCAAGCCGCACCGACATCGTGGCGGCGCTTGACAGCGAAGGCCTGCTGCCGGCGATCATGTTCATCTTCAGCCGCAAGGGCTGTGACGCGGCCGTCCAACAGTGCCTGCATGCGAACCTGCGCCTCACGTCCAAGGTCGAACGTGACGAGATCAGGTCTTACGCCGAGGCCAAGGCTTCCCGGCTGCTCGACTCCGACCTCGACGTGCTCGGCTATCCGGAATGGTTGGAGGCGTTGAGTCGGGGCATCTCGTCGCACCACGCGGGCATGCTGCCGATCTTCAAGGAGTGCGTCGAGGAGCTCTTCTCCCGTGGCCTGGTCAAGATCGTGTTCGCCACCGAGACGCTGGCGCTCGGCATCAACATGCCGGCGCGGTCTGTGGTCCTCGACAAGTTGTCCAAGTGGAACGGCGAGACGCACGCGGATGTGACGCCGGGGGAGTTCACCCAGTTGACCGGGAGGGCGGGGCGCCGCGGCATCGATGTCGAGGGTCACGCCGTTGTGGTCTGGGGCCCTGGCTTCGACCCGCAAGCGGTCGCCGGACTCGCATCCACGCGCACCTATCCTCTCCGCTCGTCGTTCAGGCCGTCATACAACATGGCCGTCAACTTGGTGCGCCAGGTGGGCAAGGAGACAGCGCGCGAGCTGCTCGAATCGTCCTTTGCGCAGTTCCAGGCCGATCGAGCCGTGGTGGGGTTGGCCCGGCAGGTGCGCAGGGCCGAGGATGCGCTCGAGGGCTACGCCGACGCAATCGCCTGTGACAAGGGCGACTTCATGGAGTATGCCGGTCTGCGAAGAGCTCTCTCCGAGCGCGAATCGTCGTTGTCCAGACGCCGCAAGTCAGACAGTCGAGACGCTGCGGTGGAGTCCCTGGATCGTCTGCGTATCGGCGATGTGATCGAAGTCCCGGCAGGGCGATGGGCCGGGGTTGCCGTGGTGGTCGACCCAGGTGTGCCTTCACTGAGGGAGGGACCTCGCCCTCTGGTGGTGACTCTGGACCGGCAGGCGCGTCGGTTGTCGACGGTGGACTTCCCGCTGCCTGTCGAGCCGCTGACCCGGATGAGGATTCCGCGCTCATTCAACCCGCGAAACCCACAACAGCGCCGCGACCTGGCTGCGCTGCTGCGTGACCGGAGCCGCGATCTCCCTGGCCGAAGTTCCCAGGGGGCGCGAAGGAGCAAGGACGGCAGCCCAGCTTCCGATGATCCAGAGGTAAGTCGGCTGCGCCAGGCCTTGCGTCAGGATCCCTGCCATACCTGCGAGGAGCGAGAGACGCATGCTCGTTGGGCCGAGCGCTACCTCAAGCTGCAGCGCGAGACCGAGACGATACGCAGGCGGATCGAGCAGCGGACCAACACCATCGCCCGACAGTTCGACCGGGTCTGTGAGGTTCTCGAGGACCTCGAATACCTGCATGAAGGGCGTGTGACACCGGCCGGTGCGTCGCTGTCGCGTATCTACAGCGAGCTCGACCTGGTTGCTGCGGAGTGTCTTCGTCGCTCCGTGTGGGAAGGGCTCGAACCACCGGCATTGGCCGCTGCCCTGTCGGCCCTGGTGTACGAGTCCCGTAATCCCGACGATGCGGATCGCCCCCGAGTTCCTGGTGGAGCGGTTCGCCGGGTGTTGGCGGAGATGGTCTCGATCTGGAGTGAGCTCGACGTGGTCGAGCGTAACCACCGGTTGAGCTTCTTGCGGGAACCGGACCTTGGGTTCGCGTGGGCGGCGTATCGGTGGGCAGGTGGCGCGACCTTGGAGGACGTGCTCGATGACGTCGACCTAGCGCCTGGGGACTTCGTGCGTTGGGTCAAGCAACTCCTTGACCTCACCGAGCAGATCGCCGTTGCGGCCGGGAGCTCTAGCGTCGGCGCGTCGGCGCGTGACGCGGTGCGCGCCATGAGACGAGGCGTGGTCGCCTACTCCGCCGAGGTCGACCCCTGACCCCTAGCCCTGACCTCCCGGCCGTTGAGAGGTCACTCCCGGCCCGATGAGAGGTCACTCCCGACCCGGTGACCGGGTAGGGCGGCGAGGGCGCGAGTCATGGCAGAGCCGAGGCCCCACTTCGCGCCGAGCTCACGGGCAGCGGCCGCCTCGGTGTCGACAAGAGGCCGCAAGGTGGCTGCCACCTCGGGCAGGTCGATGTCCTTGACGACTTCGACGACGCGTGGGGCCACCGCGAGGTAGTCGACCGCTGCGTGCAGCTTGCCGCGCAACCCGCTGGACAAGCCCGAGGCGGGATCAGCTGCAGCCGCCATGATGCTGTCCAGGTCGCCGTACTGCTGGAGCAAACTGGCTGCGGTCTTGTCACCGATGCCCTTCACTCCGGGCAGTCCATCGGAGGTGTCACCACGCATGACGGCGAAGTCGGCGTACTGCTCAGGCAGCACCCCGTATTTGCCGACGACGACCGAATCGGTGAGGACCTCGAGGTTGCCGACGCCACGGGCGGTGTAGAGGACGCGCACACACCTGGCGTCGTCGACCAGCTGAAACAGGTCCCGGTCTCCCGTGACGACGTCGACGGGACCGCGTGCGGTGGTGCTGAGGGTGCCGATCACGTCATCGGCTTCGTATCCCGCGGCGCCGACTATGGCGATGTTGAGCGCGTCCAGCACCTCCTTGATGATCGGAATCTGCACCTCCAACGGGTCGGGTGTCACCTCGACGTCCACTCCCGCCGACACCTCGGCGACGACTCGATGCGCCTTGTAGCCGGGGATCAGGTCGACACGCCAGGCCGGCCGCCAGTCGTCATCCCAGCAGCACACCAGCTTGTCGGGCTCGTAGGTGCTGACCAGCCTGGCGATGAAGTCGAGCAATCCGCGGACCGCGTTGACCGGTGTGCCGTCGGGAGATCGCAGGCTGTCCGGCATACCGAAGAAGGCGCGGAAGTACAGCGATGCGGTGTCGAGCAACATCAAGCGCTTGGTCACGAGGGCGATGATGCCACGCGCTGGCTGACTAGAGTGACGCCATGACTGCGGACGTGGCGTCACGGATCCGGCGCGTGCAGGCGTCGATGGTGGGCCAGTCAGTCGACGCACTGCTGGTCACGCCGAGCGCGGACCTCCGCTATCTGACCGGGTATGACGCGAGGCCGCTCGAGCGGCTCACCGCCCTGGTGGTGCCGGCCGCCTCGGAGCCGGTGCTGCTGGTGCCCGCACTCGAGCGGGCCGAGGCTGAACGGTCGGCCGCTGCCCTCGCTGGCATGCAGGTGCTGCTGCACGAGGAAACTGACGACGCCCTCGCCATGGCGCTCGACGTCGTACCCGACGCCGCGTTGGTGACAGTCGACGACCACATGTGGGCCGCTCGCGTGCTCGCCATCCAGGCCGCTCGCCCGACGGTCAGCGTCCGGGCGGCTGGACGGTTGCTCGCAGGCCTGCGGATGCGTAAGGGGCGCGACGAGGTCGCGTCGCTGCGACAAGCCGCAGCGGCGATCGACCGGGTGCATGCGCGAATGGGGGAGTTCCTGCGTGTCGGCCGCAGCGAGCGTGAGGCAGCGGCGCTGATCGCGGGCGCCATTCTCGCGGAGGGCCACGCCACGGTCGACTTCGTGATCGTCGGATCCGGGCCTAACGGCGCCTCCCCTCATCACTCGGTGTCCGACCGGGTGATCGAGCCCGGCGATCCCGTCGTCGTCGATATCGGCGGCTCCACCGCGGACGGCTACCGCAGCGACTGCACCCGCACGTACGTCGTCGGAGCCGAGCCCGACGCGGCTTTCGCCGAGTACTACGACGTACTGCTCCAGGCGCAGCGCACGCAGTGCGACTTCGCCCGGGCCGGCGTAACCGCTGAATCGGTCGATCGGGTCGGCCGCCGAGTCCTCGCCGACGCCGGCTACGCCGAGTTCTTCGTCCACCGCACCGGCCACGGCATCGGGCTCGAGACACATGAGGAGCCCTACATCGTGGAGGGGAACCAGCTCGTGCTGGAGGCTGGGATGGCCTTCTCGATCGAGCCCGGCATCTACCTGCCCGGCCAGCATGGCGCGCGGATCGAGGACATCGTGATCGCGAACCATGAAGGGGTCGAGCGGCTCAACACCACGACGCGCGAGCTCAGCGTGTTGGAGGGTTGATGCAGGCTGTCGACCGACTCATCTGCCAGCTACTCGCAGCTGACGGCCGGATGTCGTACACCGATCTCGGCAAGGAGACGGGCCTGTCGACCTCGGCGGTTCACCAACGGGTGAAGCGTCTCGAGCAACGAGGCGTGATCCGTGGCTATGGGGCGAGCATCGACTTCCGCGAGGTGGGGTTGCCGCTCACGGCGTTCATCTCCATCCGTCCCATCGACACCTCGCAACCAGACGACTCTCCCGACCGACTGGCGCACATCGACGAGATCGAGGCCTGCCACTCTGTGGCCGGGGACGAGTCGTACATCCTCAAAGTGCGGGTCAGGGAGCCGAGCGACCTGGAAAGTCTGCTGGCCAGTATCAGGGCCGCCGCCAACGTGACCACGCGCACGACGATCGTACTGTCGACGCCATACGAGTCCCGCCCCCCGAAGTTCTGATGCCGTACCTACGGCTGGAGGGGGAGAGCTTCTCCGACGAGGACTGGTACGGCCGCGACTTGAGCGGCGAAAGCTTCGCCAACTGCTCGTTCGTCGATGTCGACCTCACCGAATCTCGGAGCCACGGCGCCATCTTCGAGGGATGCAGCTTTTCGCTGTGCCGGTTCAACGTCTCCTGTCACGTGGGCACGGCGTTCGTTGGATGCGAGTTCCGCCGCGTCAACTTGTTCGGCGCCTCTCTCGACGGGTGCAAGCTCGCCGGCAGCACCTTCATCGAGTGCGTGCTGCGGCCCCTCACCGTGTCAGGCGGGCAGTGGTCAGGGGTCACCTTGAGAGGAGCTGACCTCAGCGGCCTCGACCTCACCGGGGTGAACCTCAAGGACGCTGACCTGTCGGAGACCGACCTCTCAGGGGCTGTCTTGCGATCGTGCGACATGTCCCTCGCCACGCTGCGCGGCGCCCGGCTCCACCAGGCGGACCTTCGAGGCGCGGCGCTCGGTGGGGTGGATCTCGTCAACGCCGCTTTGTCGGAAACTCGCATTGACCTGCAAACCGCCATCCAGCTTGCTGAGGCGCATGGCGCCGTCGTGGACTTCGAGATCTAAGTCGTGGCTCAATCGTCGACCGAGCAGGACAAGTTGGCTCTTCGACGCGGATATCTTGGCTTCTCGACCCGGAAAAGTTGGCTTCTCAACAAGGGAGTTTCTGGGCTTCTGCGGCGTCGCGGGATGCCTTTGCCGCCACCTCGGCCGCGGCCAGGTGGTCACCCGCGTGCTGCTCCCACCAGGCTTGACCCTCGGCCGGCAGGGTGTGGATCGGGTCGAAGTATTCATAGGTGCGCGTGAGCGCATCCGCATCCGTGCGCTCGATGGAGGTGCGGTAGTTCTTCGTCCAATAGGAGATGCCGTGCTCGCGGTCGTAGGACTCGAGCTGGTGCACCCACCGCTTTCCGACGAACGGCACGTCACACACGATCCGCGGCGTCGCGAAGCCGGGTAGGTAGCCCATGACTCCGTGCTGCAGCTCTTGAGCCCGCGCGACCGACACGCGCCAGTGCTCACTGAAGGGGATCATGTCGCACATGTAGAAGTAGTAGGGCATGATCTGCGCGCCGTCGAGCAGGTTGAAGCACAAGTCGAGCAAGGTGTGGGCGTCGTCGTTGATCCCACCCATCAGCACACCCTGGTTGCGCACGTCTCGCACGCCGGTGTCGAGCATCGCGCGCGTCGCCTTGGCCACCAGGGGAGTGACCGAGTTGGCGTGGTTGACGTGGGTGTGGATGGCGATCGAGGTTCCGGAGGCGACAGCCTTGGTGTTCAGCCGCTCCATGCCCGCCCGCACCTCGTCCTGCAACCAGTGCTGGGGCAGGCCCATGAGCGCCTTGGTCGCGAGACGGATGTCGCGGATGTTGTCGATGTCGAGCAGCGAGGCGATGAAGGCCTCGAGACGGGGCCACGGCATGTTGGCCACGTCCCCGCCGGACACCACCACATCACGCACGCCCGGGTTGCTGCGCAGGTAGCGGAGCATCGCCTCCACCCGGTCGACGGGCTTGAGGGTGAACTTGAGCTTGTCGATGACCGGTGTCGAGTTCCCGACGAGGTCCATCCGGGTGCAGTGGCCGCAGTACTGCGGGCACGTCGGCAGCAGCTCCGCGAGCACCTTGGTCGGGTAGCGGTGGGTGAGACCCTCGGCGACCCACATGTCGTGCTCGTGCAGGCTGTCGCGGGTGGCATGCGGATGACTGGGCCAATCCATGCGCCGATCGGAGAAGACAGGGAGCATGTAGCGGCGAACCGGGTCGTCATACAGCGACTGGGTGTCGGGCACGGCGTGGGGCACCATCGTGTTGACCATCTGCGGCGGCACCAGCATCGACATGGTGGCGCGCTCGGCCTGGTCGCGCTCGAGGTCGGTGTAGAAGCGTTCCTCGATCAAGTCGCCGAACACCTCACGGAGCTGCTTGAGGTTCTTGACGCAGTGCGCCCGCTGCCACTGCACCGACTCCCACTCGGCGGCGGTGACATCACGCCAGCCGGGGATCCGGGTCCAGTCGGGCTCGACCAGCTCCGCGCGCTTGTACGGGTAGGGCTGCTCATGCTCGGGCGCGCTCTGTTGCTGTTGTTGCTGCTGCTGCTGCAAGGCCATCAGGCACCTCCAGGCATCCGTCGAGCACGCCGTCGCTTGTGAAATAAGGGTGTCGCGTGCCAGAGTACGGGACAATCTCCGGCTCGAGCAACGCCATGCCGGATTTCTTGCGGTCGATCGCGAAACGCACGGGAGATTTGATGTCAGCCGACCTGTCGACAGATGCAACGTCTGCCGGCGAGACGCGCGTGCCCAGTGATCCGACCGGGCTACACCGAGTCCTCGAGCCAGTCGGCGCCTTGCCCCAGGCCGCCCACCGACTGGACACTCGCGCCGACATCTGGCCAGACGAGGTCAAGGTCACGGTGTCGCGTCTCAACCTCGACGCCGCCTCCTTCAGACAGCTCATCACCAAACACCAAGGTGCTGGCGAAGCTGTCCGAGCCGAGGTGCTCGACATCATCCGCAGCCGCGGCAAGATGCAAAACCCGGTGACCGGATCGGGGGGCATGCTCAGCGGAACCGTGGCCGAGGTCGGTCCGGACTCGTCGCTCGGGCTGCGCGTCGGTGATCCCGTGACGACCCTGGTCTCCTTGACTCTCACTCCGCTGGTCATCACCGACGCGCTGGCGAACTGGGACGGCACCAGTGAGCAGATCCCATGCGAGGGCTACGCCATCCTGTTCGGTCGCTCCATCGCCGCGGTCATGCCGGACGACCTGCCGGCCCCGCTCGCTCTGGCTGTCATGGACGTCTGCGGCGCGCCGGCACTCACGGCCCGCGTCGTGCGTCAGTATGTCGACCGGGGCGCCCCCCCTACCGTCTGCGTCATCGGGGGAGCGGGCAAGAGTGGGTCACTCTCGCTGGCAGCAGCCCGAGACGCCGGGGCGGGTCACACCATCGCCGTCGTACCCCTCCAGCGTGAGATCGACCTGCTGGCCGACAAGTTCCTGGCCGACATCGTCGCCCTGGCCGACGCCCGCGATCCGGTCGCCCTGTCGGCGGCTGTCCTCCAGGCGGGTGGACCGGCCGACGTGACCGTGGTCTGCGTCGACGTGCCGGGTTGTGAGGGTGGCGCCATCTTGTCGACCGAGCAGGGCGGCACCGTCATCTTCTTCTCCATGGCCACGTCGTTCAGCGCGGCCGCGTTGGGCGCTGAAGGTCTCGCGTCCGACGTGACGATGCTCGTGGGTAACGGTTATGTGCCGGGCCATGCCGACTACGCCCTGGCGCTGCTGCGCGCCCATGACGGTGCCCGCGCCCTCCTCGAGGCGCGACTCGAGTGCGAGGCGGCAGGATAGGGCCATGTCGACCCCTTTCCCGAACGTGCTGCTGCGAGGCGGCAGTGTGTACTCACCCGACGCGCCTCACGCCACGGCCATGCTGACCGTGGGCGGCACTGTCGCCTGGCTTGGCGATGAGTCTTCCGCCGACCAGTACGTCGACGAGGCTCACCAGGTCGTGAACCTCGACGGTCGCCTGGTGACCCCCGGATTCGTCGACGCGCACGCGCACCTGGCGCAGACCGGCTTTGCCTTGCAGTCGGTGGACCTGGGCGCGGCCATGAGCTTGACCGAGATGCTCGACGCGTTGTCGTCATACGCCCGGGAGCATCAAGGGCGGGTGCTCTTCGCGCAGGGCTGGGACGAGACAACCTGGCCCGAGCAGCGCAGGCCGTCCAGCAGCGAGATCGACCGTGCCGTGGGGGACAAGATCGCCTACATCGCCCGGGTCGACTCGCACTCCGCGGTGATCTCGACAGCACTGCTCCAACGCCGCCCCGAACTCACGCGCCTGGACGGCTGGCGCGGCGACGGAACCGTCGAAAGGGACGCTCACCACGCCGTTCGAGCGGTGGCTGATGAGCTGCGCACATCGGCCGACCGATCGGGTGCGCTGCTCAGAGCACTCGAACACGCGGGCAGCAGAGGCGTCACGTCGCTCCACGAGCTGAATGCCCCTCATATCGCTCCCCTGAGCGACCTGGCACGCATCCACGATCTGCGCGCGGAACACCCGTTGCCCGAGGTGGTGCCCTACTGGGGTGAGTTCCTAGGCGGTGCAGGCGTCGATCAGCCTATCGCCGGCTTCGCAGGGGACTTGTGCATGGACGGAGCGATCGGCTCACGCACCGCCGCGCTGGAACAGCAGTATGCCGACGCGGACACGTCGGGCCACCTCTACCTCGACGAGCACCAGGTGCGCGACCACGTCGTGCTCTGCACGCAGCGCGGGCTCCAGGCCGGGTTCCACGTCATCGGCGACCGCGCTCTGCGCGAGGTGATCGCCGGGTTCGAGGCTGCGGCCGCCGAGTTGGGGCGGGACGCCATCGTGGCGGCACGACACCGCCTCGAGCACGTCGAGATGCCCAGCCAGGCGGACATCGAGTCGATGGGCCGTCTCGGCATCGTCGCCAGCGTGCAACCAGCCTTCGACGCCGCCTGGGGAGGCGATGACGCGCTCTATGCACAGCGTCTCGGTCAAGCGCGAGCCTCAGCCATGAACCCCTTCGCGACTATGCACCGCGCCGGAGTGGCGCTAGCCTTCGGCAGCGACTCACCCGTCACCCCGGTTGACCCATGGGGCGCGATCCGGGCGGCTGCCTTCCACCATCGAGTCGATGAGCGTCTGTCGGTGCGCGCCGCCTTCAACGCCCACACCCGCGGCGGCCACCGGGCACGCCGCTTCGACGAGGGCGGTGTGCTCGCCCCGGGTGCCGCTGCGACATACGCAGTCTGGGACATCACCTCAGAGCTGAGCGTGCGGACCCCGGACGATCTCGTCGCGGCTTGGTCGACGGACACGCGGGCAGGCGTGCCGGTCCTGCCGGATCTCCACCCTGATCTGGACCTGCCCACCTGCGTGGAAAGCGTCGTCGAGGGTGTCCGCATCCACACGTCGGAGAACGCCGCGTGACGACGCGCTCGCGACCTCGACTGAACCTTGACCCCCGCACGGTCAAGAAGGCCCGTGCCCTCGCAAGACAGGCTGGTCGGCCGATCGTGCGGCTGGCAAAGCACCACACCACCGTCTCGGTCGAGCGCGCGACGTTGCGGCTGGCCGGTCTCTCCGGCGCGGATCCAGACGGCACGCCTTGGGCGAACCGTCTGCTGGATGCCGCACGTGCCGACGTCGGTCTCGAACACGGGATCTGCGTCCCGGTGTGGGACGCCCTGCTGCGCCAAGACATCCCAGATCTCAGCCGGCTCGCGCAACAGGCCGCCGTCGGACAGGTCCGGTTCCGGATCCCCGAGGGGCGCGACGCCACCCGCGCCAAGGCTGCCGCCCGCAAATCCGTCGCGGCAGGAGTCCGCAAGGTCGACGCGCGCCGCAGAGAGCGTGACCGCCTGATCAAGCGCTGGGGCGACCCGTTGCAGAAGCCGTGGATCTACCTGATCGTGGCCACCGGTGACATCTATGAGGACATGCCACAGGCGCAGGCGGCGGCCCGCGGGGGCGCCGACATCATCGCTGTCATCCGGTCGACGGGGCAGTCGCTGCTCGACTACGTGCCCGAGGGCGCGACCCGTGAGGGCTTCGCCGGCACGTATGCGACCCAGGAGAACTTCCGTCTCATGCGAGCTGCCTTGGACGAGACGAGCAAAGAGCTCGGACGCTACGTGCGACTCACCAACTACGCATCCGGGCTGTGTATGCCGGAGATCGCCGCACTGGCCGGGCTCGAGCGTCTCGACATGATGCTGAACGACTCGATGTACGGCATCTTGTTCCGCGACATCAACCCGGTCCGCACCTTCGTCGACCAGCGATTCAGCCGCCAGGTTCACGCCCGTGCCGGCATCATCATCAACACGGGTGAGGACAACTACCTCACGACCGCTGACGCCATCGAGGCGGCGCACACGGTCACCGTGAGCCAGCTTCTCAACGAGTACTTCGCCAAGGAAGCAGGTCTCGAAGACTGGCAGCTCGGCCTCGGCCATGCCTTCGAGATCGACCCGACCGTGCCCGACAGCTTCCGTCTGGAGCTGGCCCATGCCCTGCTCGCCCGCACCCTCTTCCCTGACGCCCCGCTGAAGTGGATGCCACCGACTCGTCATATGACAGGTGACGTGTTCGGAGGTTATCTGCTCGACGGCTTCTTCAACCTGGCCGGCGCCATGACCGACCAGGACATCTTGCTGGTCGGCATGATGACCGAGGCGGTCGTGACGCCCTGGTTGTCCGACCGCGACCTGGCCCTGCAGAACGTCCGGTATGTCGTCAACGCCGCGGGCCGACTGGCCGAAGACTTCGCGCCGCGACCTGACGGCTTCATCGCGCAGCGCTCCAAACAAGTGCTGGGGGAGTCGATCGACCTGCTCGAGCGGATCCTCGAGCACGAGAGCGGGCTGCTCGACGCCATCGCCGATGGCACCTTCGGTCTCATGAAGCGACCAGCCGATGCCGGCCGCGGTCTGGAAGGGGTGGCCACGTTGGCCCCCGACTATTACAACCCGGCGATCGAGATCCTGGATGAGGAGGCCGCCCCGTGAGCGACAAGACGATCCTCCGGCCCTATGGCGACACCACCGGCGACGGCATGGTGCAGGTCTCCTTCACCTTGCCGCTGCCGCACGACAAGCGCGCCGAGGGTGCGGCGGCACAGCTGGCCAACAAGATGGGAATCCAGCCCGCTCTTGTCGTGCACGCCAAGGCGATGGGTCCCGAGTTCACCTTTTTCGTGGTCTACGGACGTGTCAACCATCTGGTCGATGTCTCCAAGGTGGAGGTGATCGAGCGGGACTTCCCGCTGCTGACGCCTCGAGAGGCGAATCTCATCCTCAAGAAGAAGCTTCGTCGTCGCCTCGTCGTCGTCGGCGCGTGCATCGGCACCGACGCCCATACAGTCGGCATCGACGCGATTCTCAATATCAAGGGTTTCGCGGGCGAGAAGGGCCTCGAGTACTACCGTGAGCTCAGGGTGGTCAACATGGGCGCCCAGGTTTCCGTGCCGGAGCTGGTGTCGCGGGCACAGGTCGAGGAGGCGGACATCATTTTGGTCTCCCAGGTCGTGACTCAGCGCGACGCGCACATACTCAACACCAAAGAGATGTCGGCAGCGTTTCGGGAGGCCTACCCCGCTGTCAACAGGCCGCTGCTCATCGTCGGCGGTCCGCGATTCGAGGAACGGCAGGCGGC
>JACCXO010000150.1 GCA_013696975.1 Nocardioidaceae bacterium | reverse complement strand
CCGGCAGCCGCAGTCTCGCTTTGAAGAAGAGTTCGCAGTGGCTGAGCGTTGGGGGAGTCTCTGCTTCGTCCCGCATGACCGGATGCCGACCGAAGCCTTAGACAGCTGGATTCCTGACCTGGTTCCGGCCGACGATCATGACGCGTGGCACCCCAACGACGCGCTATTCGCCCCTCTCCACTCCCCCGGTGGCGATCTCATCGGGGTACTGTCCGTGGACCTTCCATTCGATGGGCGCCAACCTGGGCCGTTTCAGCGGGAGATCTTGCAGATGTACGCCGCCCAGGCAGGCATAGCCGTTTACCGGGCCCAGTTGACGGACCAGCTGATCGAAAGCGAGCAGGCCTTCCGGCTGGCTTTCGAGAACGCCGGCATCGGGATGGCCGTTCTGAGCCTGGCGCCAGGCGAGAGCAGCCACTATCTGCGCGCCAACCACGCCTTCTGTGAGCTCGTCGGCTACACCGAGGAAAAGCTCAAGACACTGAGCACCGCCGATATCACTCATCCTGACGACCGTGACACCGACGCGGCCAATATCCACAAGTCGATGACGACGGGACAGCGTGTGTTTCAGGTGGAGAAGCGCTATCAACACGCGGACGGCGGATCGGTGTGGGTCGCCGTGACCACGTCGATCATTGAAGATGCCAACGGAATGCCGGTTTCGGCCATCAGCCAGGTGCAGGACATCGGCCAGCGCAGAGCGCTGCAGGAAGCGCTCACCCGTGACGCCTTGCACGACAGCCTCACCGGGTTGCCCAACCGTCGGGCGCTCTATCAGCATCTGCATCAGCTCGAGTCAGACGTCGAGGCGACCGCGCGGACCTACGTACTCTTCTGTGACTTGGATGGGTTCAAAGCGATCAACGACCGCCTAGGTCACCGCTGTGGTGACCACGCCCTCACTGCCGTTGCGCAACGGTTGCACGACTCCATCGGCCCGGCCAATTTCGTGGCCCGCCTCGGCGGTGACGAGTTCGTGGTCGTGGTATCCACCGAAGATGTGGAGACTATCGCCTCCGAACTCACCAGATGCATCGCCGAGCCGCTGATGGTCAACGGCACGACTGTGAGCCTGACCGTGAGCATCGGGATCGCTGTGGTCGGTCAGCACAGCGAACCGGCGCATGCGATCCACAGCGCGGACTGGGCCATGTACAAGGTGAAGCGATCAGGGGGCAACGGCTATCGCCTCGCGAGCGCAGCCGGACAGCCAGACTTACCCTGACTGCTGGCCCGGCCACGGAGATTCGCTGTTGGTCATGGACCGTCTACCCGAGCCCAATCTGCGAAGAAGCAGCTCGTCGAGGATCACCGCCTTCGGACCCTTCGACGCAGCCCGATACCGGGTCGCCGGCACCGAGCGGGGCATGTCACTACGCTGGCATTTCTTCATGAGGCAACGAATCGACTACGCGGGCATCTTTGATGAGTCAACGCGGACGCTCGCGCCATGGAAGGACCGGGGTCTACGGTTTCTTTCTCGCCAAAGGGGAAGCCGATATGAGGAACCATCGCGGTGTCGCAGTCGCCAACTGCTCGTGCGACCACTGCGGCAGGGCCGTCGACCGGACCGGTGACGTGCAATGTTGAGGCGGCTCTCGATCGCCACAGTGGTGGCAGCGTTGCTGGCCTCCATGTCGCTCACACCCGCTGAGGCGGCGACTCGTAGCGTGCCTGACCGGAGGGGAGACACGACCGCTCCTAACGACGTCACTCGAGTGAAGGTCAACAACGGATTGTCACGACTACGGGTCGCAGTGAAGTATCGGAATCTTGGCCAAGGACACACCGGCGCTGCCGTCGAAGTCGACCCTTGGGCAAGGGGTGGACCGACCTTCCACTTCGGCCGCTACCAAAACTTCGATGGGCGTTGGAAAACCGCTCTTCGCCGGGAGCGCACCGACGGCTCGATCAGGGATGTTCGGTGCCCTGCTCGCCGAGCAAGAGCCTTTCCGGGCGACCGAAGCTTGATCGTGTTCAAGCTGCCACAGCGATGCTTGGGCAAGGCGAAGAGCAGGGCATACTTCCAGGTCTCGGGTGGGTTCCACGAGGGTGGGGGTCCGCCCAGGGTGGAGCATGCGCCAGCTAAGCCGTTTCGCGTGCATCGGGCCTGACGCAGCGGTCCACCCGCCAGGCTGCGTGCCATGACCGGGGAAGACCGACCAAGCGAATCTCTATCTGCCCTACCTCACAACGACGCGGCGGTCGTCCGAGAGGCGTCGAGTGCTCCCAAGCTTGTCGAGGTGCGCCAGCAGCGGTATGACGACCCGTCGGCTCGTGCCGAGACGGATACGTGCCTCGCTCGTGGTGAACGGCTGGGGTAGCTCCTGCAACCACTGGCTGGCCAGAACGTCGGCTCCCGGCAACAGCACGATGCCGTCCGCCAAGCGGAGCAGCCGCCCAGCCTTGGCTGCGGCTGCGACCGCCCGATGATCAAGCCCCAGCTCGCGCAGGCGGTCCGCGGTGGGCGCAATGAACGGGTCGTCGGCCAGCTCCTCGTGGATCGCTGCGACAGCTCCCTCCAATCGGTCAGGAAGTCCGGCGGCGCGCTCCGCCATCACGCGCCCCTCGGCGACCTGGAGAGGGGCGGGCACCACAGCCCTGGTCAGCTCTGGGGAAGGCAAGCCCAGTCGCTCGGTGAGGACGACGAGCGGCACGCCCGGATCGAGCGGCGACTGGCGAGCGTGCTCGTCCACGATGCGCTCGATCTCCCGACCGGCCTGGTAGGCCCGGGATTCACTCAGCAGCCAACCCCCGCTCTCGGCGCCGAGCCGCTCACCGCCGGCCACGAGAAGGCCGATCCGCTCCAGCAGCGAGGTGTGGACGAGTCCTCGTCTCTCCACCTCAGAATGCAGATCCGGCCCGCCGTGCAGAGAGTCAAGGGCCTTGGCACGTTCCGCGGCAGCGCCGCGGCGTCGGAGCGGCGGTGGTGCCGGGTCCAACACGGTGACACCCCAGAGTGTGCGGCTGCCCGGGTCTCGCAGCAGCGCCCGATCGCCTACCCGCAGGGGCAGCTGGCGTTCGAGACGGAGCCGGACCAAGTCGTCAGCCAGTGGTCGACAATGAGTCGCCACCGAGGTCGCACCGATGTGCAGCAGCGGACCCTCCGGCAGTGTCGACGATCGGCTGTCGTCGGAGCGGACATCGACTTGGACCCGGACGTCCAGGACGTCGGTGAAGTGCCAGGCGGAGGGTGTCACCAGCACGCTGCCTCGGTCGAGCGCAGTCAGGTCGTCGCCGGTCACGTTCAACGCGACCCGTGCCACGCCCGAGGCGCATTCGACGGGTTTCTCGAGTGACTGCACACCGCGGATCCGGACGTGCTGTGAATCGAACGCCAACGTGTCGCCGACGCAGATGCGCCCGGCCGACAGTGTTCCGGTGACGACGGTCCCCGCCCCTTTGATGCTGAACCGGCGGTCCACCCAGAGACGAACGTCCGCAGCCGGGGGCGCCGCCGGCAATGACTCCACCATGCATGTGAGCTGTGTCCGCAGCTCGTCGAGACCCTGCCCGGTCCGGCCGCTGACGGTGACGAGCGGTGACTCGCGCAACGACGTCAAGCTCAGCTCGGCCGCGGCGCGGTCACGGGCGGGTCCCGGATCAACCAGGTCGGAGCGGGTCACCGCGACGACTCCACGGGAGACGCCCAGGGCGTTCAGCGCCGCCAGGTGCTCGGCTGCCTGCGGCATCCAAGGGTCATCGGCAGCAACCACGAACATCACGGCCGGGACCGGACCGATCCCAGACAGCATCGTCGACAGGAACCGTTCGTGACCCGGTACGTCGACGAACGCCACCTCACCCACCGGCTCGAGCGTCGTCCAGCAGTAGCCGAGCTGGATGGACAGTCCGCGTCGATGCTCCTCTTCGAGCCGGTCGGGGTCGGTGCCGGTCAGCGCCCTGACCAGCGTCGACTTGCCGTGATCGACGTGGCCGGCGGTGGCGATGACGTGCACAGTCAGTCCCGCAGCGCTTTGGCGGCCCGTCGTACGGCGTCAACGACCGCCGCATCATCGCCGGGCGCCACCGCGATCAGGTCCAGCAGGAGCCGGCCACGCTCGACATGTCCCACGACGGGTGGCTCACCGACACGCAACCCTTCAGCCAACTCTGCGGGCAGCGCCACTGCGGCGCTGGGGATCTCGACACCGGGGGCACCCCCACCACCAACGGCGGCGCTGGAGGCGACCGCTGACGCATCCACCGTCCCGGACAGCTCGGCGCTGATCCCCTCCGCGCGGCCCATCAGCTCCTCACGTGAGGACGACAGCGCAACAGCGACCGGGGGCGGCGGTCCGGTCAACGTTGCCTCCAGGGCGGCCAGCGTCAGCTTGTCGACCCGTAGCGCCCGGGCGAAAGGATGCCGCCGGAGGGACTCGACCAGGTCCTCCCGACCGAGCAACAACCCGCACTGCGGACCTCCGAGCAGCTTGTCTCCGGACGCGGTCACCAGGGCAGCGCCAGCCCTGAGGCACGCCGCGGCGCTCGGTTCTTCGGGCAGCCGGGGATGCGGCGCCAGCAGCCCTGAGCCGATGTCTGCCACCACCGGCACCGGCAGAGACGACAGCTCCGAGATCGAGACCGTGGACGTGAAGCCGGTGACGACGAAGTTCGAGGGATGCACCTTCAGCACGAAGGCGGTGTCCTCGTCGACGGCGTTCGCGTAGTCGGAGGCGCGAACTCGGTTCGTCGTACCCACTTCGCGGAGCGTGCCGCCGACAGACTCGAGAAGCTCGGGGATGCGGAAACCGTCACCGATCTCGACCATCTCACCTCGTGCGACGACGATGTTCCGGCCACCTGCCGCCAAGGCGACGGTGACGAGAGCCAATGCGGCGGCCCCGTTGTTGACCAGGTGCACACCGCCAGCGTGCGGGACAGCGGCCGACAGCGCGGCCAGCGCCGAGCGACCGCGACGACCTCGGCGCCCGGTCGTCAGGTCGAGCTCGACGTCGGTCGCACCCGCGGCCACCGAGAGAGCGTCAACGGCGGCTGCCGACAGCGGCGCCCGGCCGAGGTTGGTGTGCACGATCACGCCGGTCGCATTGACCACTCGATGTAGCTGGGTTGCGAAGTCCGGGAGGATCGACAGGGCGACAGAGGTGACGTCGCAGGGCGCCACCTCTCCGGCGCGGCAGCGAGCGAGCGCCGCGACCACGGCCTCCTTGACCAAGGGCCCGCCGAGGCGCGATGCGGCCTCCCGCAGCGAAGGCTCCGCGAGGACGCGGTCCGTCCGAGGAGTGGTGCGACGTTCGTCGTGCACTACACACCTCTCCGAAAGCACTGGCGGAGGCGGACGGGAATCGAACCCGCCTGACCGAGATACTCGGTCACTACGGTTTTGAGGACCGCGCCCGTCACCAGACGAGAAACGCCTCCGAGCACACTCTAGGTGCGACGCTCCTCTTCACGTAGGTTGGCCCGGTGACCGCCGCCACCACTACCGGCACCGCCGCCACCTTGGCCCTACGCCTGACTCAGTTCGCCGCCGGAGGCGGGTGCGCCTGCAAGGTGCCGCCAGGCGAGCTCGAACGGGTCCTTGCCGACCTGCCGACCAGCCGCGAGGGCGGTGACCTGTTGGTGGGCTTGGACAACGGTGACGACGCCGCAGTGGTGCGCATCGACGGCAACCGGGCCCTCATCGCCACCGCCGACTTCTTCACACCGGTCGTGGACGACCCCTACGACTGGGGCAGGATCGCGGCGGCCAACGCGCTCTCGGACGTCTACGCCATGGGCGGCACGCCGGTGCTGGCCGTCAACCTGCTGGCCTGGCCGCGCGACCGCATCCCGTTCGAGCTGGCCGCCGACGTCCTGCGAGGCGGCGCGGACATCTGCGCGGAGGCGGAGGCCTTCTTGGCCGGTGGCCACAGCATCGACGACCCCGAGCCCAAGTACGGTCTGGCCGTCACCGGACTGGGTGATCCCGACCGGCTGCTGCGCAACGACGCGGGGCTCGCCGGGACGCCGCTGACGTTGACCAAACCGTTGGGTCTCGGCATCCTCAACAACCGCCACAAGGCGACAGGCGAACGATTCGAGGAGGCAGTGGCCTCCATGACGACATTGAATCGAGATGCCTCGCGGGCAGCGCTCGCGGCGGGCGCGAGCTGCGCGACCGACGTGACCGGCTTCGGGCTGCTCGGTCACCTGTTGAAGCTCGCCCGGGCAAGTGGCGTGTCGGCCGTCGTACATGCGGCCGCCGTCCCTTATCTCGACGGAGCGCGGGAGTCGTTGGCCCAGGGTTACGTGCCAGGGGGAAGCCGCCGCAACCTCGACTGGGTGCGGCCCCACCTCCACGCCGCCGTGTCCGACGACGAGTTGTTGCTGTTGGCAGACGCCCAGACCTCGGGCGGACTGCTTGTCGCCGGGGAGATACCGGGCCATCCTGTCATCGGAGAACTGGTCGAGGGTGACGAAGTCATCGTGCAGGTGCGATAGGTGGTCGCGCGAAGGGGCGGCCGCTCCGCAGGATGGAATCCGGTGTCATGGGTAAGTTGCGATGAACGTGAGGAGACAGCGTGATGGTTTCTCGCCAGACGTTTTTGTCCTGGCCGGTGCTCCGTCAGCTGAACGGCGCCGACCCGCTGGGCCGCGGGCCAGCCGTGAAGTCCGCGCACTCCGACAACATCAGCGCCCGTACGACCACGGCCGACCGCGTCGCGCGTAGCGTCTGTCCCTACTGCGCCGTCGGTTGCGGGCAGCGGGTCTTCGTCAAGGACGAGAAGGTCGTCCAGATCGAGGGCGACCCGGACAGCCCGATCTCCCGCGGCCGAC
>JACCXO010000147.1 GCA_013696975.1 Nocardioidaceae bacterium | reverse complement strand
GTCGGGGCGTTCGCCAACGTCGACCTGGCCCGTCACGTTTTGGGGTGGTCAAGCGAGCTCTCCCTGCAAGACGGGATCGCCTCTGCCCTGGCCTGGGGTCGCAAGCGCCACGAAATTCTTGGCTTTCCCTGAGCCGGCTCATGTGGAAACCCGGCGCCACCTGGTGGACGTGAAGTTCCACACGAGACTCAAAGGACAGCCCCTCCAGAAGTGGCGTGTTACTCGTGAGACTGGTGTGACATTGCCGTAACCTCGTCGTATGGCGACCCGAACGTCTTCCCCGTCGCGGTCGCGGGGCTCCACGAGCTCGCGATCCGGCACGTCCGGCAGCCAGACCCGGCGCAGCAAGTCGACGAGCAGGTCCAAGCCCAAGAGCGGAAGCTCTCGGGCCAGAACGTCGTCAAAGCGCAGCGGGTCTGGCGTGTTCTCCGTGCTCGCATCTGGGCTGGGGCGTGGCGTCAAGGCCGTCTGGCTCGGCCTCGCTCACCTGTTGGGCGCCATCGTCCGCCGGGTCGGTTCGACAGCCCGAGATCTCGAGCCTGAGCAGCGCAAGGACGGAGTGGGACTGGCCCTGATCGGCGTCGCCATCGTCGTCAGTGCCGCCGTCTGGTGGCGACTCGACAACCCGGTCGCCATGGTCGTGCGCGCGGTGGTCGAAGGCTCCGTCGGCATCGCAGCCTGGGGCATGCCGTTGTTGCTGCTCGTCGCCGCCTGGGTGACCATGCGCAAGCCCCAGCTTCAGGGCCCGGCCGGTCGCCCCGTCATCGGGTGGGCCGCCATCTCTCTCGGCGTCCTTGGCCTGATTCACATCCAGCATGGCCTGCCCAGACCCAAAGCGTCTCAAGGCGGCATGGACGCGATGCGAGAGGCTGGCGGCGCCATCGGTTATGTCAGCTCATCGCTCATCACCGATCTGTTTCGCAGCACGGCGATCGCCATCCCGCTGCTGGTGCTGCTGACCATCTTTGGGCTGCTGGTGGTGACAGCGACCCCCGTCTACCAGATCCCCACCAAGATCAGCGGCGTGCTCGACAAGCTGCTGGGCCGCACGCCGTCCGCCATACCGGATCAGGACACTGACGACACGGAGGACTTGGAGCAAGCAACCACCGTTGAGCCACTCACCCGGAACCGACCCCGCCGACGCGTCGCCACCATGACCGAGGCTGACAGCGAGACGGACGAGCCTCTGCTGGCCGACCCGCAGGCGATGGAGGGCCGCGAGTTCGCCAACCCTGGCGGCGCGACCGGCTCGACTGCGGCGGCGGATCCCACCGACGATTCTCCGCTCGAGCCTCCTCCCCACACCCCGCTCCCACAACGCGTCGAGCAGCTCAGTCTCTCGGGCGACATCACCTACACCCTTCCCGAGAACGGTGTCCTCAAGCCGGGGAGCGCCCACAAGGCCAAGTCGGCGGCATCGGACGCGATCGTCGACCGGCTCACTGAGGTCCTCGACCAGTTCGAGATCGACGCACAGATCACCGGCTACACCCGTGGTCCGACTGTCACGCGCTACGAGGTCGAGCTCGGCCCGGCCGTGAAGGTCGAGAAGGTCACCGCGCTCAGCAAGAACATCGCGTATGCCGTCGCGAGCGCCGACGTGCGGATCTTGTCTCCGATCCCGGGCAAGTCGGCGATCGGGGTCGAGATCCCCAACATCGACGCGGAGATCGTGTCTCTCGGAGATGTGCTCCGGGCACCAAAGGCCCGCGCCGACTCACACCCGATGGTGGTCGCGCTCGGCAAGGACGTCGAGGGTGGCTTCGTCGCGGCCAACCTGGCCAAGATGCCGCACCTGCTGGTGGCCGGCGCCACCGGCTCGGGCAAGTCGAGCTTCATCAACTCGATGATCTGCTCGCTGCTCATGCGCGCCACCCCTGACGGGGTGCGCATGATCATGGTGGACCCCAAGCGGGTCGAGTTGACTGGCTACGAAGGCATCCCGCACCTGATCACGCCGATCATCACGAACCCCAAGAAGGCTTCCGAGGCGCTGCAGTGGGTCGTGCGTGAGATGGACCAGCGGTATGACGACCTGGCCAACTTCGGCTTCCGCCACGTGGACGATTTCAACAAGGCGGTGCGCTCCGGAACTGTGAAGGTGCCGCCTGGCAGCGAGCGCGTCTTGACGCCATACCCCTATCTGCTGATCGTCGTGGATGAGCTCGCCGACCTGATGATGGTGGCGCCTCGCGACGTCGAGGACGCCATCGTGCGCATCACCCAGCTCGCGCGGGCCGCCGGCATCCACCTCGTGCTCGCCACGCAGCGGCCATCCGTCGACGTGGTCACGGGCCTGATCAAGGCCAACGTCCCAAGCCGGCTTGCGTTTGCGACATCGTCTCTCGCTGACTCTCGCGTCATCCTGGATCAGCCGGGCGCGGAAAAGCTTGTGGGCAAGGGGGATGGGCTCTTCCTGCCGATGGGCGCGAGCAAGCCGGCCCGCATCCAGGGCGCCTGGGTGACGGAAGCCGAGATCAAGCAGGTGGTCGACCACTGCAAGCAGCAGCTCGAGCCGACCTACCGCGACGACGTCACGGCACCACTACAGACCAAGCGCGATCTCGACGACGACATCGGCGACGACCTTGACCTGGTGTGCCAGGCGGTCGAGCTAGTCGTCTCGACACAGTTCGGCTCGACGTCGATGCTGCAACGCAAACTGCGAGTCGGCTTCGCCAAGGCCGGCCGTCTCATGGACATCCTCGAGAGCCGCGGCATCGTCGGCCCCTCGGAGGGCTCGAAGGCCCGGGATGTGCTGATCAAGCCGGACGACCTCGACGACGTGATCGCAACCTTGCAGGGGGACTGATGAAGTTGGTCGTGCGTCGCCGAACTGGTCCCATGGTGGCGACCGCTTTGCTGGCCACGTTGCTGTCCGCTGGTTACCTGTGGCGGTTCGGACAGACGCACGACGAGCTCGCCCTGATCATCGGTCTGGGTCTGGCTCTGATCGCCGTCATCCACGCGGTCGCGTGGTGGAGTGGCGCCCGCAGTCCGTTGCTGGTCGCCGACGACACCGGCCTGCTCGTGCGTGCGGGTGGCGCGTGGACGGGTGTCCCGTGGCCGTCGGTCGAGCGTGTCGAGGTGCGACGCCCTGGCCGGCTCAGCGATGGTCGACTGAGCGTGGTCCCTGCCTTGGGTGTGGAGGTGTCTCGGCCGACGGGGTGGCGATCACGCATGACGGCTCTCTCTAGCGAGCGCGGGTACGACGACGCGCTGGTCGTGCCCTTCGGGCTCACCACCTCGGTCTCTGAGCCAGATGTGGTGGCCGCACTGACGCGGCTGGCCGACGGACGTGCCCCGATCGTCATACCGGCTGAAGCTGCCGATCCGGAGCCCACCGTGGAGTTGGCTGAGCTGTTCGCCGCGCCGAAGGTTGTCGAGCGTGAGCCGGCAGCCTCCCCGGGTGAGCCGATCATCGAAGCGCCGCGGCCGAAGAGTCGGCTGTCTGCCGTTGTGGAGGCGCCCCCTGTCGCACCGTTGGCCCGCGTGGTTTCGTCGTTGGCGGCGCGCCCGGCGTCGCGCCCGGCGGCGCGCCGAGAGGAGGTCATCGCTGGTCGCGCGACACCCGGCGCCGACGGCGCACTTGCCCTCTCGCACCGGATCGAGTCGCAGCCCGAAGCGGAGACGTTGCCGGAGATCGGTGAGCTGCGTCGTCCTCTCGCGGAGTCGCGCCGCGCCACGGATTCCGCGGCGGACTCAGGGGCGGAGCTCGAGCGCGGGAACGTGGGGCTGATCATCGACGCGACCACTGATCTGTCGGCTCGGGCGATGCAAAAGGTACGTCGACCCGCTGCCCCCGTTGAGCGTTCGGCAAGCCCAGTGACCGACCGGGCGTCCGACCCGGCGACCGACCGATCGACCGACCCGCTGACGGAGCGGCCGACTGAGCTCATCATCGGGGCCGAGCTGGCTGAAGCCAGGCAGCGTCTTGGGCTCTCAGTCGACGAGCTGGCCGAGCGCACTCGGATCCGGCCGTATGTGATCGAGTCCATCGAGGCTGACAACTTCGGGCCGTGCGGTGGAGATTTCTATGCGCGCGGACACCTGCGGATGCTGGCCCGTGTGCTCGGACTCGATGGTGACCCGATGGTCGCCTCGTATGACGAGCACTTCGCCACATCGCCGATCAAGGCTCGCGACGTCTTCGAGGTCGAGCTGGCAACCGGCACGACTGGCATGGTGCAGGGCGGGGATTCTCGGGCCAACTGGGGAGCGCTGATCGCAGCGGTGGTAGTTCTCGCCTTGCTGTGGGGTCTGGCGGGCTATCTCACGGACGCGGGCAACGCGGCGGCCGACGGCACCCAGCCAGGTGCGAGCGCGCCCGGCCCGGGTTCGCCGGGCGCCGGTAATACGCCGTTGGCGCAGCCACGGGTAGCACGGGTCAAGGTGATGGCTCGTGACGGCGACGCCCGGGTGGTCGTCGAGGACCGCTTCGGGCAGGTGGTCTTCCACGGACTCGTGCGCGAGGGTACGTCGAAGCAGCTTCGTGGAGAGGCTCCCCTGCGAGTCGTGACACCTGATGGCGGCGTCACCGCCCTGGCCTATGGAGGCCAGAAGTATGGGCTCATGGGCGACCCGGGTGAGCGTGCCCGCGAAGTCGTCCGGGCATCCGCGCGGTAGTAGCGCGTAAGCGAGGGAACCCACCTGCCCGAGAATTTTTCCGACGCCGGCCGGCAGGTGAGGATTCGGGAGGGAGAAAGATCGCGCGGCATACTGGACGGAACTCATGAGCACTCTTGACCTGACGCCGACCGCTGCGCTCGGCGATGACTTAGCCCCCTCCCACCCGGCCGGTGGTGACGCGACGGTGGCTCTGCTAACCCTGGGGTGTGCCCGCAACGATGTCGACTCCGAGGAGCTGGCGGCGCGCCTGGAGGCAGGTGGCTTTCGCCTGGTCGACGACCCGGAAGCGGCCGAGACGGTGGTCGTCAACACCTGCGGCTTTGTCGAGGCGGCCAAGAAGGACTCGGTCGACGCGCTCCTCGAGGCCGCGGCGCTCAAGGGTCACGGCACCACGCAAGCGGTGGTCGCCGTCGGCTGCATGGCCGAACGGTATGGGCACGAGCTCGCCGCGTCGCTGCCCGAGGCGGATGCTGTGCTCAGCTTCGACGACTACCCCGACATCGCCGACCGGCTACGCGGCATCCTGGCCGGCAACCAGCACGTCGCTCATGCTCCTCAGGACCGACGCTCACTGCTGCCTATCACCCCGGTGGAGCGAGCGACCACCTCGGCTCCCTCGCTGCCCGGGCACGCTCAGGCCGCTCCCGACCTGCCGGCCGATATCGCGCCCGCGAGTGGCCCCCGCGCGATGCGCAGACGGCTGGGCTCTGGTCCCATGGCTCCGCTCAAGCTGGCCTCGGGCTGTGACCGGCGATGCTCGTTCTGTGCGATTCCGAGCTTTCGAGGGTCGAACGTGTCGAGGCGCCCGGTCGACATACTCGACGAGGCACGGTGGCTGGGGGAGCAGGGAGTGCGCGAACTGTTCCTGGTCAGTGAGAACTCCACGTCATACGGCAAGGATCTCGGCGACCTGCGCCTGCTCGAGACGCTGCTGCCAGCGCTGGCAGCCGTCGAAGGGGTACGACGGGTCCGTGTCTCGTATCTCCAGCCGGCTGAGACGAGACCGGGTCTCGTTGACACCATCGCCACCACGGCAGGCGTGGCCCAGTACTTCGACCTGTCGTTCCAGCACGCCTCGGCCACGGTATTGCGGCGGATGCGGCGCTTCGGCGATCGCGACCGGTTCTTGGGGTTGCTTGACTCGATCCGCGCCAAGAGTCCCCGTGCGGGTGCGCGGAGCAACTTCATCGTCGGCTTCCCTGGGGAGACCGAGGCTGATCTCGAGACGCTTTGCGACTTCCTGACCTCCGCGCGCCTCGACGCCGTCGGTATCTTCGGCTACTCCGACGAGGACGGCACC
>JACCXO010000146.1 GCA_013696975.1 Nocardioidaceae bacterium | reverse complement strand
GAGATCAAGAACAACACCGTCATCGGGAGAGCCAGCAGCAGCATGGTGATGGGGTCGGTCGAGGGAGTCGCCACGGCAGCGAAAACGAAGGTGGCGAAAATGATCCACGAGCGCCAGCGCGCAAGCTGGCGAGCCCGCACGACTCCGGCGAGGTTGAGCATCACGACAAACAGGGGCAACTCGAACGAGATGCCGAAGACGATCAAGATGCGCAGGATGAAGTTGAGATAGTCCCTGACGTCGATGAGGTTGCTGATGTCTTGGGGCGTGAAGCCGAGCAGCACCGTCAAACCCTTGGGCAGGACGTAGTAGCCAAGCGACACACCGGCCACAAAGAGCGGACCGGCGATCGCCACGAAGATGATCGTCCATTTGCGCTCCCGGCGGTGCAGACCGGGCATGATGAACGCCCAGAGCTGATACAGCCAGACCGGGCTGGACACCACGATCCCCGCCGTGAAAGCGACCTTCACCTGCAGCATGAAAGCGCCGGCGACACTGTTGATGACGGCCCGGACGTCCACGTCGCCATCTCGTTCGAGCTCGGCGATGGTGGCGTCGAGCGGTTGCTGTAACAGGTACAGCAACTCTTGGTAGTAGATCCACCCCACAACCGATCCGACGGCAACCGCACACATCGAGATGAACAGCCGGTTGCGGAACTCTCGCAGGTGGTCAGCGAGGGCCATTCGGCCGTCGTCGGTCTTGACCGGCCTCGGTGGGCGCTCTCCGCGGCGGGCGCGGGCGAGAATAGCCACGATGCCTTAGATGGCGAGCGCGCAGATGAGCTTGATCAGCGGTCGCGCTCAGTGTGAGTGGGCGGCAGTATCTGCGCTGGAGCCGGAGGCGCGGTGGTGCCATCGACGGTCGGGTCGACGACCTGTGGGGGCGCGACGGTCACCGGGGGGGCGATCTGCGCCTGGGTGCTGGTGCTCCCAGATGTGCGCGTCGCGTCGGCATCGTCATCGTCCATCAGGCCTTTGGTCTCCGACTTGAAGATGCGTAGAGCCCGACCGCTGCCTCGAGCCAGCTCGGGCAGTTTCTTCGCCCCGAACAAAAGCACGAGAACGAAGATGATGAGAATGATCTCGGTAGGGCCGAGGTTAGGCATGTGCGCCTCTCAAGGGAATTCATGATCCGTGGACCGGTCGCTAGCAATCGTACGCCGTTGGGTCGCCCACGCGGAAGAACTCACGAGGCGTAGTGCTTCAGCGCCTCCGCTGCCCTTCGCCGTACCTGTTCCGACAGCTGCACCGGCTCGACCAACCGGGCATCTCCACCGAGCCTCAAGATAAGCCGCTGCAGCCAACCGTCGTCTCGGAAGCGCAGCGACACCCGCAGCCTTCCGCCGCCGATTTCTCGCCGGCTTTCGATCGGGTAGTAGTCAGCGACCCAACGAGCAGCTGGCTCCAGCTCGATCACGGCGACCGGGTCGCTCGGATCTGGCTGGAAGATCCCCCCTGACAGGTCGACGCGATGGGATGCGGCGCGCGGTGTGGCCGGGATGTCGAGGAGCGACACCGCGGTGACTCGATCGAGGCGGAACATTCGCACCTCGTCGACCCGGTTGCACCAGGCCTCGAGATAGGCATGGCCCTCGGAGAAGATCAGTCGCATCGGGTCAACCACTCGCCTCGTCGTCTCGTCGCGGGCCGGCACATAGTAGGTGAGATCGAGCTGCTTGCTCTCCCGCAGGGCCCGATCGACAACCGCACGTGTGCGGTCGTCGACGGGATCGACGTGGATGTCGACAGCCGAAGCGCGGGACGCGACCTCCCCAGCCGCAGCCTCGAGCTTGGCGAGCGCACGGTCAACGGCATCTCTTTCTTGCCCGCCGGTCTCACGCAGCGCCCGCAACGCCACCATCAGAGCCAGCGCCTCATGAGGTGCGAGCCGCAAAGGCCGGGTCAAGAAGTCGGCGTTGCTGAGCCGCACCACCCCCTCACCGTCGAGGGCGTCCATGTCGATGTCGATCATGTCGCCGGTGACGGAGTTCGGCAGCCCGCAGAACCACAGCACCTTGAGGTCTTTGACGATCTGCGCCGGCTTCACCCCGAAGTCCCTGGCCACGTCGTCGACGCGGATGCCCTCTCGAGCCTGCAGGTAAGGCACCAGCGCAAGCATCCGCTCGACCTGTGCCTGGGCGTTCGCACTCATCCGGCCACCGTTGTAGCTCTCACCTGGCGGCCCCCGTCGCGATGGCGGTCAGGCGGCGTACAACTCGGTCGCGGACCTCGACAGGAGCAACGACCATCACATCCAGGCCATAGGACAGCAGCTCGTCAGCAAGGGAATGGCTGCTGCCGAAGGCGAGCTCGAGCTCGGTCCACGCATCGTCTACGTGTGTCGAGCGAGCGGCCCTTCGGCGCAGCGCATCACCGGCACCGGTGCGCACCCGGATGGTGGCGGAACTGTTCGGATGCGGAGGCGCGAGCGACTCCGCCAGCGCCCGCAGGTTCATCTCGGCCGGTGGCTGATAGCTGTCGCGTTCGCCGGTGAAAACAGGCTGTCCACTGATGCGCGAAAGGCGGAACATGCGGATGGCGTCACGGTCCTGATCATGGCCTACGACATACCAGTGCCCGTGCCACGACACGATGCCCCAGGGCTCGAGGTGTCGGCTTTCGGACGCCTCCTGCGCGGGCCGTTGATAGTCGAAGCAGAGCGGACGCCTCTTGGTCACCGCTTCGAACACGGCATCGAAGGCCGGCTCGTCAGTGGCCAGTTGCGGCTCCACGATCGCCAAGGCGAACTCATCGACGCCAACTCCTCCCGCCCGCA
>JACCXO010000126.1 GCA_013696975.1 Nocardioidaceae bacterium | reverse complement strand
CTCCCCGACGGTCTTGGCCAGGCTTCGGATTTGCTGCCGCTGAGCTATGCCGTCGACTCGATGCGGAGGCTTCAGACGACGGGGCTTTCTGGAGATTTCTGGGCTGACATCGCTGTCGTCATCGGATTCGTCATCGCCACGGTCGCCTTGGGTGCGGCGACGCTCAAACGACGTACGGCATGACCGTCTGACCCGGGATGGCGGCAGCGTCGGCGGGTCGGTCACGGCTGTGACTGCTGTGACTGGTGATACTGAGACTCATGCCCGCGACACGCCCTCCTTCCGAGCCTGGATCCAGCGCTTCCATAGCTGAGCCGGCGAGGTTTGGATCTGCGTCGACCACCGCTGACTCGAGATCGATCCACGCGCGGCGACGCCATTTCCGTCGCGCCCTGTCCCTTCTCGTGATGACGGTCGTGTTGCCAGGCAGCGCTCAGCGCCTCGCGGGCGACCAGCGGATCGGGCGCCTGGCGAGCTGGTTCTTCGGGTGCGGCGCCGTACTGGTTGTCTTGTTCGGCATGGTGGCGCTCGTTCGGCCGACGAGCCTGATCTCGTTGTCGACGAATCTGTGGCTGCTCAGCGGCATCCGGTTCCTGCTCCTCGCCTACGCGCTGGTATGGGCGGGCCTGCTCATTGACACGTGGAGGCTGGCCGACCCGCTGCGTCTGGACCAGCGTCGGCGTCTCGCCATCGCTGGATGCAATGGTGTCTTGTGTCTGTCGCTTACCGGGGCGCTGCTGTTCGGCAGCCACCTGGTCGCCGTACAACGAGACTTCATAGGGGCGGTCTTCGACGGGCAGGACATCACCAAGGCCGACGATGGCCGGTACAACATCCTGCTGCTTGGAGGGGACGCCGGCGAGGGACGTGACGGGATTCGTCCTGACAGCATCACGGTGGCGAGCATCGACGCAGAAACGGGTCGCACGGTGCTCTTTGGGCTGCCTCGCAACCTGGCCAAGGTGCCGTTCCCTCGAGACTCCGTGATGCACAGCGAGTTCCCGGCTGGCTTCGACTGCGAGGGCTGCTATCTCAATGGTGTCAACACCTGGGCGATCGACAATGCCCACCTCTTCCCCGACGCCAAGCAGCCGGGGATCGCGGCCACGACCCTAGCGGTCGAGGAGATCACCGGCCTGTCGATCAGCTACTACGCGCTGATCGACCTCAAGGGGTTCCAGGACCTGGTGGATGCGGTCGGAGGAGTGACGATCAACGTCACCGAGCGAATCCCGATCGGGAAGGTGGGCGACATCACCGGCTGGATCGAGGCCGGCAAGGGTCGTCTCGATGGTTACGAGACCTTGTGGTACGCCCGGAGTCGCGCCACCTCCGACGACTATTCGCGCATGGCTCGGCAGAAATGCGTCCTGAACGCCATGCTCGGGCAGCTGGACCCGGCGACAGTGCTCAGCAACTTCAGCGCCATAGCCGAAGCTGGTGAGCAGATCATCTCGACCTCGATTCCTGCCAGTGAAGTCGACACATTCGTCGGCCTGGCCGGCGCAGCCAGGAGGTCGCCGGTTGCCTCGGTGGCTTTTGTGCCACCCAAGATCGATACCAGTGATCCGGATTGGGGGCTGATTCGCACGATGGTCGACGAGGCGATCAAGGCATCCCAGGCGAAAGACGAGGTTGCGTCGCCGACCGATGCGCCGAAGAAGGATAAGAAGCGCAACGCCAACGACAGCACGGACCTCGCTAGCTCTTGCTAGTCACCGACATGACTAGGATGAGAATGGCCAACAAGAGTTACTGAGGAAGGCTGTCGGAGTGTCAGACGAAGCGCGGCGCTCTGCGGTGGCAGTGGCCATCCTGACCCACAACCGGCCCGATGAGCTGGCCCTGCTGTTGGAGTCGCTGCGCAGACAATCGGCGCCTCTGCACTCCGTCGTCGTGGTGGACAACGGGACCCAGCGACTCGATATGTCACCCTTCGAGTCTGACCTCGAGATCAATCACATCTTGTCGGATTCCAATCTGGGGGGAGCGGGGGGCTTCTCGCTGGCGATTCTGTCGGCGCTCACCACCACCGCCGACTGGGTGTGGGTCATGGACGACGACGCCTGCCCGGAGGACGCGAGCTGCCTCGGGACCTTGCTGTCCGAGGCACACGAACGCGACTTGAGCGCCGTCTCACCGATCATCGTGGCGCCGGAGGACGACACCATGCTGTCCTTTCCGTTTCGCGTTGACGGGAAGCTGAGCTATGACCGTGCGGCGGTGACCAGGACACCCTTTTGGCCAGATGCCGCCCTGCTCTTCAACGGACTGCTGATTCGGCGTGAAGCTATCTTCGAGATCGGCCTGCCTGATCTGAAGCTCTTCATCCGCGGAGATGAGGTTGACTACCTGCTGCGGCTTCGCAAGTCCGGATTGAAGTTCGGCACAGTGACGGCGGCTGCCTTCACACACCCGACCGGCTGGGCAGAGGTCGATTCCATCGTCAAAGGCCGCTACCACATCCTGATTCCCGAGACTGATTTCAAGCGCTACTATTTTTTTCGTAACCGCGGCTATCTGATCCGCCGTCACGTGCGCCCGGTCAGCCTGTTCGTCGACGTAATCGGTTATGCCACTCACTACTTGGTGAAGAAGCGCGATGTGGCGGGTTTCCGTCGCTGGTTCGGTGCTTTCCGGACCGGACTTCGGTCCGACTTCAGCGGTCCTGACGGGTCCGACGTCAGCCCTCCCGAGGGGCGCCGGTCTCGCAAGGCGACCCATGGCCCCGGCTGATCGGGAGACATCCGTCGGGCCAGCGGACACCTTCATCGTCGTGGTGACGTACAACCGCTCTGCTTATCTGACACAGCTCTTGGACAGCATCGGGGCAATGTCGCCACTACCTCGCGGCGTGGTCGTGGTGGACAACGCGAGTACGGACGACACCCCAGGCGTCATCGACGGGTTCGCCGCCACCATGGCGGCAGGGTTCGTGGCCAACCATCGGTTGACCGACAACGTCGGCGGGTCGGGTGGGTTCTCCGCAGGAGTCGAAGTCGCGCTTGGTCTGGGTGCGCAGTGGGTTTGGATGATGGACGACGACGTCAGTGTCCTGCCCGCCGCCTTGCTCGATCTGGGCCGCTGGACGGACCAGTTCAAGTGCCTTCACGGCCGACGCTGGAACCATGACGGGACGCCGTTCTTCTGGCAGACCAGGATCAGTGAGTTTCTCGGCATCTTCTACCCACGGCCGGGTGACGTGTTCAAGGGCTCCGGCTATTTCCTGACCAACTCCGGCACGTTCGAGGGGATGATGATCCATCGCGACATCGTCGCCAGGATCGGGCTGCCCGACCCACGTTTCTTCCTGACGTGGGATGACGCTGTCTACGCCTGGCTCGCGTCTCGCCTGACCGAGGTGGCGTATGTCGACGAGTTCGTGCTGACAAGGCTGCGCCCACAGCGCAGCATCAGCCTCGGCATCCGACACCTCAACGACTCCAGCGACCTGTCGCGGTTCTACGTCTTACGCAACCGTGGATACGTCGCTAACTACCTTGCCGCGCACGGCGCCTACAACCCGATCGGATTCGCGGTCGGGACGTTCCTGACCGTCGGCAAGGAAATGCTGCGAGCTCTTGCCGTCGAACACCAGATCCGGGGGATCGTGCCCATTGTCCAGGGCTATCGGGCCAGCCGGGAGATCCGGAACGACGCTTCCTGGACGCCGATGCAGCCTTGGCGGGCCGGCTAGATGTGCCGCGACCGACGCCGCAGGTAAGTCCTCGCCGCGTGCGCCAGCAGCCTGTTTCGGTCAGCCAGTTCAAACGCCTTCGTCCGGGCTCTGAAGCCGAGTGCTCGACCGGAGCTGACGAGTTGCGTCAGAGTCTTGGCCTCGTCGACGTCCTTGCGCTTGCGGACCTTCCACCAGTAGTTGGCGTAATGCTCGGTGATCCCGGTAAGTGCCGACATGGCCGCTTCGAGTGGGTCGTGGTCGTCCAGCTCGCCTGGGTCGACGCCATCTAGTGCGGATCCGGCGGACAGCAGATCCTCCACATCCCCGACGACGTGATAGTCAGACGCCAGCAGGAAGTGCATCATCTCGCTGGAGCGTGCCGACAGCCAGGCGTGATACTCGTCGGGGATTCGGAGCCGGGACGAGCCACCTCGGGCCCGCAGGGCGGGCTTGAGCGCATGGTCGAGAACCCACAGATACTGCCGCTCGTTGAGCCGCCCGTCCAAGCCTGCGTTGAGCCGACGGAGCACCTCCGTCTCGATCACGCCTACCGACGTGTTGGCGATCTGGTCGGGGGGTGTGAGAGCCACGTCTTCGATGTTGGTCGCCTGGGCGAACAGCTCGAGCAGTCGGGTGGGCGGTGCGCTCGACGTAGGTACGACGACGATGTGGATCCGCTGGGCAGGCACGGCCGCCTCCCACACGTCAAGCACCCGCCTCAGGTCGTAGCGCAGCCAGAAGCCGACACCTGCGGTCGGCGGACCTTGCTTCGGGTTGTGGACTGCCGCGACGAACTCCGACCACGGCCAGGTCGCGCCCTGGGACACTTCGTGCTGCCACATGGATCCGATGACTCGGGTGAGATCCCGGACGGTGACGACGATGTGCACCTCAGCCGGGTTAAGGTCTCGGACGATCTTGCGGGCCTGCGCCGGTCGCGCGTGCACGAGGAACTCTTCGGACAAGATGGCCGTCTCATCGGCGCCGTCGTGGATGTCGTCCACCAGCGTCTGCCATGAACCCGGTATGAGTGGCTGGTCGCCGCCCTCGAGTCGTCGGCCCATCAGATCCCACACCCCGCGGCGTTGGAACTGTTGGGTCTCGCCTGGAAGCGCGATTGCGTGTTCGGCGAGGCGATCCTTGTTCCGCCAAAGCGCCCTCTGCACGTATGACGTGCCGGTCTTCGGCAAGCCCACGTGGATGTACACGCGACGCGACATACGACAACCTCCATGCGGAGGGTACAACAACGCTGGACTCGAAGATCGTCACCCGGCAGGCGCGTCAGTGAGGGGAGTCGGCCAACTGCACGTAGACTTCCTCCGGCCTAAGCGAGTCCCGGATCAGGAGAGTTTGTGAGCGTTGACCTCGTCATAGTCGGATCCGGCTTGTTCGGCCTCACTGTCGCCGAGCGTTGCGCAAACGACCTCGGTCTCGAGGTCTTGATACTGGACCGGCGACACCATGTCGGTGGCAACGCCTACAGTGCGCCCGAGCCGGAGACGGGGATCGAGGTGCACCAGTACGGCGCGCACCTCTTCCACACGTCGAACGAGCGCGTCTGGGACTACGTCAACCGCTTCACCAAGTTCACCAACTACCAGCACCGAGTCTTCTCGATCTACGACGGCAAGGTCTATCCGATGCCGATCAACCTCGCCACGATCTGCGAGTACTTCGGTCGTTGGATGACCCCGGCTGAGGCGCGCATGCTCGTGGCCGAGCAGGCGAAGGAGTTCGACAGCGCGACGGCCGCCAATCTCGAGGAGAAGGGCATCTCGTTGATCGGGCGACCTCTCTATGAGGCGTTCATCCGCGGTTACACGGCCAAGCAGTGGCAGACCGATCCACGCGACCTCCAGGCCGAGATCATCTCCCGTCTCCCGGTGCGCTACAACTTCGACAACCGCTACTTCAACGACAGATACGAGGGGTTGCCGGTCGACGGCTACACCGCGTGGCTGGAGCGGATGGTCGACCACCCCAACATCGAAGTCCGGCTCAACACCGACTTCTTCGACGTACGCGACGAGTACGTCGGCAAGGTGCCCATCGTCTACACGGGGCCGATCGACGCCTACTTCGCGAACTCGGCCGGCGAGCTCTCCTGGCGCACGGTAGACCTCGAGGTCGAGGTGAGGAACGTCGGCGACTTTCAGGGCTGTTCGGTGATGAACTACGCCGACGAGGACGTCCCCTTCACCCGGATCCACGAGTTCCGGCACTTTCACCCCGAACGCGACTGGTATCCGAAGGACAAGACGGTCATCGTCCACGAGTACTCCCGCTTCGCCGAGTCCGGTGACGAGCCCTATTACCCGATCAACACGGCCGAGGACCGAGCGAAGCTGGTGAAGTACCGCGAGTTGGCCAAGGCCGAGCCCGACGTCTTGTTCGGCGGGCGGCTCGGCACCTACAAATACCTCGACATGCACATGGCCATCGGCTCGGCGCTGTCGATGTACGACAACTCGCTGCGTCCGCACTTCGCGGAGGGAGTGGCTCTCCGAAGCGGTGGCGTGGAAGCGTGAGCACGCGACTTGCCGCCGACTCGCATCCGTCGGGGCCACTGCAGAATCCAGGCCGCGTCGGCGGTCTGTTTGATGTGTTCCGTCGGCGTTATCTGCTCAAGCTCCTGGTTCGCAAGGAGCTGCGCATCCGATATCAGGGATCGGTCGTCGGGTTCGCCTGGTCGTACGTCAAGCCGGCGGTGCGTTTCGTCATGTACTACGCCATCATCGGACTGATCCTCGGACCGAAATCGCTCGAGAACAGGGCCCTGCACATCTTCGCCGGCATGATCATGGTGGCGTTCTTCACCAACGCCTTGTCCGCCGGTACGAAGTCGGTGGTGAAGAACAAGTCGCTGGTGCGCAAGATCAACCTGCCGCGCGAGATGTTCCCCGTCGCCTCGATCATGGTCTCGGTGTACCACATGATCCCGATGTACGTGATCATTCTCTTCGGCTGCCTGTTGACGGGCTGGCATCCGGATCTCGGTGCGCTCCTGGCCGGGGTGATGGCGCTGGCGATCGTGCTCACCTGGGGGCTCGGGGTCGCGTTGCTGTTCAGCGCGCTCAACGTGTTCTTCCGCGACATGCAGAACATCATCGACGTGGTGCAGACCGTCATCACCTGGACGGTGCCGATGATCTACCCGTTCTCGATCATCGCTGATCGGTTCCGCGAGACCAGCCAGGCCGTCTACGAGCTCTACCTGTCGAGCCCACTGTGCATCGCGGTGCTGCTCAACGACCGAGCTTTCTGGGTCCCTTCGGTAGACCGGCCGCAGCAGGCGATCACCGAGGAGCTGCCCGCTCACCTGTTCCAGCGGGGTCTGCTGATGATCGTGCTAGGACTCGTGTTCGTCTGGATTGCGCAAGCGGTCTTCGCCCGGCTCGAGAGCCGATTCGCGGAGAAGGTCTGATGGCGGAGGCGGTCATCGTCGAGGGGGTCGCTAAGAGCTTCAAGCTCGCCAACCACAAGACCATGAAGAAGCTCGTCGTCAATGCGGCCAAGCGACAACCGCTCAGTCGTTCTTTCACCGCCCTCGAGGACATCTCCTTCACGCTCGAGCAGGGCGACAGCATCGGTCTGATGGGCCTGAACGGGTCAGGGAAGAGCACGCTGCTCAAGCTGATCTCCGGCGTGATGTCGCCCGACAAGGGTCAGGTGCTGACGCGTGGGCGGATCGCCGGTCTCATCGAGGTGGGAGCCGGTTTCCACCCAGATCTGTCCGGTCGCGAGAACATCTATCTCAATGGCGCGATTCTCGGAATGACCGAGGCTGAGATCGACAATAAGTTCGATTCGATCCTGGACTTCTCGGAGATGGAGAAGTTCCTCGACTCAGAGGTGCGCCATTACTCGTCCGGCCAGTTCATGCGGCTGGCTTTCGCCGTCGCCGTACACACCGACTGCGACATCTTCTTGATCGACGAGGTGCTGGCCGTCGGAGACCAACCGTTCCGCAAGAAGTGCATGAAGCGCATCCTTGAGCTCAAGGCGGAGGGCCGAACGATGGTATTCGTGAGCCACAGCCCGAAGCAGGTGCTTAGGATCTGCGAGCGAGGGTTGGTGCTCGAAAGCGGCAAGATGGTCTTTGAAGGCTCGGCTGTCGACGCGGTCAAGAAGATCAACTACGAGATCACCGACGAAGACGACGACTGAACGGCCAGGCTAGGCGCACCGCTTCGCCTCGAGATCATGCCCGCGATGCGGGAAAAACCGTTCACATGCGCCAAAATACGGGTGCTTTCGGCTTCCGACGTCGTACTTCCGCGCACGTGCACGTTTTTGCCGGTAGGTGCGTCGTGTGGAGCCGAATCAACGGCAGTTCGAGCCGACCGCTTCAAGCAGATCCGTACGTTCGCATCAGGTCAGAGCGATATGACACGGCCTGCCAGGTCTGGTGGCGGAAGGGGGCAGGCGGGCGACGGCGACTAGTGGTGTGTCTCCAAAATAGCTAGGTGGTTTGGGGTTAGGCTTGGTTCTATGTCGAAGCCTGCTGCTGCGTTGGTCGTCTCACGGGGTCAACGTGAGGTGTTGGAGACCTTGTCGGTCTCGCGGACGGCTCCGCTGCGAGAGGTGCAGCGAGCGCGTGCGTTGCTGATGGCCGCGGACGGTGTCGCGAACATGCAGATCGCATCTCGGGTCGCGGTGACACCGATGACGGTGCGCGCGTGGCGGGCCCGGTTCGAGGCTCAAGGTCTGGCGAAGTTCGGAAAGGTCGCACCCGGCCGGGGCCGGCCCTCGACGATCCCGCAGCAGGTCATCGACCAGATCGTCGATCTGACCCTGAACTCGAAGCCTGCAGGCGAGACCCACTGGAGCACGCGCACGATGGCGGACCGAGTCGGTGTCTCCAAGGACACCGTGCAGCGTGTGTGGTCGGCTCGCGGGCTCAGGCCGCATCTGGTCAAGACGTTCAAGCTCTCGAACGACCCGCGGTTCGAGGAGAAGCTGATCGACGTCGTCGGTCTGTACTTGAACCCGCCGGATCAGGCCGTGGTGTTGTGCATGGACGAGAAGTCCTCCGTCCATGCGCTGGGCCGGACCCAGCCGTCGTTGCCGATGGTCAAGGGCCGCGCGGCGACGATGACCCACGACTACAAGCGGCACGGCACCACCACACTGTTCGCCGCGCTCGGCGTGCTGACCGGGCAGGTGATCGGCTCGTGCCTGCCCAAGCACCGCCACAGCGAGTTCCTGAAGTTCCTCGAGGTCATCGACGCCGAAGTCCCCAACGGCCTGGACGTGCACCTGATCCTGGACAACTACGCCACCCACAAGCATCCCAACGTGCAAGCCTGGTCGAGCAGACACCCCCGGTTCCACCTGCACTTCACCCCGACCTCCTCATCGTGGCTCAACCTGGTCGAACGCTGGTTCCGCGAACTGACCGACAAGGCGCTGCGCCGCGGAGTGTTCCACTCCGTGCCCGACCTGATCACCGCGATCCAGGCCTACCTCGACGCCCACAACGACGAACCAAAACCATTCGTCTGGACCGCGACCGCCGAAGACATCCTCGCCAAAGTCGCCCGAGGACGAGTCGCCCTACAAGCAGCTACTCAAAACTGAGACACACCACTAGCTCAGCTGGGGGCGACTGCGGGCTCGCCGTGGATGGGCGCCCAACCGGCCCAGGCGGAGTCGACCATCTCAGCGAGCGTCTGAGTCGGACTCCACCCCAACGTCTGCTGGATCCGCTGCACGTCGGCCACCAGCTTCGCGGGGTCGCCGGCACGGCGCGCCACGACGGGCGGATCAACGACATACCCGGTCGAGACACCGATCTGCTCGAGCACTTCGCTCACCGATGCGCCGACACCGGTACCGACGTTGAACACCTCATGTGGGCGGTCGCCGCGGCTCAAGTAGTTGAGAGTGTCGAGGTGTGCCTGGGCGAGATCGAGGACATGCACATAGTCACGGATGCAGGTGCCGTCGGGAGTGTCGTAGTCATCGCCGAACACCGTGGGCTGCTCGCCGTTCGTCAACGCCCGCAAGGCGATCGGGATGAGGTTGAGGACAGCCGGATCGCCGAGCTCGGGCCATCCGGACCCCGCCACGTTGAAGTAGCGCAAGCCCGCCCAGCGCAAGCCCCACGCCGCCTCCGCGTCCTGGCACATCCACTCACAGATCAGCTTGGTCTTCCCGTACGGGCTGATCGGCTTGCACTCGACGGTCTCGGGCAGCAGGGTGTCGGCGGGTAGGTCGGGCAGGCCATAGGTCGCCGCCGACGACGAGAACATCAGCTTGTCGACTCCAGCCGACTCCATGGCCATCAACAGATGCGCCATGGCGCCGACGTTCTGGTCGTAGTACCAGGCGGGTCTCTCGGCAGACTCGCCCACCTGCTTCTTGGCGGCGATATGGATGACGGCTTCGACGCCGTACTCGTGCATGACAGCTGTCAGCTGGGCCGTCGCCTCCTCGGCCGCGAGGTCGATCTCGACCAGCGGCGCGTCCGCGATCCGCTCAGCCGACCCGGTGCTCAGGTCGTCGACCACCACCGCGTCGCCTCTCGCACGCAGCAAACGGACGACGTGCGCGCCGATATAACCAGCGCCACCGGTCACCAAGATCGTCATGGCGCAACCCTAACCATCAAGCCACAGAACGCAGTCGGCTTGCTCTTGCTCAGTGATGCGGGTGCGCGTCGACGCGTCAGCTCCGACGACGAGTACGACGGAGGAGCCTGTCACCAGCGGCGCCACCAAGGTGTTGACCAGCCCGGTCGGGTCAGCCGGGTTGGCATCGGTGATGAGCCGACCACCCGCTCGTAGACCGAGCCGCTCGGCGGCGCTCAAGCCCATCCGAGCCAGCTCCGCATGGGTCACCGTGCCATTGGCTTGTTCGAGGGCGACATCACGCCCGCTGGTCGGCTGGTGGAGCAACAAGAGGTCGGGCTGCCCGGGGACCTCGCGGGCGAAATCCAGCCAACCAGCTGGAAGCGGATCGACGAAAGCGCCGGCGAGAGGACGCAGCGAACATGCGATGACCACACCCGCTGGTCTCGTGTCCGCGGTATGGAGTGCGGCTGGTCCCACCACGGAGACGTCTTCAGGTGAGGAGGCGTCCTGCGCAACGAGGCGGAGTCCCGCTGCCCAGGCCGCCACCACGGTGACGGTCGACTGCCAATGCGGTGGCAGCTCTACCCGGATGCCTTGACCCGCCTCCAAGCCCAGGTCGTCGCCGAGCAGGTTGGCGATCTTGCTGACCCAGTTGTCGAACGTCTTGACGCTCAGCTCGATCCGCTCACCAGAGGTGGTGTCGTAATAGGTGACGAGCGGGCGGCCGGGTTCAGTCGCCAAGGCGTTCGCCAGCGCAGTCGTGACAGGGAGCGATATGGCCGGCATAGCGTCAGCGTAGACAGCCCCGATCGAACGCTATTCTGCGCAGCCAGGCGCACTGTCCGCATGGTTGGATCGAAGAGTGGAGGCGATCATCGTGGCGGGGGGGCTTGGCACCCGGATGCTCCCCTTGACCGTTCACCGCCCGAAGCATCTGCTGCCTGTTGGCGGAGTGCCGTTCGTCGTACACCAGCTCGCCAAGCTCTCAGCAGCAGGGATCGAACGTGTCGTCTTGGCCACGAGCTACTACGCCGACCAGTTCCAGCCCATGCTGGGTGACGGCAGCGCTTGGGGCCTGGAGCTTGTCTACGTCCGAGAGGCGGAGCCGCTGGGCACCGGTGGCGCAATCAGGAACGCCGCACGGCACCTGCTCTCCGTTGCTGCAGATCCAGTCGTGATCCTCAACGGTGACATCTTGAGCGGACACAGCATCAGCGACCAGTTGATCTCACATCGCAGCCACGATGCTGAAGTCACCTTGCATCTGGTCGAGGTCGACGACGCCACAGCCTATGGCTGCGTGCCCACGGACACCGGCGGCGCCGTGACCGCGTTCGTTGAGAAGTCTGAGACGCCAGCCTCACGTCAGATCAACGCCGGCTGCTACATCTTCGCTCGCGGTGTAATCGAGGAAATGCCCGCGGGTCGGGTGCTTTCTGTCGAACGCGAGGCTTTCCCCAGCATGCTCGCTGAAGGCCGCCGAGTGCGAGGCTATGCCGAGGCGGCCTACTGGCGTGATGTCGGTACGCCGTCCGCGCTGTGCCAGGCCTCAGCCGACCTCGTGCTTGGCCGGGTCTCGAGTTCCGCCTATGCCGCCGAGCCGGCGGATCGCTGGATAAGCGAGACCGCCGAGGTCGACCAGTCCGCCGTCATCACCGGTGGCAGTTCGATCGGAGCGGGGGCGGTGATAGGCGCTGCCACCCTGGTCGAGGGCAGCGTGGTCGACTCCGGTGCTCGGATCGGGGAAGGCACCCAGGCCGTCGACTCGGTGGTGGGGGAGGGTGCCTCAGTCGGCCCAGGCGTCGTACTGCACAACGGGGCGGTCGCCGACGGCGATCGGGTCACTAATGCCAAAGGAAGCCTTCAGGCGAATCGTCGTAGGGGTACTTCTGCATGAACTCATCAAGCGCACCGCCGGAGAAGCTGTCGCAGTATTGGCTCTGGCCGAATGAGGCAGGCTGCTCCCCCGAAGCGAACACCGCCGGGTCGTAGACCGGCTGGTGCACCGACCAGTGCGTGAAGGCGATGTGCTTGTCATCGGCGATTGGCTCGCCGTCGTCTGAGGTCCAGGGTGCGATGACCACATTGAAGGCGGGGTCGGTGCCCTCCAGGTCGAACTTGTCCGCTGCCGCCTTGAGGATTGCCATCTGGTCGGTGTCATCAGCCACCGTTTCGTCGTACCAGACGATCGTCCAGCCGTGCTCCAGGTTGTGGACGAGCCGCTCTACCTCTGGGCGCTCTTCGACGTCATAGAAGTGGACGCCTGAGTCGGCGGTGATGTCGTAGTGAGGGCCGAATGCCGGCGGCGTCGTCTCGTAGTCAACTGGCTCGCTGACGTGCTCACCGGCCCCCGACGCGTCCTCCTCGAGGACGGCGGTGCACCCCGCGCTCTGCGCTGAGGCGCCGATGTCCTCGAGGCCTTGGGCTGCGAGCCTGTCCTTTGCCTGGTTGTCCTGATACAGCTTGTAGCCGGCCAGGCCCACGATGATGAGCGCGATGACGACGCAGACCGCAACCACTGACAGGGTGCGACGCCGTTCGGCGGCTTGTGCCTGCTTGCGCATCTGCTCGACTGTTTCGCGACGGTCACGGTTGGTGCTGGACTTGCTCACGGGACTGAGTGGCCTTTCGCCGGGTCGGGACTTGGTCGAGTCTACGCAAGCCGGTCGTGCGCCTTGATCACCTCCCGCGCAAAGTGTCAGCATTCTTGGGGGTAGCCACGTTCGACGTGAGCAACACCATCGGCGCTGGTGGGTCGGTGCCGATCACCGCAGGGTAAGCCGCCGTACGACGGCGGATGTGGCAGGCTGAGCACGTCCAAGACACCTCACCCCGGGAGTAGACCGTGGTCACCGAAGCCACCAAGAAGTTTCGTGACGTCTTTGCCTATGGACTGCTGGGCGTCGCCGCCCTCTACCTCCTCAGCGGTCTGTCGCTGCTGTTCAAGAGCGAGGATGAGGTGGGTCCGTTCTCGCAGCGGGCCGCCCTGTTCGGGCACGTCTTCACGCACCCTCTGCTGGTGCTATCCCTGTTGGGAGCCGTGCTCCTCGCGGTCGGCTTCGGGGCGGCAAGCAAGAACGCCAAGCTCATCGTCACCGCGGCCTTGGCGATCGCCGCCGCTGCTCTGCTGTTCGCCTTGATCAGCTGGTTCAGCGGTTTCGGGGCCGACTCAGGCAGTCCCTTCTTCGACACGTTTGGTGGGGTGCCCGGTGCTGGCAAGATCGTCTCGATCCTGCTGGGGCTGGCCCAGTTGCTCATGCTCGGGCTCACTGCCTTCTTCGCATACACGGCCTTTCAGTCGCTGCCCAAGTCAGCGAAGACGATCGATACAGGATGGAGCCAAGGCGGAGGTCAATCTGGCCAGGGGTACTCACCAAACCAGGGCTATGGGCCAGGACCGGGTTACCCCCAAGGCGCTGCTCAAGGTGGTCAAGGCCAATGGCAGTCGCCGCAGGCGTATGGCGACCGTCCCCCCGGCTACGGTTATCAGCCGCAGGTCCAGCCGACCTGGGAACAGGCGCCTGGTCAGCCAAGCTACCCCCCAGCCGTCCAGCAGCACGGCGGTTGGGAAGCGCCCCAGGAGACCCAGACCCAGCCGAGTGCTTACGCGCAGAACTGGGGCCAGCCCCCGGAGGCCGAGGCCGCGCCCGAGCAGCGCCCGGGAGACGCGACGCAAGCTTCCGTCGCCTATCCAGTCGAGGGACCGCAGTGGGGGGCGCCTCCCTCGGGGGCTCATGAGGCGACTCCAGCCGAACTGACTGACGACGGTAACGCCGAGGGTGCGCCGCCGCCTCCGCAGCACCCCGGGAGGTGACTGCGATCGCCGTCGTCTCTGGAGCCTCGTCCGCCCATTAGCACGCGGTGCGGTCGCGTGCCCAAAGAATTACCCGGCGTGTCGCGAGCAATTTGGCCAAAGGACTTGACGGGGCTTACTTACAGGCATGTAATTTTCACATGCCGCCACTGCGGCGTACCGCGAAGCAATATCAAGGGTCGAGGAGGCGAAAGACGTGGGAAAGCTCGAGATGATCGATGGCGGCGCCGCGGAGCTTATGTGGCAGGAGCGTGCCCTATGCGCGCAAACTGACCCCGAGGCGTTTTTTCCCGAGAAGGGTGGCTCTACCCGCGAGGCCAAGCGAGTTTGCCTGTCCTGCGACGTGCGAGGCGACTGCCTCGAGTATGCGTTGTTGAACGACGAACGGTTCGGCATCTGGGGAGGCTTGTCGGAGCGCGAACGACGAAAGCACAAGAAGCGCGCGGTCTGACTCGTTGCCGCCCCAGCAGCGACGCGCTTCGCTGCTGGCGTCGGTTGACGCGATCGCCTTACGCGTCGGTTGAGCGCAGCACACGGAGATGACCGCGTCGACCCACTTCGACGCCGGTGCCTCGCGGTTCCTCCACTTCCGGAGGACGAGCCGCTTCACGTACGGCGTTCGCCAAGGCCACCAGGTCGTCTTCACTGGGCTGCAGAGCCGCAGGATCCTGAGGGAGGCGGATGACCTCCCATCCACGTGGTGCGCTGAGGCGCTGTGCATGCAGCTCACAGAGGTCATAGGCGTGCGGCTCGGCATAGGTCGCGAGCGGCCCCAGGGCGGCCGTCTGGTCGGCATACACATAGGTGAGAGTCGCCACCGAGGAACGGCTGCACGTGCTACGCGAACACGTCCGACGGCGACTCACGGGGAGACGCTACCGCTCGGCGGGGCCATCGATCTGGATTGCCACGCGGATACGCTCGCCGGTATGGAAGACCCCGGTGCGGCCGCCGCCAGCACTTCCTCGCCCTACGTGTCAGCACCACGTCGAGGGTCCGTTCGGAACAGACGAGGTCGGGGGCCGCGTGGACCCATGGTGCTGCCAGGCCCGTTGAACCCTCATGGCAGAGCCAAACCTTTGACACCGCGCGACGAGTTCGACGAGCTCGTCTTGACCCTGGTCGCCGCCCTGACTGCCCGCTGGCCAGTCGAGCTTGCCGACGTCGAGTTCGCCACCGAGGACCTGCCACCGCCACCTGGCGAGTGGTCTGACGGCGCCGGCACCTTCAGTTGTCTGATCAGATCCCACGGCCACACGCCTGCCCGGGTCGTCGTCTTCCGGCGGCCCGTCGAGCTGAGGGCCAAGACTCGGCTAGAGCGGCTTGCCCTGGTCAACGAGGTGCTGTTCGAGCATGTGGCCGACCTGCTCGGCCGCGACCCGCAGGACCTTTGAGTCGACTCCTCGCCAACCAACCTGCTGGTTTGGGTCGCTCGGAGATCCGGTCCCGGTGTGCTAGTGCGGGGCACGAGACGAGCCCTCTCCGCTGCGAGGGACGACCAGTGAGAAGATGCGGCCATGTCCACTCGGCGAACCCGCGAGTTCCTGCGTCGAGTGCTTGCATGAGCCGCGACGCCGCGATCGGCTCCGGACTTCGAGGTGCCGCACATGGCTGACCTGGTTGAGATCTTCAAGGCGTATGACGTTCGAGGCGTCGTGCCGGATCAGCTGGACGAGCCGACTGCTCAGCTGATCGGAGCAGCGTTCGCCGCCGAAGTCGATGCGCCGCGGGTCGTGATGGGGCATGACATGCGGGCCTCTTCGCCTGGACTCGCCGCGGCCTTCGCCGAAGGCGTCCGCGACACCGGGGCGGACGTGACCATGATCGGCCTTGCCTCGACAGACGAGCTGTATTTCACGTCCGGACACCTCGGCCTGCCAGGGGCCATGATCACCGCGTCGCACAACCCGGCTCGCTACAACGGCATCAAGCTCTGCCGCGCTGGCGCCGTCGCGATGGCCGCGGAAACGGGCTTACGGGCGATCCGGGACCGGGTGGCGAGCCAGACCCCTGCATCGCCACTCGACTGTTCGAGACTCGGCGCGCCGCAACTGCGCGTGGCACAGCGCAGCTCACCGGAGAGACCGACGAGTCAACGCAGGGGAGCGCTCGACCACCTGGACGTGCTCGCCGACTATGCCAGCCACCTGCATAGCCTCGTCTCTGTGCGAGGCCGACGTCTGCACGTGGTCGTCGACGCCGGCAACGGCATGGCGGGGCACACGGTGCCCGCGGTCTTCGCCGACCTGGACGTCGAGCTGTCGCGGCTGTACTTCGAACTGGACGGCACGTTCCCCCACCATCAGGCCAACCCGCTCGAACCGGCCAATCTCGCCGACCTGCGGCACGCTGTCGTCGCGGGTGACGCCGACCTCGGCCTCGCGTACGACGGTGACGCCGACCGTTGTTTCGCTGTCGACGAGCGGGGCGAGGTGGTGTCTCCGTCAGCCCTGACCGCACTGATCGCAATCCGGATGCTGGCGGTCGAGCCCGGGGCTCGCATCATCCACAACCTGATCACCAGCCGCTCCGTCCCCGAGACGATTGACCGACACGGCGGCATCCCGGTGCGGACTCGGGTAGGCCACTCACTCATCAAGGCGACCATGGCCGAGACAGACGCTGCCTTCGGTGGCGAGCACTCCGGACACTTCTACTTCCGCGACTTCTGGTATGCCGACTCGGGCATGCTGGCGGCGTTGCACCTGCTAGCCGCGGTAGCGGAGTCACCCGAGCCAGTGTCAGGGCTGCTTGCCGACCTCGACCCCTATGTCGCGTCGGGCGAGGTCAACTCCGAGGTCGCAGACACCGGTAGGGTGATCGACCGGGTGCGGGAGGAGTATGGCGGTCGGACCGACATACAGCTTGACTCGTTGGATGGACTGACCGTCTGCAGTGAGCGATGGTGGTTCAATGTCCGCGCGTCCAACACCGAACCAGTGCTCCGGCTCAACGTCGAGGCCGACACCGACGAGACCATGGTCGACATTCGAGACCAGGTGCTCGCATTGATGAGGAGACCTCCATGAACCTCGACCCCGTGCTGCTCGAGATCTTGGTCTGCCCCGACTGCAAGGGATCCTTGACGGTCGATCAGGACAACGACGAGCTGATCTGCAATTCGTGCGGACTCATCTATCCCGTGCGAGACGACATCCCGGTGATGCTGGTCGACGAAGCCCGACGTCCCGAGCCCGAGGTGACCGGCTAGCACCATGGCAGACGTGTTCGACGACGCCCGCCTCGATGACAGCGAGGTGTTGAAGGCGGCAGATGACCACTTGCGCGACCTCGCCGAGGCAGGCGCCCGGGTCCGCATCGAAGCGGGAGCGGCGCAAGACACGCTGGCCGCTATTGAACGCGACTCAGCGCCGCGGGCCATCGTCGCTGCCGGCCCAGACGCGCGTCTGCTGCGCGCGGTGCTCGAACCGGGGTGTCCGGTGCCGTTCGTGGCTTGGCCCGGACCAAGCCTGCCCGGATGGGCCGGAGCCCTCGACCTGGTCACTGTGCTGGCACCCGGAGGTGGCGACGAGCAGACGGTCTCAGCCGTGCGCGAAGCTGTGCGCAGGGGATGCGTGCTGGTCACGGCGTGCCCGTCGCACTCGGTGGTGGCCGAGCATGCTGCGGGTCGACACAGCAAGATCCTGCCGACCCAGACCGATGACACTCTGGCCGTCGCCGTGGTGATGATGCAGGCCTTGCACCTGCTCGGTGTCGGTCCGGAGGTGGATGCCGACGAAGTGGCGACGCGGCTCGACGTGGTGGCCATCGCCTGCTCTCCCAACACCGACATCGCGAGCAACCCCGCCAAGGATCTGGCCTTGACTTTGGCCGACGCGCTGCCGATGGTGTGGGGTGGTTCGGTACTGGCGGCGAGGGCGGCCCGCCGCGTCGCCGAGGCCATGCGGCGTACGTCGGGAAGGCCGGCTCTTGCCGCCGACTCGGGCCACTTGCTGCCCGTGCTCGAGGCGGCGAGGACACGCGACGTCTTCGCCGACCCCTTCGCCGACGATGACGGCGCAAGCGCCCCCTCACGACCAAGCCTGCTCATCCTTGACGACGGCACCGAGGAGGCCTCCGTGCGCGAACAGCGCGGACGACTGGTCGCGACGGCCGAGCAACACGACGTACACATCCGGACGATCTCTGCCACAGACGGCTCCGAGATGGCACGCTACGCAGCGCTGCTCAGCACCGGTCGTTACGCCGCGGCCTACCTCGGTATCGGGCTCGGCGGCGGCGACCGTCACACTTAGCCCACCAGTCGGGACGACCCAGCAGGTCATAGCAGCGCAAGCCCGCGAAGAACGCACCGATACATCCGCTACGACGCTGGTTGCCTCGAGCACCAGGCAACGAAAGAGGAACCTGTGAGCGCAGAGAACTCTCCCAAGGCCATCATCGCGGCGCTGCTCGCCAACCTGGGTATCGCCGTGACCAAGTTCATGGCCTGGCTGCTCACCGGGTCGTCCTCGATGCTGGCCGAGACGATCCACTCACTCGCCGACTCGGGCAACCAACTGTTGCTGCTGGTCGGCGGCAAACGCTCGCAGCGGCCGGCCACCGAGAACCACCCGTTCGGATTCGGTCGGGAACGCTATATCTACGCGTTCATCGTCTCCATCGTGTTGTTCACGGTCGGTGGCCTGTTCGCGCTCTACGAGGCCTATCACAAGTTCCACGAGCTCCAGCTTCACGGCGCCGAGTCGAGTGAGCTGCTGGAGGGCAAGGGATGGGTTGCGGTCGTGGTACTGCTCATCGCGATCGTCTTGGAGTCGTTGTCGTTCCGCACGGCGATCTCCGAGTCCAACAAGGTTCGTGGTCAGGCGAGCTGGAAGCGGTTCATCCGCACCTCCAAGTCACCCGAGCTGCCGGTGGTGTTGCTCGAGGACTTCGCTGCCCTTCTCGGCCTGGTCTTCGCGCTGTTCGGTGTCAGCTTGGCCCTGATCACCAACAACGGCTATTGGGACGTCCTCGGCACCGTCGCCATCGGTGTGCTGCTGGTGGTCGTCGCGATCATCCTCGCAATCGAGACCAAGAGCCTGTTGCTAGGCGAGTCTGCCGGCCCGGAGCACCGGCGCCTGATCGAGGACAACCTGCTCGCTCCGGAGGGAAACGTGTCCGAGGTGCTCAACCTGCGCACCCTGCACGTCGGGCCCGACGAGATCCTGGTCGCCGCCAAGATCGCGGTTGCACCGACCGAGAGCGCTCAAGTGATCACCGACACGATCGACGCGGCAGAAGCGCGGATCCGGTCCGCCGTCCCCGAGGCGAAGTACATCTTCATCGAGCCGGACATCAAGCGGTCGGCAGATTTCGGGGCAGAAGCGCCCAGCCACTAACCTGGGGTCATGGATTTCAAAGTCGCTGACCTGTCGCTGGCCGAGTTCGGCCGCACCGAGATAACGCTCGCGGAGCACGAAATGCCCGGCCTGATGGCCATGCGGAAGCGTTTCACCGAGAGCCAGCCGTTGGCGGGAGCGCGCATCGCGGGTTCGCTGCACATGACGGTGCAGACCGCCGTATTGATCGAGACCCTCACAGCTCTCGGCGCCGAGGTGAGATGGGCCAGTTGCAACATCTTCTCCACTCAAGATCATGCGGCCGCCGCGGTGGTCGTCGGACTCGACGGCACACCGGAGGACCCTCAGGGCGTGCCTGTCTTCGCCTGGAAGGGCGAGACGCTGGCGGAGTACTGGGAGTGCACCGAGCAGATCCTCACGTGGCCCGCAGGCCAAGCGCCGACTGAGTCCCCGGTCGAGGCATCGACAGGCCCCAACATGATCCTGGACGACGGAGGAGATGCCACGATGCTCGTCCACCTCGGGGTGGAGTACGAGAAGGAAGGATCAGTCCCAGCCCCGGAGTCGACCGACAACGCTGAGCTGCGAGAGGTCCTGCGCGTGCTCACCCGGACCGTCGCGGAGACTCCCGACAAGTGGACCACGATCGCGAACGGCGTCTTGGGCGCCACCGAAGAGACCACCACCGGCGTGCACCGGCTCTACGAGCGACACCGTGACGGAGCGCTGCTCTTCCCGGCCATCAACGTCAACGACTCGGTCACCAAGTCGAAGTTCGACAACAAGTACGGCTGCCGCCACTCGCTGATCGATGGCCTCAACCGAGCCACCGACGTGTTGATCGGTGGCAAGGTCGCCGTGGTCTGCGGATATGGCGATGTCGGCAAGGGATGCGCGGATGCCTTGCGTGGTCAGGGTGCTCGCGTCATCATCACGGAGATCGACCCGATCTGCGCGCTCCAGGCCGCGATGGACGGCTACCAGGTCGCCACCCTCGACGAGGTCATCGGCAGTGCCGACATCGTCATCACCGCGACTGGTTGCTACCGGGTCGTGACGGCTGAGCAGATGAGTCGGCTCAAGCACCAGGCGATCCTGGCCAATATCGGACACTTCGACAACGAGCTCGACATGGCCGGTCTCGAGGCGGTGCCCGGGATATCCCGCCAGACCGTCAAACCGCAGGTCGACCTCTGGAGCTTCCCCGGTGGCCCCACGATCATCGTGCTCAGCGAGGGGCGCCTGATGAACCTCGGCAACGCGACCGGTCACCCATCCTTCGTGATGTCCAACTCATTCACCAATCAGGTCTTGGCGCAGATCGAGCTGTACACCAAGACCAAGGACTATCCGACAGGCGTCTACGTGCTGCCCAAGCACCTGGACGAAGAGGTGGCTCGCCTGCACCTGTTGGCGCTCGGCGTCTCCTTGAGCAAACTGACCGAAGAGCAGGCAAAGTATCTCGGCATACCGGTTGACGGGCCCTTCAAGTCCGACGCCTACCGCTACTGAACCGGCCGCGCAGATCGGCCTCACGGCCACGGAGGCCCCCACGACGTAGGCTGCACCCAGCGGTCACTTCCGCCGACGCCGGAATAAAAGAGGAGCCTCGTGGAACCTGTCCGGCCCCACCGGGGCAAGGTGCTCGTGGTCGATGACGACTCGTCGTTGTCTGAGATGCTGACCATCGTCTTGCGCAACGAGGGTTTCGATCCTCGGGTGTGCGCAACCGGGGACAAGGCGTTGGCGGCCTTTCGAGACTTCCAACCAGCCGTCGTGCTTCTCGACCTCATGCTGCCGGGGAAAGACGGGGTCGATGTATGTCGGGAGATCCGTGCCGAGTCCGGCGTCCCGATCATCATGCTCACCGCCAAGAGCGACACGGTGGACATCGTGGTCGGCCTCGAGTCGGGCGCTGACGACTACGTCATCAAGCCGTTCAAACCCAAGGAACTGGTGGCGCGACTGCGGGCCAGGCTACGCAAGTTCGAGGAGTCACCACCGGAGTCGCTCGAGATCGGCGACTTGCTGATCGACGTAGCCGGTCACACTGTGAAACGACAAGACGCGCCGTTGTCCTTGACGCCACTCGAGTTCGACCTGCTCGTGTGTCTAGCCCGAAAGCCTTGGCAAGTCTTCACCAGAGAGGTGTTGCTGGAGCAGGTCTGGGGCTACCGCCACGCCGCCGATACCCGCCTGGTCAACGTGCACGTGCAACGCCTGCGCAGCAAGGTCGAGCTTGACCCTGAAGACCCTCAGATCGTCATGACCGTGCGAGGGGTCGGATACAAGGCCGGCGAGGCGACAGGCAGCTGATCGCCCATGCCGGCCCACGCCTTGGCGCTCCTGGCCCCCATCCGCTCGGTGTTGCAGCTGTGGCGGCGGTCTATCCAAGCCCGCGTCGTCATCGGCACGCTGACTCTTTCGACCGGCCTGGCCCTGCTGGCCGGATGGGTGATGCTGCGCCAGGTCACCGATGGCGTCCTCGACAGCAAGACTGATGCTGCCTTGTCCCAGGCGGCCGCGGGGTTCGCGGCCGCGCAGTCACGCCTGGACAGTGCTCCTGACATCGATCTCCTCGATGTCGGCTCGGCGCTCAACCCGCTGCTCGACGTGCTGGCCCCCAGGTCGGACGCGGTCGACGACTACGGCATCGTCGCGCTGGGTCCCGCGTCGTTGACCGGGTCAGCGGAGGAAGGCGGCGTGCTCGAAGCCGGCCTCCGGTTCGACGCGGAAGCCTCGATCCCGCAGGATCTGCTCGAGAAGGTGCGTTCGACCGAAGGCAGCTGGCGCGCCTACACCACGATCTTCCCGACGGCCTCTGACTCTCCGACCCAGCCGGGCTTGGTGGTCGGGTCCCAGATTCGGGTGCCGCCCAGCGTTGACCAGACCTCCGGCAGGACCTACGCGCTCTTCTACGTGTTCCCGCTACAAGAGCAGCGAGAGACGCTTTTCGTGGTGCGCGGTGCCCTCATCACGACGGGAGCCGTCCTCGTCTTGTTGTTGGGCACCATAGCTTGGCTGGTCACCCGCCAGGTGGTGACGCCCGTGCGGCTGGCTCGCAGTATCGCCGAGCGGCTCGCCAGCGGCCGACTGGAGGAGCGGATGCATGTTCGGGGCGAGGATGACATCGCCCGGCTGGGATTGTCGTTCAACCAGATGGCCGGCAGCCTCCAGTCCCAGATCCGTCAGCTGGAGGAGCTGTCCAGACTGCAACGACGGTTCGTCGCCGATGTCAGCCATGAGCTGCGAACACCCCTGACCACGGTGCGGATGGCGGCCGACGTCCTGCACGAAGCGCGGCCGAGTTTCGATGGTGCCACCGCCCGGTCTGCCGAGCTGCTGCAGGCGGAGCTCGACCGCTTCGAGCTGTTGCTGACGGACCTGCTCGAGATCAGCCGTTTCGACGCAGGGGCGGCACAGCTCGACCTGGGTGATGTGGACGTGCGTCAGGTGGTGAGCCGGGTGGTCGAGGCGTCGGCAGTGTTGGCGGCCGACCGAGGCTCGGAGTTGACCGTCATACTGCCCAAGAGGCCCTGTCTGGCCGAGGCGGATGCGCGTCGGTTGGACCGGATCGTCCGCAACCTCGTCGTCAACGCCATCAACTATGGTGAGGGTCGGGAAGTGGAGATCTCAGTGGCATCGTCTCCAGAGGCGGTCGCCGTGACCGTGCGAGACCACGGTGTGGGTCTCAAGCCAGGGGAGGAGACCATGGTCTTCAACCGGTTTTGGCGCGCCGACCCGGCCCGAGCACGCACCCGAGGGGGGACGGGGTTGGGCTTGTCGATCGCCATCGAAGACACCGCACTGCACGGAGGCCGGCTCGATGCGTGGGGTCGGCCGGGCGTGGGTTCGGTGTTTCGGGTCGTGCTACCGCGCCGCGCCGGCGGCGAGTGGACTCAACCGCCACTTCCGCTGGAGCCGCCCGACGTGGACGGCGTCGAAGCAGTGGGAGCCCCCTACGCGCGTTTATCCGGCTCTTCGGAAGCGTCGCGATGACCGCTGGCCGCCGTCTCATCGCTGTGCTGTGGGTGTTCGTCTTGGCGAGCCTGCTGATGTCGTGCGTCTCGATTCCCGAGAGCTCCGACGTGAGTCCTGGGCGCGGAATGAGCGCTCCTGAGGGGGCAGAACTGATCAACAACATCCCTCCTGGCCCGTCGCCCGGCCAGAGTCAGCTGGAGGTCGTGCAAGGTTTCTACGGAGCGATGCTCGCCTATCCGCAGACTTCGGCCATCGCCCGAGAGTTCCTGACCCCCAAGGCGGCAGCGAAGTGGACAACGCAAGGGCTATCCGTCTATGAGGACCAAGAGCTGGTGGATAACGCCCGCGGTGTCTCTTTGTTGGCCCGGCTGGTCGGCCACATCGACGAGCGTGGGTCGTGGACGTCGCTGCAGCCATCCGAGGTCGGTCGGGCCACGGATTTGCGGCTGAGACAGGTAGAGCGCGAGTGGCGCATCGTGAACCCTCCACCGGGCACGTTCGTGAGCCGCGAGTATTTCGACCGCTACTACGATCCGTTCTCGCTGTACTTCATGGACGCGACCCGAACGGTCCTCACGCCCGACCCGGTGTATGCGCTGCTCGGCGACACGACTGCCACTGCGCTCGTGTCCGGATTGCTCGAGGGCCCTACGAAGCGTCTCGCCGCCGTGGTGTCAGTCAGCACTCCACGTGAGACGGAGGTGGATGTGTCCGTGTCGATCTCGGACTCCGGGGTCGCCCAGGTGCCGTTGAGCGAGGACTTCCTGCAGCTGTCGCCTGAGGACCGCCAGCTGTTCGCGGCTCAGCTTGCCTGGACGCTGCGGCAGGTCCCTGAAATCGAGCGGATCACGTTGAGCGTCGATGGCAGCGAGATCGACGTGCCGGGCGTCGGTGAGGTCTTTGGCGTCGATGAGTTCGCAGGGTTCGACCCTGCCGGGTTCGCGCCGAGCCAGACACTGTTCGCTCTCGGCCGCAAAGGACTCGTCAAGGTCGTTGAAAACACGACCTCGGTAGTGTCGGGAGCGCCGGGGGAGGCTGGCGCCGTTCGCTCTGCGGCGGTCAGCATCACCGGAACACTGGGGGCTTATGTGCCCGCCGGCGGTGGCTCAGTCGTGGTCGACAGCATGGCCCGTGACGACGCCGACGAGATCGGCGGCACCTGGTTTCGCTTCGGTACCGACCTGATCAAACCCTCATGGGACGTGCACGAGGTCCTGTGGCTCGTCGACCGGACGCCGGTCGGGGCCAAGATCTATGCGGTCACCGAGGACAAGCTGCGACAAGTGCGCGCCCCCGGCCTCGACGGCGCAGCCATCGAGTCGTTCGCAGTCTCGCGCGACGGGGTGCGACTGGCTGCCGTCGTAGCAGCCAAGAACAGCTTCCGGCTGGTCATCGCCTTGATCAATCGGGATTCACAAGACCCTGCCAAGGTGGCTCTCAAGGCGCCGACACACATCCAAGTCCCCGGTTTCTCCCTGACCAAAGGCTCCAACGTGGCATGGGCGAGCCCTACCTCTGTCGTGGCTCTCACGACCACGGACGGTGGCATGCCTGAGCCGGTCGAGATCGCGATCGACGGGTCCAGCCAGTCCGAGACCGGAGGCTTCCTGCCAGCCCGGCCGGTCAGTGTGGCGGCGGGCCCGAACGAGGACGCTCCTGTCGCGTTCGGCACGGCGGACGGACAGATCTACGCGCGCAGCCCTGACTTGCTGTGGCTTCGCGTTGGCGGCCCGCGAAAGCTGCGCAGTCCCTTCTACCCAGGCTGATTACCACCGGCAACTCGATCCGCGGCTTCTCCACAGCGGTGCAGCTTCGGCGATCTGGTCCACACTCGCGTGGATGTCACAGCGAAAGTCAGCCGCCACGATGCATGCTCCCGAGATGTGCGCAGCAAGAGACTTCAACGCCGCGGCGGTCGATCTGCTGGCGGCCGCCGATTGTGTCGGCTGTCATCGACCCGGCCCTGCGTTGTGTCCGGCGTGCGCAACGGAGCTCGAAGCACTGCCCCACCGGACGCAGCCATCACCATGCCCGGTCGGGCTGCCTTCTGTGTTCGCAGTCGCTGAGTATGACGGCGTGGCTCGTTCCGCGCTGATCGCCCACAAGGAGCAGGCACGCCTTGCGCTGGCCAAGCCGTTGGGTCGAGCACTGGCGCTGAGCGTCTTCGGCGTGGTGGCGGCACAACAAGACTTCGGCGTGGGCCTTCCCTTGGTGCACCTGGTTCCTGTTCCGTCGAGGCGCCGCAGCGTCATAGAGCGAGGCCATGACCCGCTCCTGAGGATGACCAAGGAATGCGCCAAGGCCCTCAAGGCTGCCTCCATCGGCACCACCGTGCAGCCGGTGCTGGCGGTTGCGCGACAGGTTCGCGACCAGGCCGGCCTGTCGGCGCAGGAGAGAGCGGACAACGTGGGCGGCGCTTTCGCGCTCAAGAGACGCTGTCGCCTTGTTGGTCAGCCGGTGGTCGTCGTCGATGACATCGTGACCACCGGCGTGACCGCCTCGGAAGCATGCCGAGTGCTGAGCGGGGGAGGCGCGCACGTCCTTGGAGTGGCCGTGGTGGCGGCCACCGCGCGTGGCCGCGGCTGACGTCGGCATTTCCGGCGAGCCCCCGAGCCGTCAGCGAGTCAGTTCGATGACGGTTCGTGGGATGACCGACTACTGTTTGTCAGATGGCACCCGTCCGGGCCCGTGGTTGCGTTGACGACGTCTCGAGAGACCGAGGCGGTTGTCGGCAAGCCGATGCCAGCCGCTGGCGAAACGGCCCACGTAAGGCGGACTCCAGGCGGGCACGCATCATGCCGTCGACGTTTTCGCTGAGCACGGAGCGGCTTAGTAGTAAGTCCTGCCTCGACGGAGGGTCGCATACCCGCCGCAACCGGGAGAAGGTCAGCGTGGCACAAGCTGCAAAGCCTCAGCAGGCGAATGTGGGGACGAAGACCAGGTCGGCCGGGCGGGTGCCGTTCCCAGCTCACCAGAGCGGATGTGTTCGGCAGATCAGCTCCCAACTTCCAAGGAGGCGCGTGTGGAAATCGTGGTCAAGGGTCGGCATTGTGAGGTATCGGATCGGTTTCGCGACCATGTCGAGGAGAAGCTGACGAAGCTAGAGAAGTTCGACCAGCGCATCATCCGAATCGACGTCGAGGTCTCCGAAGAGCACAATCCCCGGCTGTCTGACCAGTCAGCCTGTGTGGAGATCACGATCCGTAGCAAAGGCCCCGTCCTTCGTGCCGAGGCCGCGGCCGAGAACAAGATGACAGCGCTCGATAGGGCGGTCGAGAAGCTGAGCGCCCAGGCTCGCAAGGCCCACGACCGTCGTCGAGTTCATCACGGATCACGCACCCCCCCGTCGTTGGCGGACGCGCTCGGGACCGAGGGCGACGACCTCGTCGACGCGCCCGATCAGGAAGACGACCCGGCCGGGGTGCACAAGGTCGGCCCGTTGACGGTTGTTGGCGACGGGCCCCTCGTCGTGCGCGAGAAGGCTCATCAGGCTGTGCCGATGACGCTGGACCAAGCGCTCTATGAGATGGAGCTGGTCGGCCACGACTTCTATCTGTTCATCGACAAGGAAAGCGAAGAGCCTTCGGTGGTCTACCGTCGTCGAGGCTACGACTACGGCGTCATCCGCCTGACGCCCTGAACGTGTCACGCGAACCTGGCACCTCGATCCGCCTGATGGTCGTGGACGACCAAGACCTGTATCGTCGCGGCCTCGCCATCTTGATCGCCGCTCAGGACGACATCGAGGTGGTGGCGGAGGCAGCCTCGAGCGCTGAGGCGGTCGAGTTCGGCAAAGCCGCGGAGCCTGATGTCGTCCTGTTGGACGTCAGCCTCAACGAAGCTGATGGTGCGTCCTGGCCTGAGATAGTCGCAGAGCTGATGGCATCGGCCAAGGTGCTCATGCTGGCCTCCTCCGAGGCCGAGCCTGGACTGCAGCGGGCACTTGTGTGTGGCGCCTCCGGATATCTGCTCAAGCGCGCTTCTATCGAGCAAGTGGCAGGGGCAGTTCGAGCTGCTGTAAACGCGCAGACTCCGCTTGGATGACCCGCGACTCTCTCAGCTGCGGCCAGGCACGCCGGGTGGCGCTGACCGCTCAAGGCTTCAGCGACCCGCCGTCGTCCACGGTTGGGATGCGGGCGTTCAACCGGGTCATGGGCCGCATCGCCTTGCTCCAGATCGACTCGGTCAACGTGGTGAAGCGGGCTCACTACCTGCCACTCTTCAGCCGCCTGGGCCCGTTCGACGTCGAGTTGCTGCACCGCGCAGCGGGCTCGTCACCGCGACGCGTCTTCGAGTACTGGGGTCATGAAGCGTCGTACCTGCGTGTCGACCTGCAGCCGGCACTGCGATTCCGGATGGCGGCCGCGGCGGATGTCGCGTGGGGCTCGATGCGGCGCGTCTGGGCAGAGCAGCCCGACCTGGTGGCGTCGGTCCTGGAGGAGGTGGCCGCCCGAGGTCCGTTGACGGCGCGAGACATCGAGCACGACGCGCCCCGGTCCACAGAGCACTGGGGCTGGAATTGGAGCCATGTCAAGATCGCGCTCGAGTGGCTCTTCTACAGCGGCCAGCTCTCCGCCGCTCGGCGAAACTCTGCCTTCGAGAGGGTGTACGACCTGCCGGAGCGGGTGCTTCCCCACTCTGTCATCGACGCACCGACCCCCACCCCGGCCGAGGCGCATCGCACGCTCATCCGAACCGCCGCGATGGCCCAGGGCGTCGGCACCGAACGAAGCCTCCGCGACTACTTCCGGCTCAAGCCGAAGCCGACGGCTGACGCCATCGTGGAGCTCGTCGAAGCGGGGGAGCTGCTGCCGGTCGCTGTCGAGGGGTGGCAGCGGCCCGCCTACCTGTGGCATGCCGCCAGGCTGGCTCGCAGAGTCGACGCCTGCGCACTCCTGAGCCCTTTCGACTCGCTGATCTTCGAGCGCACCCGCACTGAGCAGCTCTTCGACTACCGCTTCCGAATCGAGATCTACGTCCCGGCGCCCAAGCGGATCTACGGCTACTACGTCTACTCGTTCCTGCTCGGTGAACGGATAATCGCCCGCGTCGACTTGAAGGCCGACCGTCAGCTCGGTGCGCTGCTGGTGCAAGGCGCCTGGGCCGAGCCCGCTGCTCCACCGGTGACGCCTGAACGGCTCTGGGGAGAGCTCCAGTCGCTCGCCGGCTGGCTGGGGTTGGCCAGTGTCGTCGTGGGGTCACGCGGTGATCTCGCTCCTGTTCTGGCGGCTTTGGCGAAGGCAGCGGGAGCGCCTCAGGTGGTCGCCTAGTATGGGCAAGGTTGTAACCAAACCCTAGGGAGTCCCGCTCGTGCCTGCTCTGCTCGACAAAGTCCTTCGTATCGGCGAGGGCAAACAGCTTCGCAAGCTCGAGGCCGCGGCCAAACAGGTGAACGCGATCGAAGACGAGTTCGTCGCCATGAGTGACGAGGAGCTGCGAGCGCAGACCGACGACTTCAAGCAGCGCCTGGCGTCCGGCGATTCGCTCGACTCGCTCTTGCCGGAGGCGTTCGCCACCGTGCGTGAGGCGGCCAAGCGGGTGTTGGGCCAGCGCCATTTCGACGTACAGCTGATGGGGGGCGCGGCGCTGCACTACGGCAACATCGCGGAGATGAAGACCGGCGAGGGCAAGACCCTCGTGGCCACCATGCCGGTGTACCTCAACGCACTCACCGGCCAAGGCGTGCACGTGGTCACCGTCAACGACTATCTCGCGAGGTACCACGCCGAGTGGATGGGTCGCATCTACCATTTCCTCGGGCTGACGACCGGCATGGTGCTGCCGCAGATGACTCCGGCGCAACGGCGGGAGTCCTATCAGGCCGACATCACCTACGGCACCAACAACGAGTTCGGCTTCGACTATCTGCGCGACAACATGGCGAACAGCATCGAGGATCTGGTGCAGCGCGGGCATCACTTCGCGATCGTCGACGAGGTCGACTCGATCCTCATCGACGAGGCGCGCACGCCGCTCATCATCTCGGGCCCGTCCGATGAGTCGGTGAAGTGGTACGACGAGTTCTCGACGATCGTGGACCGGCTGAAGGCCGATCACGACTACGAGGTCGACGAGAAGAAGCGGACGGTGTCGGTGTTGGAGCCGGGCATCGAAAGCGTCGAGGATCACCTGGGCATCGACAATCTCTACGACGCGGTCAACACCCCGCTGATCTCGTTCCTCAACAACGCCATCAAGGCCAAGGAGCTCTTCCGCCGCGACCGCGACTACGTCGTCATCGACGGAGAGGTGCTGATCGTCGACGAGCACACCGGCCGGATGCTGCACGGGCGCCGCTACAACGAGGGCCTGCACCAGGCCATCGAGGCCAAGGAGGGCGTGCAGGTACGCGAGGAGTACCAGACGCTGGCGACGATCACGCTGCAGAACTACTTCCGGCTCTACGACAAGCTCGGCGGTATGACGGGGACGGCCATGACGGAGGCGTCGGAGTTCGACAAGATCTACAAGCTGGGCGTGATCTCCATCCCGACCAACCGGCCGATGGTGCGCAAGGACCAACCCGACCTGGTCTACCGCACCGAGGGCGCGAAGTACGAAGCGATCATCGACGACATCGTCGAGCGTTACGCCGACGGCCAGCCGGTGCTGGTGGGCACCGTCTCGGTCGAGAAGTCCGAGCGGCTCTCCGGTCTGCTCAAGCAGCGCGGCATCGCTCACACCGTGCTCAACGCCAAGCACCACGCCAACGAGGCTCACATCGTGGCTCAGGCTGGGCGCAAGGGGGCTATCACGGTGGCGACCAACATGGCGGGCCGTGGCACCGACATCATGCTCGGCGGATCGGTCGAGTTCCTCGCCGACGAGGAGTTGCGCGCCCAAGGCCTCGACCCGCTCGAGCACTCCGATGAGTACGAGGCGGCCTGGCCGCAGGCTCACGAACGCATCGAGCAGCAGGTCAAGGACGAGCACGACGAGGTCAATGACGTGGGCGGGCTCTACATCGTCGGCACCGAGCGGCACGAGTCCCGCCGGATCGACAACCAGCTGCGGGGTCGTTCCGGCCGCCAAGGCGATCCGGGTGAGTCCCGTTTCTACCTGTCCCTCGAAGACGACCTGATGCGACTCTTCAAGTCCGACTGGGTCGACTGGGTGCTCACGACGATGAAGATCCCCGACGACGTGCCGATCGAGAACAAGCGGGTGACCGGCGCCATCGCGTCAGCACAGGGCCAGGTCGAGAGCCAGAACTTCGAGACCCGCAAGAACGTCTTGAAGTACGACGACGTCATGAGCCGCCAGCGTGAGGTGATCTATGGCGAACGCCGGCGAGTGCTCGAGGGCGCCGACCTGCACGAGCAGGTGCGCAGGATGATCGACCACACGGTGCAGGGTTATGTCGTCGGTGCCACCGAAGGCTTCCCCGAGGAGTGGGACCTGGCGAAGTTGTGGACGGCCCTCAAGACGCTCTACCGCGTAGGTGTCACCGAGGAGGAGCTCGAAGACGAGATGGGTGGGCGCGAGGCACTGACTCGTGACTACCTCGTCGAAGCGCTGACCGGCGATGCGCAGAAGGCGTACGACGCGCGTGAGGAAGCGATGGGCGCCGAGGTGATGCGTGAGCTCGAGCGCAGAGTGCTGCTGTCCGTGCTCGACCGCAAGTGGCGCGAGCACCTGTATGAGATGGACTACCTGCGCGAGGGCATCGGGCTGCGGGCATACTCCCAGCGGGACCCGTTGGTGGAATACCAACGGGAGGGCTTCGAGCTGTTCACGGCGATGCGTGACTCGATCGAGGAGGAGTTGGTCGGCTTCCTCTTCAACCTCGAGGTGCAGGTGGAGCCCGAGGCCGAGGAGGTTGCGGCCGACGGGGTCGCAC
>JACCXO010000077.1 GCA_013696975.1 Nocardioidaceae bacterium | reverse complement strand
CCGTCTGGCTTCCGCCTACACCCCTTGCCGGGTGGCCACCCCGTCTCGCACCACTGACCCGAGGCGGGGATCGCACTGACCCGAGATTGGATCGCTCGCCTCCTCCTCATATTGCCTCCAAGAAGTGGCCCGCGACGAACGCTTGATCGCAGAGCTGCGACATGACGCGGTTCCGCTTGCAGGAGCTCAGCCTCGCGTGCTCCTGCGGAAGAAGGCGAGCCGGTGACCGCGCAGACCCCGAGTACCGGCTCACCGAAGCAATCCCCCTCGACGACTGCTGAGCGGTGGCCCGGATGCCCCAGGAGCCGACCGACGACGAGCTCGACGCGCTGATCGTGACGAGGCTGCGCCTCGTCGGGGTCGACCTCGACCAGCTGCCGGCGATTAGGAGCGACCCCGTGACCGGGTCGCCGTCGCGCCGGGAGGCGTTGGAGTTCTGGGACACGCTGCCGAGGTGGTCCGGATGCCGTACGTCGAGCCGAGCGAGGAAGCGTTCTTTGCCGCCGACAGGCGTGTAGTAGAGCTGTCAGATCGAATGGTCGCAATTTGGGACGGCAAGCAGTCGCGCGGTCTCGGGGGCACCGCTGACGTTGTCGCTTACGCAGCCGACCGTCGAGTCCACACGGACATCGTCTGGCCTAGCGGCCTCGTACGATGACAAGCGGGGAAGTCGCTAGTGGTCAGTAACTTGAGAGTCAGAAGATCGCTGTGCGTTACCGATTGACCGGCAACGCACAAGCGGGAGCGCAAAAGTCGCCCAGCCTCCCTGATGGCCCCTCGGCACCTTGAAGTACGAGAAGCTGTTCCTCGAAGAGATCCCCGACGCCCTGGACCTGCGCGCACACGCCGAGGCATTCCGGGTCGAGTACAACAAGCTCCGCCCGCACGAGGCCCTGGCCTGGAACCGGCCCCTCGACGTCCACACCGGCCACGCGGACCGACAACAACCCCCCCACCTTTCCCCAGCACGAAACCCTGCCAAGTCCTTGACGCGGGACAGTTGTCGGGACCTCGTGCGTGACCGCTGGTTGGAGCTCGATGGCCTTGAGGAGGGCATCACAGTCGAGCACAACTAAGGGCCATGAGATGGGAAAGCAGGCGAAGCGGCAGGCGGCTCGGCGGACTGCGCTCGAGAGGTTGCGCACGCGGAAGCGGAAACCGGCCAATCCGAGCAAGCGACTCGATGCCTCGACGCAGCGAGTTGTGGTTGAGGTGCGAGGGCACCCCGCCGCCGTGGCTGACCGTGAGCAACGCGTTGGCGAGACTTTGCGACAAGGCGAGAGCTCCGGTTGTCGGCTCAAGCCCGGAATCTGCCCTCGCTGTGGGAATCCGGTGCCGGCCCGACCAACTGGGAGGCCAGCCGTGTGGTGCTCACAAGCGTGCCGGCGTGCGGCTTACGAAGAGCGGAGGGCGGCTGCGAACGGAGCGATTGCGGTGCAAGTCCACGATCGCATCGAAACTGTCGAACACGATCTGAGCGAGTGTGTTGAGCGCGTCACGGCATCCCCGGCAGGCTGCCGCCGGGTGCTGCAGGCCGTGGCAGAACTTGCTCGCACCGGCGCCCTCGAACGGGACGCCAAATGGGCGTCCACCATTACGGCGGCCAGAGCTTTGTGCGACGCAATCGATTCTCTCGGCACCAAGAGCTCGCGCCGCGTGTGGTGACGGTGCCCGCTAGGCGGGGCTGCCGGTCTGGCAGGCGCCCGGCAGGCCGCCCGCTCGCTCGATGAGACCGACCGTAGGACATTGGAACGAAGCTTGTATCTCCACATAGATGGGAGATGTGTTTCATCTATGCGTAGTGAGGCTCCGCCGCTTCTCCCGATCTTCCGCTCCCGGCATCAAGCCGAGCTGCTCGCCTGGCTCCTGCTGCACCCAGACCAGGAGTTCGGACTCACTGAGCTCGCCCAACGACTCGACGTACCACTCACCACATTGCAACGCGAAGCCCAGCGGCTGATCGAGGCTGACCTCCTGCAAGCGAGGACCCAAGGCAGGAACCGGCTGGTCCGCGCCAACCCCGCCAATCGGGCGACGGCACCAGTGAGGCAGCTGCTCGAACCTAGTTTGGGCCCTCTCGCCGTGATCGGTGAGGAGCTCGCACTGCCAAGGGTCGAGTGCGTCGTCATCTTCGGGTCCTGGGCAGACCGCTACCAAGGCCAACCGGGCCCCCCACCCAACGACATCGACGTGCTGGTGATCGGAGATCCCCTCCGCGCCGAGGTGTACGACGCCGCCGACCGCGCCCAGACCAGGCTCGGCCTGCCGATCAACCCGATCCTTCGAACCTCCGAGCAGTGGGCCACCAACAACGACCCGCTCGTCGAGCAGGTCAGGCATTCCCCCAACGTCGCCGTCTTCGAAGCAAACGGAGAACAAACATGACCCGTTGGGCTCGCGACCAGTCCGAGATCGAAGAACTCGTCGCCACCCGCCAGCTTCAGAAGATCACCGGGGGCGCGGCGAACGGTGAGCCTTTGCTCGACAAGGCAGACCGGACTCTGGCGACGGCCAGGACGATCGCGTCCGACGATCCCGACAGCGCGTTCGTCCTCGCCTACGACAGCGCGAGATACGCCGGCACTGCTCTGCTTACCCACCAGGGCCTGTGACCCACCACCCACGGCGGCCACTACGTCGTCGATCTGGCGCTCCGCGCCCAGTTCGGAGAGGGCTTCCGCACCTTCGGCGCACTCCGTCGGCGGTGCAACGAGCTCGAATATCCGACGACTCCCGCCGAGGCAGCCAGCGAACGCGAAGCTGCCGAAGCCGTCCAAGCGCCAGCAGACTGCTCGCTGCCGCACGACAGCTGTTGCCGCAGCTTGGGCTGTTCTGACGCCAGGAGGGACGTCTGCGTTCCCCAGGGGGGACGTTCGAGACGTTGTGGGTACGTGTTAGATGGCATTCAAGCGGCAGCGTCGGCTGTCGCTCCGCGTGGTCACGGGTCATTGACGAAGCGCGGCAGAGATCGCCGTGTCGGTCAGCTGAAGAAGGTCGACCGTCGCGACCAGCGCCTAACCAGCCAAGGACGAATCTCGAAACGACGTCCCCGGACGTGACGCTCAGCGCCAAGTGATCAGGCGCCGTTCGAAGCGGCCGCCGGCCGTACTGCACCTGGTTATCGAGGACTTATCGCAGTCAGGCCGGCAGCGTCGGCCGCCTGCTGCAGCTCGACGTCGTAGCCGACCATGGCGTCGGCACCGATTCGCAGCGCCACCGCTAGATGGATCGCGTCGTGCGACCGTAACCCTCCGGGAAGAGAACCAGCAGTGAGGAGGTCCCCCCGGGTGACGTCGACGAGAGTGACCGCGTCCAGCAGCTGGCCGACCGCCCCCACAGCGATGGACTCCGGATGGCGCCCCGCTGCGCAGTGCAGCTCGGTGTGCAAGAGCCAGGCGGCGGCCACCTCGCCGTCGGCATCAACAACCGCCTCCTGCAAGTACGTGGTGAGAGCCTGCGACTCCGGCTCGTCTACAAGCAGCTTCACAGCCGCGGAAGTATCGAGGTAGACGATCACCAGCGACCGCGCACGTCGTCGAGCATGTCAGCGCTCGTCACCGTGCTCCTGCGCCGCTTGATCGTGGTCAGCTGCTGAACCGGCCGACGCGCCGGTCGTGCCTGCCCGTCGGCCACCAGCCGCGTCAGCGTCGGTTCGTTCGGGGGTGAGATGACCGCAGCAACCCGGCCATGGTTGGTCACCCTGACGCTTTCACCGCCCGCCACGGCACGCAAAATCTCTGAGCTGTTGTTACGCATCTCCCGATGTGTCACCGTTCGCATGTAGCACATCGTAGCATCCAGCGCTCAGCAAGCTGGACGAGTCAGCAGGATGATCCAGATTCGGGAATGCCGGCCGACAACATGGACAACACCGGAACACTCAAGCCGCAGCGAGCTGTGGAAGGTCGAGCGCCGACCTCGCCACCTGCCTCACCACACGGCTTACCACCGAAGATTGAGCGACTCCGAACGTTTCACGACCGGTGGAATGAGGGCTGCGCGGCGGCAGCGTCTGCTGCCAAATTGCTGCCAAGAGCATCAGAAGGCCCTTTCGCTGTTCCAGCGAAAGGGCCTTTGACGTGGCTGTCGCATGAATCGGCGGCGTGCCTGCAGCTCTGGCCGGGCTCGGTCCGGAAAAATTGCCGGTATGGCTGTAAATGTGCGTGTCGCTGACCGTGATCAGGTGTTCTCGATGCCGCCGTCGGTGGCGGACTGGCTTCCCGATGGTCATCTGGCGTGGTTTCTGCTGGATGTGGTCGCCGAGCTGGATATGTCCAGCTTCGTGGCGGGGTACCGGGCCGATGGCCGCGGCGGGGCGGTGTATGACCCGTCGGCGATGCTTGCGGTGCTGCTGTACGCGTACTGCACCGGGGAACGGTCCAGCCGACGGATCGAACGCCGGCTGGTGGAGGATGTCGCGTTCCGGGTGTTGGC
>JACCXO010000058.1 GCA_013696975.1 Nocardioidaceae bacterium | reverse complement strand
TTGGTGGATGAGGCGGTGGTGGAACCCGCAGAGCAGGCACCCGTTGGCCAGGTCGGTGGGTCCGCCGTGCGACCACGGTGTGATGTGGTGGGCTTCTGTCCATGATGGTGGCCGGTTGCAGCCGGGGAAGACGCAGCCTCTGTCGCGGACCCCCAACGCGACCCGTTGGTGCCGGTCGAACAGCCGTTTGCCCGTCCCGTGGTCCAGGATCCGCGAGTCGCCGTCCAGGACGACCGGGATCAGGTTCGCGTTGCACGCCAGCCGGCGGGCTTGGCCGGTGGAGATGGCGGTGCCGGTGTCCAGCACCGTTTCCCCCAACCCGCTCTGGAGCTGGTCGAGGGTGATGGTGACCACGATGCAGGCGTTCGCGACCCCATGCTGGGGCAGCTTGTCGACCGGTAGGTGTTCGATCAGTTCTGCGAACGCCTGTCCCATCCGCTGTGCGTACGTCAACGGGCCGGTGTCGGGGTCGGTGCCCTCGCCGTTGCCGCGTCGGGGTGCTGCGATGGCCTCCAAGGCGGTGGTGAGCATGTCGAGGTTGGCGTTGGGGCACTTGCCGGAGAACGAGCCGATCCCGTCGACACCGCGGCAGGCCCGGAACACAGTGGCTTCCAGGGCCCGCTTCTCATCGGCTTGCAGCAAGACACCGAGCTTGCGGTCGACCGCGTCCGGGTCGACCACTTCGACGATGCGGTGAGCGAGGCGCTGGAAGTCTTCGTGACAGTAGTGCGGTGCCAGCTGGATCAGGTGCGCCTCGGCTCTCAGCGAGGCCGCCTGCTCGACGTCGGGACCGAGCCGGTGAATGGCTCCGGCGATCACCACCGCCTGCTCGGTGGTGACGTCACCGGCAGCCCAGGCGCGCCTGGTGGTCTCCACCCGGTCGCTGATCGCTTTGCCCTGAGAGACCAGCTCAGCGGCACGCCGCCGCGACAAACCCTGACTGTGCGCCAACCAAGCCGTCGGTGAGCTGGCTCCGGCCAGTCGGTCCAGGTCACGCTCCAACGCCGACCCCACCAACCGGGCCACCAGCTCATCCACACCCGCCCGCACCGAAGAGCGTGGCTGAGCCTGGCAACGAGGTCGGTCTCGTTCAGCGTCCACGCCGGCACGTCCACCACCTGAGCCAACGCTGCGCTGATCTGGACAAGGCACCACTCGAACGGCTCAGCAGACGACGTGCCGCCACCGTCATACCGCTCAACCGTCGAAGTGACCATAAACCCAAACTTAGACCAGGCTGCCGACAAAATCGAACAACAGTTCGAGCACTGTGGAAAAGCAACTGACCGCAGTTGACATACCGAGCGATGTTCGCCGGGCAGGCGAGATGGGGACTCACGACAGGCGGTCACCGATTCGCTTCCCGGATGTGGCTCATTAACCCGTGGTGCGTTCCGCACGCGAAGACTCCGAAGGTGCGGTTCGGCAGGCGGCCGACAAGGCGATGCGCCGGCTCGTCGAGCGGCTCGATCTGCCAGTTTCGTGCATGTGAACGCTTTTTGGCCGTGCGAGCGCTCATTCCTCGCGTATTTCCGTGCGAGTGAACGATTTCGAAATTTGAGGGGGGCGAGTAGCGGCAAAGACCGTTGGTTAATCTCCTCGGCATGGCTGAGTTTGCGCATCTTGAGGTGACCGACGGTGTCGGAACGATCCAGCTGGATCGGCCCCCCATGAACGCGCTCAACGAGCAGGTGCAGGAGGAGATCAGAGATGCCGCGTCTGAGGCCACCGAGCGCGATGACGTGCGGGCTGTGGTGGTGTGGGGTGGTGCAAAGGTCTTCGCCGCGGGAGCTGACATCAAAGAGATGGCGGACATGTCCTACCCCGACATGGTCAAGCGATCGGGTGCCTTGCAGTCGTCCTTCTCCGCCGTCGCACGGATTCCCAAGCCGGTAGTCGCAGCGGTGACCGGGTATGCGCTGGGAGGCGGGTGCGAGCTGGCCCTGTGTGCCGACATACGCATCGCTGCTGACAACGCGAAGCTGGGGCAGCCTGAGATCCTGCTCGGCATCATCCCTGGCGCCGGCGGAACGCAGCGGCTGACCCGCCTCGTGGGCCCGGCAAAGGCGAAGGAGCTCATTTTCACGGGCCGGTTCATCGGCGCGGAAGAGGCGTTGTCGATCGGGTTGGTCGACAAGGTCGTGTCTGCCGACCAGGTGTATGACGCCGCGTTCGCCTGGGCTTCGGCATTTGCGCATGGCCCGGTCTTCGCCTTGAGGGCAGCAAAGGAAGCGATCGACCGAGGACTCGAAACAGATCTCGAGACGGGGCTCGAGATCGAGCGCCAGCAGTTCGCCGCGCTCTTTGCCACCCAGGATCGTGCTGCGGGGATGCGGTCGTTCATCGAAGAGGGGCCCGGCAAAGCAACCTTCGAGGGCCGCTGACCGTGCAACCCGGCGGACACCGATACAGCGTCTGCTGTGAGGGATCCCACGAGGCACCGCGGCGGCGGGCGCCTGAGGCGCTAGTAACGTCGGAACTACTGCCATCATCTGCTCGAGCGACACAGGAGCCCGCAAGGCCATGAAGATCGTTGTCTGTGTGAAGTACGTGCCCGACGCGACCGCCGACCGCAAGTTCAACGCCGACAACACGGTCGATCGAGTCGGTGTCCAGGGCATGCTGTCGGAGCTCGACGAATACGCCGTCGAGGAGGCGCTCAAGATCCGTGACGGCGACGAATCAGGGGATGCGCAGGTTGTGGTCCTCACCATGGGCCCCGCCGATGCGCGAGCGGCCATCTTGAAGTCGCTCCAAATGGGTGCTGATTCTGGTGTTCACATCGTCGATGACGCTATCCATGGCTCCGACTCGGTGGGTTCGTCGCTACTGCTGGCTAAGGCCGTCGAACGTCAAGGAGCCGATATCGTGCTGTGTGGCATGGCGTCGACAGACGGCTCGATGAGCGTCATACCCGCGATGCTGGCGGAGCGCCTCGGCGTCCCGCAGGTGACATTTGCATCGGAGGTGACAGTCGACGGCAACACCGTTCGAGTGCGGCGTGACGGCGATGCGGCCACCGAGGTGATCGAGGCGAGCACTCCGCTCGTGCTAAGTGTGACCGACCAGTCCAACGAGCCGCGCTACCCGTCGTTCAAAGGCATCATGGCCGCGAAGAAGAAGCCCGTCGAGGAGATCACGCTTGCTGACCTCGGCGTGGCCGCAGGTGACGTCGGCCTGGAGGCTGCCTGGACCAAGGTCGAGGCGTATGCCGAGCGGCCGCCTCGCAGCGCTGGCGCGATCGTGACGGACGAGGACGGCACCGGCGCCAACCAGCTGGTCGAGTTCCTGGCCGCCCAGAAGTTCGTCTGAAAGGGAAGTTGTCCGACTCATGAGCGAGATTCTTGTCCTCGTCGACCACGTCGACGGCTCCGTTCGCAAGACCACGGCCGAGCTGTTGACTCTCGCCCGCCGCCTGGGCGAGCCGTCGGCCGTCTTCTTCGGCTCTCAGATCGACGCGGCGCGCGACGCCCTGAAGCACTACGGCGCTGAGCGCGTCTATGTGCTCGACTCGGCCGACCTGAGCGACTACCTCGTCGCGCCCAAGGCTGAGGCCTTGGCGCAGTTGGTCGAGGCTCAGCAACCGGCGGCCGTGTTGATCCCCTCGAACGCCGAGGGCAAGGAGATCGCCGGCAGGTTGTCGATCAAGACCGGCTCGGGTCTGATCACAGACGCGGTCGACGTCCAGCCGAGAGACGGCGGGGTCACCACGACCCAATCGGTGTTCGCCGGCGACTACACGGTGACGGCCAGCGTCACCAAGGGGACCCCAATCGTCACTGTGAAGCCAAACGCGGTGACGCCGGAGCCCGCCGAGGGTTCGGCTGCCGAGCGGACCGTCGACGTCGATGTGAGCGATGCTGCCAAGACGGCGCGGATCGTCGAGCGCCGCCCGCGAGAGGCGACCGGCCGGCCAGAGCTCAACGAGGCAGCCATCGTGGTGGCGGGCGGCCGCGGCACCAGCGGCGACTTCGCCACGGTCGAGGCTTTCGCCGACGCACTGGGTGCGGCAGTCGGCGCCTCCCGTGCGGCGGTCGACGCAGGCTGGTATCCCCACGCCTATCAGGTCGGCCAGACCGGCAAGACGGTCTCGCCGCAGCTGTACGTCGCAGCGGGAATATCGGGTGCGATCCAGCACCGGGCCGGCATGCAGACCTCGAGGACCATCGTCGCCATCAACAAGGACGCGGAGTCGCCGATCTTCGAGCTGGTCGACTTCGGCGTCGTCGGCGACCTGCACAGCGTGCTCAAGTCCGCCACCGAACAGGCGCTGGCTCGCAAGCGCTGAGCCGCATCAACGGAGTCGACTGAGCCGGCGCAAGCCGCGCAAGGGGAGTCGGTGGAGACAGCCGAGGTGGCCGAGGCGACAAGACTGACCGGCATCCGGGTAGTTGTGATGGGTGTGTCCGGCTCGGGCAAGAGCACGGTGGGGGAGCTGTTGGCGGACCGGCTCGGGGTCGAGTACGCCGACGCGGACGGCTTCCACAGCGAGGCCAACCGCGAGAAGATGTCGGCCGGCATACCGTTGACCGACGACGACCGGCTGCCGTGGCTGCACTCCATCGGTGATTGGCTTGCTTCCCACCAGCACCGCGGTGCGGTGGCGACCTGCTCAGCGCTGAAACGCAGCTACCGCGACATCTTGCGGGGCCACGACGAAGGCCTCTGGTTTCTGTACGTGTGCGGTGATGAGCAGCTCATCGCCGAGCGGATCGACGCGCGAACCGGCCACTTCATGAAGGGAACGTTGTTGAAGTCACAGTTCGAGGCGCTCGAACCGCCTGGCGACGACGAACGAGCGATCACTGAGGACGCGGCGAGGCCTCCAGACGAGATTGTCACCAGCTTCGTGGCCAGCGTCGTACGACGTCTCAGCAACGACGCCGGAACGTGGCGCGCCGAGCTCTGACTGGCGACTACCCTTGTCTGCAGATGAACGACGAATTGCCCGTGTCGGTGGCCTACCTCGACCACGCGGCCACCACGCCGATCTACCCCGAGGTGGTCGACGCGATGGCCGCGCAGTTGGCGCGCCTCGGCAATGCCTCGTCGCTGCATGGGTCTGGGCGAGCCACCCGCCGCATCGTCGAGGAGTCACGTGAGGCGATAGCCGCGGCCTTGGGCGCTCGTCCGTCCGAGGTGGTGTTCACCTCCGGCGGCACCGAAGCCGACAACCTCGCAGCCAAGGGTTTCTTCTGGTCGCGCCGCCACGTCGACCCGCGCCGGACTCGAATCCTCACCAGCGCCATCGAGCATCACGCCATGCTCGACCCGCTGCACTGGCTCGCGACCCATGAGGGGGCGGAGGTCGAGCTGCTGCCCGTCGACGCAGACGGCATTCTGCTGATCGAGGCCTTGCGTACGTCGATCGAGCGCGACCCCGAGAGCGTAGCGCTGGTCAGCGTGATGTGGGCCAACAACGAGGTTGGCACGTTGCAGCCGATCGACGAGGTGGTCGCCCTCGCCGGCGAGCACGGCATACCGGTGCACACCGACGCCGTCCAGGCTCTCGGGCAGGTGCCGGTCGACTTCGCGGGAGTGAACGTCGATGCCATGACGGTCACCGGACACAAGGTCGGCGGGCCGTTCGGAGTGGGTGCGCTGTTGCTGCGCCGCGAAGCCGACCTGGTGGCGTTGCTTCACGGCGGTGGACAGGAGCGTGACGTCCGGTCCGGCACCCTCGACGCGCCAGCCATCGTCGGCTTTGCCTTGGCCACGGAGCTGGCCGTCAAGTCCCAGCCCACCCGGGCTGTCGAGCTGGCTGAGCTGCGCGACAGGCTCATCTCGGGCGTGCTCGACGCCGTGCCGGATGCGCAGCTCAACGGCCTCCCCGACGACGCCCGGCTGCCCGGCAACGCGCACTTCACGTTCCCCGGGTGTCAGGGTGACTCGCTGTTGATGCTGCTCGACGCACAAGGCATCGAGTGCTCGACCGGATCGGCATGCTCGGCCGGCGTGCCGCAGGCTTCGCACGTGCTGCTCGCCATGAGCCGCGACGAGGCCACTGCCCGGGCGTCGCTGCGGTTCTCTCTCGGCCACACGTCCACGGCACATGACATCGAGCGGTTGGTCGAGGCGATCGGACCGGCTGTGCAGCGTGCTCGGGCGGCAGGTCTTGGGGCCGGAAGCGCAACCACGAGTGCATCGCCCGCCCTATTCGCGGGAACCAGCTCATGAGGGTGCTGGCTGCCATGTCTGGCGGCGTCGACTCGGCAGTGGCTGCGGCTCGGGCCGCGGACGTGGGGCACGAGGTCACCGGCATCCACCTCGCCCTGTCGCGCAACCCGAAGTCCTACCGCAGCGGCGCGCGGGGGTGCTGCACGATCGAGGACTCCAACGACGCGCGTCGCGCGGCTGACGTGATCGGCATCCCGTTCTACGTCTGGGACATGAGCGACCAGTTCCACACGTCGGTGGTCGAGGACTTCATGTCGGAGTACGCCGAGGGTCGCACGCCCAACCCGTGCCTGCGGTGCAACGAGAAGATCAAGTTCGCCGCCGTGCTGGATCGAGGGGTGGCTCTCGGCTTCGACGCGGTGGCGACCGGCCACTACGCCCAGCTCCGCAACGGGGTCGACGGGCTGATCGAGATGCACCGGGCAATAGACCCGGGCAAGGACCAGTCATACGTGTTGGGCGTGCTGACCCAGCAGCAGCTCGCACACTCGTTGTTCCCTCTTGGCAGCTCGACCAAGACCGAGGTTCGCGCAGAGGCGGAGCGGCGCGGGTTGTCGGTGGCGCGCAAGCCTGACAGTCACGACATCTGCTTCATCTCCGACGGGGACACGGCTGGCTGGTTGCGCGAGAGGCTGGATGCGGGTGAGGGGGAGATCGTCGACACGTCCGGTGAGGTGCTGGGCACCCACGAGGGGACGTTCGGCTTCACGATCGGTCAGCGGCGAGGCCTGCGCCTCGGCAAGCCGGCACCGGACGGCAAGCCACGCTACGTGCTCGACATCGAGCCGGTGTCAGGAACCGTGACGGTCGGTGCACGCGAAGAGCTGGCCGTCGACCACATCATCGGCATCAAGCCGCGTTGGTGTGGGAGCGAGCCTTTCGAGGAGCTGGCTTGCACCGTGCAGCTGCGCGCACATGGCGAGGAGCACCGCGCGATTGCTCGGGTCAGCGGCGACGACGTCCAGATCGAGCTGATCGAACCAGCCAGCGGCATCGCGCCCGGACAAGCCGCCGTCGTGTATGACGGCACGCGGGTGGTGGGGAGCGCCACAATCGCGTCCGCCCGCCGCCGTACCCTAGCCTGACCGCTTGCGCGGGGCGGTTAGGGTCCTCAGGTGACACACAGAGCCACGGGGATCGGGTCGATGCCGGGCGAGGACGTCGCCGACTCCCTGCACACTGTGCTTGGCGAGGTGGGGGAGCTGCCTCATGTCGTCGAGCTGCCCGCGAGGGGTCCAGGCGCCTCGATGATCGGTCGCACCCTGGCCATGATCACCGGGCTGGGGGTAGACCTTCAGCCCGCGGGTTGGCGGCTGACGGATGCCTCTGGTCTGGACCATCGACGCGCTGCGTCCCTGCTCGCCCAAGACCTCGACACTCTCGAAGAGCTGACACAGGGCCATCAAGGCTCTCTCAAGTTGCAGGTGGCGGGTCCCTGGACTCTCGCCGCCGTTGTCGAGCGGCCGCGCGGGGACAAGGTGTTGGCCGATCACGGGGCGCGGCGGGACCTGGCCCAGGCTCTGGCCGAGGGCTTGCACAACCACATCGCAGATGTCGGGCGCCGGGTGGGTGGCGCGCGGATCGTCGTACAGCTGGACGAGCCGGCCTTGCCATCCGTGCTCTCCGGGTCGATCCCCACCGCGAGTGGGTTCTCCCGGCATCGTTCGGTGACAGCGGCGGATGCAGCCGAGGCCCTGGGATGGGCCTGCGACGCAATCACAGCATCTGGTGCCGAGCCGGTCCTGCACTGCTGCGCACCGGCCGTCCCGTGGGCGGTGCTTCGCCAGACGCCACTCCAGGCGGTGTCCTTCGACCCGAGTCGCCTTGAGTCCGAGCAGTACGACGAGGTGGCCGCCTGGGTCGACGCGGACCGTCAGGTGTGGCTCGGCGTCATACCTTCCCTCGACCCGGCCGAGCAGCCGCCGACGGATGCAGACGTGACCCGGCGAGTGCTGGGCTGGTGGAGCAACCTCGGTTTCAGCGACCCTGAGCAGCTACCGCCAACAGTGGTGACCCCTGCCTGTGGACTGGCGGGAGCGTCGCCCGCGTGGGCGCGGCAGGCGCTGGGCCTGGCACAACGCGTGGCGCAGAATCTGTCGGAGGAGCACGGCAAGATGGGTCCATGACCGAGACCGACCTCCCCGAGGTGGCAGCGGCAACCACCACCGAGGTGGCGGCAGCGCCCATCGACGCCCGCGAGCGGCACAGTGATCTCGCCGAGCAAGTGGAGGGGCATCGCTGGCGCTACTACGTGACGGACGCCCCGACGGTGACCGACGGCGAGTTCGACGCGCTGATGCGCGAGCTCGAGGCGCTCGAAGAGGCCTACCCGGAGCTGCGCACTCCCGAGTCGCCCACGCAGAAGGTCGGCGGTGCCCTCTCGACCCAGTTCACCGCCGTCGAGCACGCGGAGCGGATGCTCAGCCTCGACAACGCATTCTCGCCCGAGGAGCTCGCATCCTGGGCGGACCGCCTTGGCCGCGAAGGAGGTGACCAGGCGGAGTTCTTGTGCGAGCTCAAGGTCGACGGGCTGGCGATCAACCTCACCTACGAGCAGGGTCGGCTCGTCAGAGGCGCCACGCGCGGCGATGGCCGCACCGGCGAGGACGTCACACCCAACGTGCGCACGATCGAGGGCATCCCGCACCGGCTGGCAGAGTCCGACGTCTACCGGATGCCGGAGTTCGTCGAGGTCCGCGGTGAGGTCTACTTCCCGGTGGCCGCCTTCGAGGAGCTGAACGCGGGGTTGGTCGAGGCGGGCAGGCCGCCATTCGCCAACCCCCGCAACGCCGCGGCGGGATCGCTCCGGCAAAAGGATCCGCGCGTCACCGTGACCCGCCCGCTGCGCATGATCTGCCACGGCCTGGGTGCTCGACGCGGCTTCGAACCGGAGCGGCAGTCGGAGTCGTATGCCGCTCTGGCCGCCTGGGGACTGCCGGTCAGCGACCGGGCGAAGGTGCTGCCCAGTCTCGGAGAGGTGCGGGAGTTGATCGACTACTACGGCGAACACCGCCACGACGTCGAGCACGAGATCGACGGCGTCGTCATCAAGGTCGACCAGGTGTCGCTCCAGCGCCGGCTCGGCTCGACCTCACGCGCTCCGCGATGGGCGATCGCCTACAAGTATCCGCCTGAGGAGGTCACCACCAAGCTGCTCGACATTGAGGTCAACGTGGGTCGCACCGGGCGGGTCACTCCCTTCGGGCGCATGCAGCCGGTGCGGGTGTCGGGGTCGACGGTGCAGGTCGCGACGCTGCACAACGCGTCTGAGGTCAGGCGCAAGGGCGTGCTCATCGGTGACACGGTGGTGCTGCGCAAGGCGGGCGACGTCATACCGGAGATCGTCGGCCCCATCGCTGATCTGCGGACCGGTGACGAGCGTGAGTTCGTGATGCCTACCGAGTGCCCGGTGTGCGATACGACGTTGGCGCCGACCAAAGAGGGTGACGCCGACATCCGCTGCCCCAACCAGCGGTCGTGTCCGGCGCAGCTCCGCGAACGAGTGTTCCACCTGGCAGGCCGAGGCGCGTTCGACATCGAGCAACTCGGCTTCGAGGCGGCGACAGCGTTGTTGGACGCGGGTGTGCTGACCGACGAGGGCGACGTTTTCGCTCTCGACGAGGCTGCCTTGTTCGCCACCGCACTCTTCACAAGACGCGACGGCGAGCTTTCGGCCAACGGCGCCCGATTGCTCGCCAACCTCGACAAGGCCAAGGATCAGCCCTTGTGGCGGGTGTTGGTGGCACTGTCAATCCGACATGTTGGTCCCACCGCAGCACGAGCACTGGCCGAAACGTTCGGATCCCTCGACGCCGTCCAAGCAGCCTCTGTCGAAGAGCTTGCGGCTGTCGAGGGGGTCGGTATGACGATCGCCGAGTCGGTGCGGGAGTGGTTCGAGGTCGACTGGCACCGCGCAGTGGTAGCCAAGTGGCGAGCGGCCGGGGTGCGGATGGTCGACGAGCGCGATACTGCCGTCGAGCGAACCCTCGAGGGAATGTCCATCGTCGTCACCGGGTCACTCGAGCGGTGGTCTCGCGACGAGGCCAAGGAGGCGCTCGTCGTCCGAGGCGGCAAGGCCAGCTCGGCTGTCTCCAAGAGCACCGCCTTTGTGGTGGTGGGTGAGGCGCCAGGATCCAAGCTCGACAAGGCCATCACACTTAAAGTGCCTGTTCTCGATGAAGCGGGCTTCGATGTGCTGCTCAGCCAGGGTCCCGAGGCCGCAGAGGCAGTCGCCAGGGTTGGTGAGGCATGAAGGAGCCGCCGGCTGGCAACGACGGGACGCACCTTGACGGCGTCGACCCATTGGGTGTGCCTACCCCCCGGAGTGAGCGCGAGGCTCTCGTCATCGCGCTGGCTGCTGTGATCGCCTTGTTAGGGCTCTGCTTCACCGTCGGCTACATCGTCTTCAACCAAGTGCAGACGGGCGGCTGACGCGGGGGAATCGCTCTCGAGCCGATGCGTCACTGAGATGCGGCTGGTGGGCGGCGGCCGGCAACCAGACTCCGTTCGCGTCCGCCGGGGCTCCGGCAGGCGGCATATCGGTTTCGATATGACATCACGAAATCGATATCAAGCTGCCGTCGGCGGGTTGGACACGCCGGGCGCGCTGCCTGCCAGCTGATGTCCACTCGTCACTATTCGCTGCGAGGTGGCTGTCCGCTAGCCCACTAGGATTGCGGCCATGCCTGACCCAGCCACGACCCTCACCCGCGACGAGGTTGCGCACCTCGCGCACCTGGCCCGCATCGACCTCTCCGACGCCGAGCTCGACCATCTCGCGCCTCAGCTCTCGGTGATCCTGGAGTCCGTGGCCACCATCAGCTCGGTCGACACCTCAGACGTCGCGCCGACCTCGCATGCGGTTCCGCTGCAGAACGTCTTCCGCCCCGACGAACCCCGGCCCAGCCTTTCCCCGGAGGACGCACTGGCCGGCGCTCCCGAGGTCGAGCGGCAACGGTTCAGAGTGCCCCGCATCTTGGGGGAAGAGGCGTGACCGACCTGACCCGGTTGTCGGCGGTGGCCTTGGCTGAGTCCTTGCGGACAGGGGAGGTGACCTCCGTCGAAGCCACGAGGGCACACCTGGACCGGATCGCAGACGTCGACGCTGCTGTGCACGCCTTCCTCCACGTCGATGCCGAGGGTGCGCTCGCCCAGGCGGCCGAGGCTGACAAACGCCGGGCACAGAGTGGCTCGGTGCCGCCACTGCTCGGGGTTCCCATTGCCGTCAAGGACATCATGGCAACCAGAGGCGTCCCGACGACGTGTGGCTCCAAGATCCTCCAGGGCTGGATACCGCCATACGACGCCACGCTCGTCACCCGCCTGCGCCAAGCCGGTATGCCGATGCTCGGCAAGACCAACATGGACGAGTTCGCCATGGGCAGCTCCACAGAGCACTCGGCCTACGGCCCCACCCGCAACCCCTGGGATCTTGACCGCATCCCCGGTGGCTCCGGAGGCGGGTCTGCCGCGGCCG
>JACCXO010000139.1 GCA_013696975.1 Nocardioidaceae bacterium | reverse complement strand
GCTTTACTATGGCGTTCGCCGGCGAGACTGCGATGAGGTCTTGCGGGCTAGAGGACGTAGTGTTATTTTCCTTCCACCGGAGGCGTGCGAGTCGGTCAGGGGAGACTGATCGTGCCTTCTGGCATTTACCGGGGGCGCGGCATGAGCTCTTGGTGTATGAGCCGAAAGCGAGACGCCGTGCAAATTGCCGTGCTGACTTTGCATTGGAGCCGCTCATGCCCTCACGATCTCTCTCCACCCGGGTAGCCACCCTTGGCGCTCTGGCCGCTGCGGTGCTGCTTGCGTTGCCTTCTGGCGCGACCCAGGCAATCGAACCGGTGGCAACTGAACCGGCGGTAACCAGGTCGGCAAACGCCGCTCCACTGTCTGAAGTGGCGAAGCGACGAGCCGACAACTTCACGCTGGTTGGTCGCAACAGGTTGTTCGGCCGGGGGATGAATGCTGCACCCGCTATCTATCGGGACTACTTGTATGTCGGCAACCGAACTGATGGCTCGCCCCGTCACAGTCACCCCGGTGTCCTGGTTGTGGACATCGCGAATCCGAAGCAGCCACGGGTAGTTGGCAAGATTGGCGCACCGAACGAGGGCAATGTCGGCGAGACATCGCGGGAACTCCGGGTGTGGCCACAACAGAAGATGCTCATCGTCATGAATTTCACCTGCAGCTCATTCATTCACGACTGCGCGGACGTGCCGGTCACCCCGACGTTCAAGTTCTACGACCTCAGCGGCAAATTCGCCGCGCGTCCGCGGCTCTTGACGACCTATGTTCCGCCGGCCAAGCCGCACGAGATGTTCTTGTGGGTGGACCCAAACCGCTCCGACCGGGCACTTCTCTACTACTCGACGCCGACCAGTGAGGTGACGGGTGCGAACCTGGTCGTGGCCGACATCAGCAAAGCCCGGGACGGCGAGGTGACCGAGGTGGCCTCGTTCAATCCGAACCACCGCTACCCCGCGTCGGTGCGCAAGGTCCGCACCGTCGCCTTGCACGCCATGGCTACCAATCCCAAAGGCAACCGTCTTTATTTGTCCTACCTCGGCGGCGGATTCCTCATCGCCGACACGAGTGACTTGTCACGCAACCGGAAACACCCACGTGTTCGCCTGATCACACCGGTCAAGAACCGGGTGCGATACACCAACCCCGGCGCGCACACGGCGGTGAAGGTTCCGGGTCGACCGCTCGCTATCCTCACCGAAGAGGTGTACGGCGACCTGCTGGACTTCAGGGACCCCGAGAGCGGCTTCGTCGACGAAGAGGGCTGTCCGTGGGGCTGGACGAAGATCGCCAACATCAGCGATCCGCGGCACCCCCGAGTCGTCGGACAATACCGAACCAGGCAGAATCACCCGTCGTACTGCTCGACCCCAGCAGGGCAGAACCCGCGAAACACGAAGTTCACCAGTTACGCGGCGCATAACGCCACAGTGCTCCCGAACCTTGCGTTCACGACCTGGCACTCTTCGGGCTTGCAGGCGTTCTCCATCAAGAACCCGGCACAGCCCCAGCAGACCGGTGTCTTCTCACCTCGCCCGCTGCGTTCGGTGACTACCGAAGACCCGGCGCTGTCCAAGGGAAGGAACAAGGTCGTTATGTGGAGCTACCCGATCATCCGGGACGGGCTGATCTATGTCACCGACGTCCGCAACGGGCTGTACATCTTGCGTTACGACGGGCCCGGCGCCGCCAAGGTCGACAACATCGGCTTCTACGAAGGAAACTCCAACCTTGGCGCTGCTATGCGCCTGGGGAACTAACGAAAGAGAGTTGCCACCATGCGCAGTCGTGTTATCAGACGAACCAAGGCAGGAGCCGCCGTAGCCCTGGTTGCGGCGCTGGCGACGGTGATGACGCCGAGGCCTCTGACGGCGCTTGAAGTGCCAGGTGACCAGCCGGACGGGTTAGCAGCTGCGGCGCACGGGTTAGCAGCTGTGGCGCCGTTGCTAACGCCCGGGCCAGCGCAGCGGGCGTCAATGCGGACACGCAATATGACGGTCGTGGGTCACTCCGCGCTCGGTGGTCGCGGCCTCAATGCCGATGTATGGGAGCACCGAGGGTACGCCTATGTCGGAGTGTGGTCCGGTCCATGCCCCGCCACCGGCGTCAAGGTGGCCGACGTGCGGAACCCGCGCAACCCGACGCTGGTCAGCCGGCTGCGGAACCCGGACCAGACGAGCGCAGAGGACGTCGTCGTACGCCACGTCGACACTCCACGCTTCACTGGTGACCTGGCGGTAGTGGGGATTCAGACCTGCGGAGATCCCGGTAGTGGCCGGGTTTTCCGCGGACTGGCGTTCTTCGACGTAACCGACCCGACCCGGCCACGGAACATAGCTCGATACAGAGTGAAACCTGGCACCGTCGGCTGCCATGAGGTAGACCTCTCAGTGCGCGCCGACGGCCGGGTGCTCGCTGCGTGCGCGAACGTCTTCGCGGAGCAGATCACGGGCAGCGACGAGGTTATCGTCGTCGACGCGACCAACCCGTTTCGGCCGCGTAAGGTAGGTGGCTTCGCGCTGGGCAGGGATCTCGGCGTCGACCCGGCGGATAACCCGGACAACGTGGGCTGTTTTGCGGCGTCGTTTGCGCACAGCGTGAGGTTTACCCGCACGGGGCGCACCCTGTTCGCGTCCTACTGGGACTACGGCACGCTTCGATTCCGCGTGCGGGCGGATGGCGGGCTGAGGGGTCCGCTCGGGCGCAGCGACATCGCCCCGCCGGATGAGGACGCCGACAACCATTCCATGACTTTGGCCAGGGGCGGCGGCACGATGGTCATCAACCCAGAGGACTTCTCCCCGGCTGGCTGTGGCCAGCCTTACCAAGGGTGGGGTGAGGCGCAGATCTACACGAACAACCGCGGGAACAACCGACTGCTGTCGACCTTCTCCACTCCCAACAGTCGATCAATGCGGACGGACGGCTTCTACTCTATTCACAACACGGAGAACGCTGGCAGTCGGAGGGCTCAGATGTTTTCGTCCTGGTACACCGACGGCATTGTGTGGTGGTCGCTTGCGGACCGCCGGGAGCCAGTCATGAAGGGTCAGTTCGTGCCACCCCCTACCGAGGACCCCACTGGCTTCTTCCCACCCGTCCCGCTCGTTTGGGGTGTCTACCCTGATCGGTCCAGCAACCTCATCTTCGCCAGCGACATCAACAGCGGGCTTTGGATTCTGCGCCCCACCGGCTTAGGTGACTTCTGAGGCATTGCGGCCTAGGACGTGTCTCCTAAGCCTCAATCCGTGGAGCCGCTGGCCTGTGGCGCGGATTGTGGGTTGAGCGGTAGCCGTCTGGTGGTGGCGCAGGGGCGCCCTGCTGGTCTGTCCAGCTCTTCCACGATGGGTTCTCAGGTCGGGCCTTTGCGGCGGACGGTCGGGGCTCAGGCGGTGACCGGTGGTCCGTTTGCAGGCGTGAACACGTTGCGCCAGAACGCGAGTTGCGATCCGCGAGGGCGCGACTTCCCGCCGCGAGGGCACCCCTTGTTTGAGCCCGCGCCCGGATGCCGGCGCGCGCCGAACGTCCGCAACCGCTTGTTCCGGACTTGATTGTCGTGCACCGACCAGCTGGCGTGAGGATGCACCGACAAGACTCGACGAAACCTGTTACCGGCCCGACAGGGCGTGTCCCCGAAGTGTCCCCGGCCGGTCACCAAAGCCCACCTGAAAGGGTTCCTGGTGACGAACGATTCGCGCCTAGCCGCAGGGTTCACCACAACGGGTATACGGGCCAGGTCGAACTCGTAATGAGAAGGTCGTCGGTTCGATTCCGACAGGCGGCTCCACAGGAATCGGCCATTTATCAGCCGAAACACCGGTCAGCCGCTCTGCACGTTTCGGCGTCGATGTGCCCCGATGCAACGCGGGTGCAAGTAGGCTGCCTTCGCCTGCCCCGCAGTCATAAGACCCTTAGGCGCTCGGCGCACGCAGGAGAACGGTGTACGCGTTACCTCCACCGGGTTCCACCACATCGTCGATACCCGGCACATGGAACGGTGTGCGGCGGTTAGTCGTCCCACCATCGACAAGTTGCCCGACGTCGTTAGCGCCGAACGTCCACAACTGACCGTCGCGAGTCACGAGCATCGTGTGGTCTCGACCGCAGTCTGCCGTGCGGATGGCAGGTACCCCCGCCACCGGAGCGGCAGTCAGCCGGTCTAGACCGGAACCCGACCCGAGTTGCCCCAAGCCGCCCTCACCCCAGGTGAGCACGCGTCCGTCGGCCAGCACGGCGACCGAGTGGCCCGCGCCCGCGGTAATGGCCACTGCATTGCTCACACCGCGCACCGCGACCGGTAGTGAACGGTTCGTGCGAGTGCCGTCACCCAGCTGACCAGAAGAGTTCATCCCCCAGGCGCGCACGGTGCCGTCATTGAGCAGAGCCAGTGCGTGATTGCGGCCGCCGGCGATTGCCTTGACGCCGGTAAGACCAGTGACTCGCGCGGGGGTCGGCCGGCTCACTGGCGTGGTTCCGTTGCCCAGCTCGCCGTTGACACCACCGCCCCAAGCTCGCACGTTGCCGTTGCTCAACAGGGCAATGCTGAAGTCGCGACCGGCTGCGACGTTGGTGACAGCCGAAAGCCCTGGCACGCGGATGGGTGAAAGGCGGTCTGCGGTGGTGCCGTCGCCGAGCTGCCCGAGATGGTTTCTGCCCCAGACGCGGACAGTTCCATCAGAGCGCAGCGCCATCGAGTGGTAGTGACCCGTCTCGACCTGCACTACCCCGGCAACCCCGGGCACCTTGGCGGCCGCTAGGCCGTCCTTAGTGGAACCCAAACCAAGGGTTCCGTAATCACCATTGCCCCAAGTCCACACCGAGCCGGCCCCGTCCAGCGCTATAGCGTGGTCTCGTCCTCCATCGATCTCGGCGACGTTCTGAGGTCCGCTGACTCCGCCCAGGACGAGGCGGTCAGCCCGGACGCCGGATCCGAGTTGCCCTTGACCGCCCTGCCCCACCGTCCAGACGGTTCCCCCATCGACGGCGGCAACCGGTGAGACGGCAACCACCGAGGCGGCGACGCAACCACCCACAATGGCGAGAAAAAGGCGGCGGACAAGCGTGCTCATGGCATAAACTCCTCAACCTGCGGGGACCGGTATTGACGACGATAGCCTGTGTCACTGTACATCCGACATCTACCCAGGTGCTCGGGCAGCGAGTGGCATAGCCTCAAATGGTGACGTCCACCGGCTCTCTCGCACCGACGCTTGCCCCGTCGCCGTGCGCACAGCTCTTTGAAAGCCCGTCCAGGAGGACAAGGTTGGCCTACGGCCAACCCCTTTAGATCGGGATGACCGATACTGGCCGGAGCCCACTAATTAATACCGATACTGGCCGGAGCCCACTAATTAATGGAGTGCCCATGCCCGCCAGCCTCTAGCGCATCCGCGAGTCCATGAACGTGAAGACCACGCCGCGCAACAAGGGCCTCACACTCACGTTGAAGGTGACCGCCTACGACAACGGCATGGTGGAGGTCGACGGAATCCCCATTAACGTTGAGCCCCACCATGACGCCGGGCGCGGGTGGCTCGGTGCGGCTCACGTGATCACGACGACGCTGAAGGAGTTTCGCCAGCAGTCGGAGACACGAAAGAAGCAAGCGGAGCGAACGCAGGGATGAGTTCAAACGCCCTCTCACCGGGGCAGATACGGCATCCGAGCAACTTGCAGCGGAATCGAACTGAGCCCGGAGCGCACCGCTGAACCAACCGGCTCACCGTGTCCCCAAAAGTGTTCCCGGCTGGTCACAAACGCCAATCCAAGCCAGCGGTCGAGCCGAACTGCGGCCCAGCCGCCGGTTCCTGCCGTCGCAGAAGCCTGCTACTGACGCGTCGGTGTGTATGATATGCGCATGGCAAGGGTGAATATCACTGTCCCAGACGATCTCCTCTCGCGGGCAAGGGCGGCGGAGCTCAACGTGTCGCGACTCGCGGCTAGTGCTTTGTCTGAGGAACTCGATCGTCGCGCCAAGATCGCAGCACTCGACAGCTATCTGCGAGAGCTGGACGACGAGCTCGGTCCGATCTCGAGGGACGAGAACGAGGCGGCGCGGCAGTGGGCGGATCGGGTGCTAGCCGACTCAGGACCGCCGAAGTTCGGCCGCGCGGCCCGAACCGCATGACCCTGGTGCTCGATTCCGGGGGGCTCAGGGCGTTAGCTGGTCAGCGAGCCCGTCTCCAAGAACTGCGCCGCCGAGGGCTGTGGCCAGCGCAGCTGCCGGCCGTCGTACTCACCGAGGCTCTGACCGGGGACCATCGTCGCGACTTCCACGCCAACCGTCTGCTGCGCGCCTGCCAGGTCCGAGAGATCGACGAGACCCAGGCCCGCGAAGCGGCCCGGCTGCGCACCGCGACCCACCGCGCCGGAACGATCTCGGCTGTGGATGCCGTCGTGGCTGCCCTTGCTGGCGCCGGGCCGGATTCGGTCGTGCTCACCAGCGACCCGGTCGACTTGCGTGCGCTCGCTGAGCACACGACCCTGCCGATCTCCATCGTCGTTATGTAGCGACAATCTCCCTGTGATTTCCGCGCGTCCCCGAATGCTCCGGTGCTGGTCAGGTGGGGGGTGGCTGCTTCTCCGAACGCAACAGGGTGAGCCGGTCGAGCAGGCTCTCCAGGGACTCCTCGAACTCGACGGCCGCGTGATCCTCGGCCAAGGCGGTCTGGAGGCGTCTGACATGCGGGTAGCCATGAAGCTCAGGGTCCTCAGCCTCGCCTTCATCGAGGACGTCTAGCGGTCCGACGTCAGCGCCATTGGCCGCCACCTCCAGCAGAAGGTGGCCGAGGAGAAAACT
>JACCXO010000075.1 GCA_013696975.1 Nocardioidaceae bacterium | reverse complement strand
CTTTTCAGCTGAACCCAATCAAGGTCGACGAGACTACTCCGGCGACTGCGCCGGTCGGCAATGTCTCGCTCACGAAGGCTGATCGCCCTGTGTTCGCCTCCTATCCCCGGGAGAGCCCAACTGTGATGGGGCGTTGGTTCGCCGATGGAGTAGGTCGTGGCTTCCAGCGACTTTCGCGGAACGTGCGGATGGCACCCGGATACTCATCGATCCGTCAGATCGGTTTCAACGACACCTTCTGCATCAAGACGTCGCACGGCTACACCTGCGACGCCTCCGCGAAGCGACTGCTCGATGCGGAGCCGCGGACCGGCCAGGCGTGGATAGACCTGCTGGGCTACCGCACAGTCGTTGTCTTCGCAGGCGACAAGCGCCAACGGCTGTGGAAGGGGGCCGCCGGCTCTGACTGGAAACGGGTGGACAAGGGGACAGACTTCGTCAAGTACCGCCGGTCCGGGCAGATCGTAGTGGCCGGCCGAATCACCTATGTCCGAGGAGACGCGGAGATTCGTAAGCTCGAACTCCGAAACAGTGTCCAGTCCTACGATGTCGCGGCTCCAGAGGGTGCCAAGCTGGTCTTTCGCGACCTCTACTGGCCTGGCTACACCGCCGAACTCGATGGCGAGCCGCTGGCGGTCCTCAGCCTCAGCGACATCCTGCTCATGGTCGAGCTTCCCCCTGGGGCCGAGGGCAAGCTCTCCGTCTCCTACGCGCCCGTGAGCGACGCCGAACTGGCCGGGCTGTCGGCTGCCGGCGCCGGCGTCGTCGGGGTCAGCATGCTGCTTGCCTCGGTATGGCGGCGCCGCGTCAGAGCCGACTTGTCAGAAACTGAGGCTGCTAGAGCGTCCCCAGTGTCTGACAAGTCAGCCGATGTAGACCGCGATGGCGACAAGGGTGAGCCAGACGACGGCAAGGCCCTGCAGGACTCTGTCTGACAGGGCGATGTCTTCGGGTGCGGCGGCTCGGCCCGCGTCGACGTCGACGGCATACCGCAACACGGCGAGCACGAAGGGCGCGATCGAGATGGCCGCCCACGGCGTGCCGTTGAGCTGCTTGATCTCGAACGCCCAGAGTCCGTAGGTCATGATCAAGATGGCGGCAGCCACGCTCCACACGAACCGCAGGTAGGACGCAGAGTATTCGCTCAGGGAGCGTCGGGTGGAAGCATCGCCAGGCTCCACCATCATCGCCTCGGCGTACCGTTTGCCCGCCGCCATGAACAACGAGCCGAACGAGGCCGCCAGCAAGAACCACTGCGACAGCGCGATCTCCGCGGCTGCCCCGCCGGCGACTGCTCGCAGCAAGAAGCCGGACGCGATGATCGCGATGTCGATCACTGGTTCGTCCTTGAGCGCAAGGCAGTAGATGAGCGAGACGACCTCATAGGTCGCGATAACGGCGAATAGTTGCCAGTTGGCCGCGAGGCTCACCGCCAAGCCGGCAAGGAGGAGACCGATGCCCACCACGACGGCGAGCCGGGTCGACACCTCGCCGGCCGGGATGGGTCGAAAGCGCTTGGTCGGGTGGGCTCGGTCCTCTTCGATGTCTCGGACGTCGTTGATGAAGTAGATACCGGACGCCGCGCAACAGAACGCTACGAACGCGATAGCGGCGGCGAAAAGCACATCGGTATCACCGATCTGTCCGCCAAGCGCGGGAGCCGCGAGGACAAGCACGTTCTTGACCCACTGGCGTGGCCGGGCAGCTTTGACCACAGCTCGGACGGAGACGCTGGGCGAAGCCACCCGGGTAGTCGTCATACCCGAGCCAAGGCCTCACGCAGCGGGTCGAGACCCAGCGAACCCAGGTCGAGGGCGCGCCGATGGAACTGCTTGATATCGAAGTCGCTGCCCTGACGCTGCTTTACCTCGTCGCGTGCCTGCAGCCAGATGCGTTCGCCCACCTTGTATGACGGCGCCTGCCCCGGCCACCCCAGATAGCGGTTGACCTCGAAGAGGATGACCGCGTCCTCGAGGCGGCAATGCTGACGCATGAACTCCAAAGCGAGGTCGGCGTTCCAGGTCTCGCCAGGGTGGAACCCGAAGGGGTTGTCACGGGGGATCTGGAGCTCCAAGTGCACCCCGAGATCTACGATCACACGAGCCGCCCGCATGCCTTGCGCGTCAAGCATGCCGAGCTTGTTGCCGGGGTCGTCCAAGTAGCCAAGGTCGTCCATCAGCCGTTCGGCATACAGGGCCCATCCCTCACCGTGTCCTGAGACCCAGCACATGGTGCGTTGCCAGCGGTTGAGGATCTCTTTGCGGTATGCCGTTTGAGCGACCTGCAGGTGGTGGCCAGGGACACCTTCGTGATAGACGGTCGTCACCTCACGCCACGTCGAGAAGTTCGAGATGCCGTCGGGGACCGCCCACCACATCCGTCCGGGACGTGACCAGTCCTCGCTCGGCCCGGTGTAGTAGATGCCGCCATCATTGGTGGGTGCCAGGCAGCATTCGATGCGCCGGATCTGCTCGGGGATGTCGAAGTGAGTGTCAGCCAGCTCGTCGATCGTCTGGGTGGCGAGCTCCTGCATCCAGGCGCGGAAGTTCTCCTTGCCGGCGATGGTGCGGCGCGGGTCCGCATCGAGCACGTCGACCGCCTCATCGACGTCGGCGCCGGGTTTGATCTGGTTGGCCACCCCAACCATCTCGTCCTCGATGCGTTTGAGCTCTTCCCAGCCCCAAGCGTAGGTCTCGTCGAGATCGATCTCCGCCCCGAGGAAATAGCGGGACTCGGGGGCATACTTCTCACGGCCGATGCCATCCTTCTCGCGACCCCTCGGCAGCAGCTCGCGCACGAGGAACTGGCGGAAGTCTGAGTAGGCAGCGCTCGTCTTCTCGGCATTGGCGGTCAACTCGGCCGCGAGGGCGTCACTGACGCCGGTGGCTCGGCTCGCGAGGCCGGTGAAGAAGTTGCCTCCTTCCCCCACTTCGCCCGTCCACGATCCGACCTGACCTGCGATTGCGCCAAGCTGCCGCTTTGCCGAGATGTGGCCCCCATCGGCCGAGACCGTCAGGGTCTGGCGGTAGTCGTTGAGTGCCTTCGGGATGAGGCTCAACCGGGCGTTGATGTGGCTCCACGCTTCTTCGCCGTCCGTGCGCATCAGGTCGAAGACACCCCGCAGGTTGTGCAGCTCACTGGCGATGACGCTCACCTGCGACTGGGGCGTCCGCGCTGCGTACTGGTCCAGGGTGACGGTGAGTCGCTCGGAGAAGGAGTCCTTGGCCGCACGTTCGGAGGCGTCGGTCGGCTCTGTGCCGCGCATCTGGTCGAGCGCTCGCCGGGTCAGTGTCTCGCGTTGTTCGTAGCCTGCCGGTGACAGGTCGGCCAGCTGGTCGTCGTACCCCGCGATCCCGACGTAGGTGGCGGTCAATGGATCCAGCGCGGCGTAGTCCTCGACGAACTGGTCGGCGATCGCATCCACCTGTCGGTGAGAGCCCCCGGACGTATCAGCTTTCATGTGTCGACCCTAACGAGTGGCTACAGTGACGCGCGTGAGGACCGCCTCCGCTGGCGAAGTCTGCGTCAGCGAGGGAGGGCGCTGGTCCGCCACCGACCTGGCCCGTGGTGGTGAACCCCACGCAGGTTGCGCTCCCGCGCCGTCCAGCTCGACCGACGTACGCCGACCTGCTCATCGCCGGCCCCGGCGGCGGCACGGGCAGCCACGACCGCCACCAGCGCGGAGAGCTCCTCAGGAGTGGGATCCCCTCGCAACATCCGAAGCTTCAGCGGCTCAACTTCCTCGACTTCCTCGACTGACACCACTTCTTGACCTTTCAAGCTCGACTACTTGACCTCTCAACAGGAATGGGTGGCGGGCTATAGGGGGATGTTGCCGTGTTTCTTCGGGGGGAGGGTCTCGCGTTTGTTGCGGAGCAGGCGCAGGGACCGGACCACCTCGGAACGCGTCTCGTGCGGGTCGATGACAGCGTCGACATAGCCTCGCTCGGCAGCCAGATACGGGTTCGCGAGGGCATCCTCATAGTCACGGATCAGCTCGGCCCGACGCGCATCAGCATCCTCGGCCTCGCCGAGTTCGGCGCGGTGCAGGATGTTCACCGCGCCTTGGGCGCCCATCACGGCTATCTGAGCGGTTGGCCAGGCGACGTTCATATCGGCGCCGAGATGCTTGGAGCCCATGACGTCATACGCGCCGCCATAGGCCTTGCGGGTGATCACGGTCATCAGTGGGACGGTCGCCTCGGCGTATGCGTAGATCAGCTTGGCGCCACGGCGGATGATGCCGTTCCACTCCTGGTCGGTGCCCGGCAAGAAGCCCGGCACATCGACGAAGGTCAGCACCGCGATGTTGAACGCATCGCAGGTCCGAACGAACCGGGCCGCCTTCTCGGAGGCGTCGATGTCGAGAGTGCCGGCGAACTGCATCGGCTGGTTGGCGACAACTCCGACGGAGTGTCCCTCGACCCGCCCGAAGCCGACGATGATGTTCGGCGCGAACAGCGCCTGGACCTCGAGGAACTCCGAGTCGTCGAGCACCGCCTCGATCACGGTGTGCATGTCGTAGGGCTGGTTGGCCGAGTCGGGGATGAGGGTGTCCAACGCCAGGTCCATGTCGTTTAGATCGAGGTCGGCCGCCTGCGCGTATGACGGTGGGTCTTCGAGGTTGTTCTGCGGAAGGTAGGAGACCAGCGCCTTGACGTAGTCGATCGCGTCCGCCTCGTCACCCGCCAAGTAGTGCGCGTTGCCGCTTTTGGTGTTGTGGGTGCGCGCCCCACCGAGGTCCTCCATCGTGACGTCTTCGCCGGTGACCGTCTTGATGACGTCAGGGCCGGTGATGAACATGTGCGACGTCTTGTCCACCATGACGGTGAAGTCGGTGATGGCGGGAGAGTAGACAGCACCACCCGCACACGGCCCCAAGATCAGGGAGATCTGGGGGATGACGCCCGACGCGTGCACGTTGCGGCGGAAGATCTCGGCATACAGCCCCAGCGCGACGACGCCCTCCTGGATCCGAGCGCCCCCGGAGTCGTTGATGCCGATGAGCGGGCAACCGGTCTTCATGGCCAGGTCCATGACCTTGACGATCTTCTCGCCGAAGACCTCACCCAGGCTTCCACCGAAGACAGTGAAGTCCTGCGCGAACACACACACCTGCCGTCCGTCGACGGTGCCATAGCCCGTGACGACGCCATCGCCATAGGGGCGGTTGTCTGCCATCCCGAAGTTCGTCGAGCGGTGACGCGCGAGCTCGTCGAGCTCCACGAACGAGCCCTCGTCAATCAGCTGATCCACGCGCTCGCGGGCGGTGAGCTTGCCCTTGGCGTGTTGCTTCTCGATCGCCCGCTCAGATCCGGCGTGCACCGCCGCATCCAGCCGATCGCTGAGGTCCGCGAGCTTGCCGGCGGTGGTGTGGATGTCGATGTCGCTCACGCGAGGCAGCGTAGCGTGACGGCTGATGACCTCGATGTACGCCGATCTCGACCGCCCGCCACTCGATGCCGCCGCACTGCGCCGAGCCCTCGTGACGCCTGGCTCCTTGTGGTCCGACGTTCAGGTGGTCGACCAGGCACCATCCACCAACGCTCTGCTCGCTCAGCGCGCCCGGGAAGCGGCAGGAAGCGCTGTCGAGGGTCTGGTGGTGCTTGCCGAGCATCAGACCGCGGGCCGCGGCCGCCTCGGCCGGGTGTGGACTGCCCCTGCTCGATCGGGTCTCGCGATGTCGGTGCTCGTGCGGCCCTACGATGTCGCGCCCAGCCGCTGGTCCTGGATCCCCTTGCTGGCTGGGCTTGCGGTGGCAGCGGCGGTGCGGCGCGAAGCGCAGGTGGAGGCGGCACTCAAGTGGCCCAACGATGTGATGGTGGGGGAGCGCAAGCTGGCCGGGCTGCTGGTCGAACGCATCGAGTCCACATCTCAAGCGCCGGCGGCCGTCATCGGCGTCGGACTCAACGTGTCTCTGCGTGCAAACGAGCTCCCGGTGCCGACCGCCACGTCGCTGGCTCTCGAGGAAGCGGCGACCACGGACCGATCGCTGCTGGCTCGGGCGATCCTGCGCAACCTCGAAGGACTGCTCACCGACTGGATGCGGCACGGGGGCGACGCCGAGCCCGGAGGGCTGCACGCGGCATACCTGCAAGCCTGTATGACGATCGGCCGCCAGGTCAGAGTCGAGCTGCCGAACGCCGATCAGGTCGAGGGCACAGCCGTTGGCATCGACAGCGCGGGACACCTGCTTGTCCGCAACCGGGACCGCCAGCACACGTTCACTGCGGGCGACGTTCTGCACCTTCGTTGAGGGCCACGCGGGATCATCGACGTGTGCCGCGCTGCGTCCCTGATGTGTTACGCCTGCCGCCACACACGTGACACCATCTGAGAGCAGGCCGGAGGTTAGTCCGTCGTCAGGAGGACCCGTGGGCATCTCAGAGAAGCTCTTGAGCGAGGGCGAGCACGTCATCGCGTCGACACGCACACACTGGAAGGCGCTGGTCCTACCGGTCGTCTTCTTGCTGGTCACCTGTGCACTTGCGGGGTTCGTGCTAGCCGTGCTGCCCAGTGGCGACGCCCACGATCCATTGATGTACGCGGTCATCGCGGTGGGGCTGCTCGCCATCGTCTGGCTGACGTTGCGCCCATTCCTCATCTGGCTCACAGCGTCATACACGGTCACGAACCGTCGGCTCATCAACCGCTCGGGCGTGTTCACCCGCACTGGGCGAGACATCCCGCTGCACCGCATCAACGACGTGAGACACGAACGCGACGTGCTCGACCGGCTGTTGGGCTGCGGCACCCTGGTCATCTCCGATGCAAGCGACGAGGGTCGCTCGGTGCTCCCAGACGTACCCAGGGTGGAGAGACTGCAGCTCGTGATCACCGATCTGCTCTTCGGCAGCGACGACGGCCGCGACGACGACGGAACCCCGCCGCATCCCTCGGAGCCTCGTCTCAGGTGACGTCTGCTGAGGCCGGTGGCGGCTCCGGTGATGCCGGCGTCACCCGAGGGGACATGGAACGCGAGATCCTGGGCGCGGATCCCAGTTTGACCGTCGGGGATGTCACCCGCCGGATCGGCTCGTCGCGAGAGCTCGCCCAGCGTTTGTGGAGAGCACTGGGTTTTCCTGACCCGGGGGACACCGCTGCCTTCGTCGAGGCTGACCTCGAGGCGCTGACCAACCTGTCCACACTGGTGGAGTCTGGCGCGCTCGACTTCGAGACCACCATCAAGCTGACTCGAGCTGTTGGCAGCACCATGGCGAGACTCGCTGACTGGCAGGTGGCCACGCTGTCCGAACATGTGGAGGCGTTGGTGCAGTCGGGTCAAGGCACCGGGTCGCGACTCGACACCAGCCTCGACGTGCTGCGTGAAGTGCAGCCGCCGTTCGAGCACCTGTTGCTGCATGTGTGGCGGCGTCAGCTCGCGGCAGCGGTGAGCCGGGTGGCGGAACTCGGTGCTCAGGACTCCGACCTGCACACGGTGACAGTGACGGTCGGATTCGCCGACCTGGTCAGTTTCACCCGGTTGTCCAACGGCATAGACGAAGATCACCTCGCCGTCCTCGTGGAGGTTTTCGAGTCGGCATGCAGCGATCTCATCACCGCTCATGGTGGGCGGGTGATCAAGACGTTGGGAGACTCCGTGCTCTTCGTCGCCGGCGAGCCCAAGACCGGCGTTGACATCGCCGGTGACATCGTCGGGCGCATCGGAGGTGACGCGGCGATGCCTGACGTGCATGTGGGGCTGGCTACCGGGCCGGTCGCTATGCGCCTCGGCGACATGTTCGGGCCGGCGGTCAACCTGGCCAGCCGGCTCACCGCTATCGCGCGACGCAACCGCGTGATCTGCGACGAAGAGACGGCCGCCGCTCTTTCCGAGGCGAAGGGGTATGCCGTTCGGGCCCTGACCGAGCGAGAGCTACGCGGCTTCGGCGTCGTGACCCCCTTCGCCATCCGCCGTCTCTGACCCCTGGGAGAGTCCGTCGCCTCTGAGCAGGGGGCAACAGCAAAATCGCAGGGTCAAGAGATGAGCAGGCCGATGCCCAGACTCAACACGCCGGCGCCAAGCAGCACAGCCCCGGCAAAGACCAAGACGATAAAGCGGTTGGGCTGGCTTCGGCCCTTTCCCGTAGATGAGAAGAAGAAGCCAGCAGGCATCAAGATCGCCGCTGCCGCGACGCCGCTACGCGAGAGCCAGCCGATCAGTCCGCTCTGGTCGGTGCCGTCGACATACAGCTGGCAGACCAGGGCCAGCAGCACCAAGACGCCGGCATGAGCATGCCCCGCCCGCGCGAAGCCGCGCTGAAACTCGGTGACCTCTTTGCGTCCGGTGCTGATCTTGACCAGATAAGCTCCGCCGGTCTCAATGGTCACGAACGACACGAGCAGGATGCCGGCGAGTGTGCGCGAGGCGTCGGACAAGACGAGGGGTTCCATGGCTGTTGCCCATCCTTCGAAGTTTGGATAGTATCGGTATCCAGATTAGACAGTAACACTATCCAATCGTCAAGAGGCTGTATGAGAATGTCCGAGCTGGCCGACCGTAGCGGCGTCCCGATCCCCACGATCAAGTTCTATCTACGCGAACAGCTTCTGCCGCGCGGCCAGCTAAGCTCCCGGACGCAGGCGTCGTACGACGACTCGCACCTACGCCGACTGCGCCTGGTCCGAAGCCTGGTCGAGGTGGCCGGCCTTCGGCTGGAGGTGGTTCGACGAGTTCTGGCGGCTGTCGACGACGAGGCAATGACCCGGCATGACGTGCTGGGGCGTGCCCACTCGTCCTTGTCGCTGTCGCCGACGGCGCCAGCCTCGAGCGAAGACCTCGACCAGGTAGAAACATCGCTCGAGCAGTGGGGCTGGAAGTTGCACGACCAAAGCCCGCTGCCGGCCGCACTCGCTCAGGCGCTGCTGGCCCTCGACTCACTCGGACATCCGATGTCCGACGAGGCGTTGGAGGCATACGCGAAAGCCGCGGTCGCCGTTGCGTCGGTCGACGTATCACAACTTCCCGTAGACCGCAGCGATGCGGTGGAGACCGCCGTGGTGGGCACGTTGCTGCGTGAACCGGTACTTCTGATCCTGCGCAGGATGGCGCAGGAGGTCAGGTCTGGGCAGAGTCAGGGGCAATGAGATCCCGCCACAACTCAAGACCTCATGTCTTGGGGGTAGGGACGTGGATCTCGACGATCTGGGGACGGAAGACGAAGGTGCGGTAGGTCCAGAAGCGGAACGCCGTACCGAGCGCCAAGCCGATTCCGTTGGCGGAGATGTTGTCGGCCAGTGGACTGCGCAAGTCGAGCCAGTAGTGCGAGAAGGCCAGGCAGGCGAGCGCTATCAACATCGCCAGCCCATTGAAGAGGAAGAACAGGCTGACCTCCCGCCTAGCCCCTGACCGCTGGGTATGTCGCCAGGTCCAGTGCCGATTGCCGAGATAGGTCACGCACGTCGCAACTCCAACCGAGAGCGCCTTGGCGGTCAGCGGCTTGTGTTCGAGCAGGCCAGGCTCGCCGGCATAGCGGAGCAGGTTGAAGAGGCCGACGTCGACGACGAAACCGGCACCACCCACGAACCCGAACCGCACTGCCTCAGGGAGGAGAGCACGCAGCCGGTGCAGCACGAGCAGGCGCTCCTTCGGTTGGCGAACAGCGGCGGGGAGAGCCGCCGAAAGTCGGCAGTCGGGGATGTGAATGGCGCCAAGACTACGTCGAGGGCAGCCGGCGCGTTCCCTCCTGGCCCACCGCCTGCTGCCTGCCGTGGCGAAGCGCCACGGATTCGTGTCTCCAGCCCTCCGGCTAGTCTTCTGGCCGTGGAAACCCCGGTCGTTGGAGTTGTCGGCGCAGGACAGCTGGCCCGCATGATGCAACCGGCGGCCATCGCGCTCGGCGTTCCGCTCCGCCTGTTGGCCGAGAGGGCTGACGCGTCCGCTGCGCAGGTGATCGCGGATGCGCAGGTCGGTGACTACACCGACCTCGAGGTGCTGCGCGCCTGGGCGAAGGGCCTGGATGTGGTGACGTTCGACCATGAGCACGTGCCGACCCCGCATCTCGAGGCGCTCGCTTCGGATGGGGTGGCCTGCCGGCCTGGCCCGGCGGCGCTGATGCATGCGCAGGATAAGGCGGTGATGCGCAGACGGCTGGCTGAGCTCGAGGTGCCGTGCCCCCGCAACCGTGTCGTCGACTCCTCCGAGGCCGTCGCTGACTTCGCCGCTGGCGCAGGCGGCTGGCCAGTCGTCCTCAAGACGGCGAGAGGTGGGTATGACGGCAAGGGCGTCTGGGTCATCCACAACCCTGATGAGGCAGCCCGAGTGTTCGCAGCGGCACCGGCAGGGGTTGCGCTCGTGGCCGAGGAGCGAGTCGACTTCGCTCGCGAGCTGTCAGCCGTGGTGGCGAGAGCTCCCAGCGGCCAGATCGCGGCATACCCCGTGGTGGAGAGCACCCAGACGGGCGGCGTCTGCACCGAGGTCATCGCGCCGGCTCCGAACCTGGACCCTGAGATGGCACTGCAGGCGCAGCAGATCGCCATCACCGTCGCGGGCGAGCTCGACGTGACCGGCATCTTGGCCGTCGAGCTCTTCGAGACCCGCGACGGGCGCATCCTTGTCAACGAGCTGGCGATGCGCCCGCACAACACCGGCCACTGGACCATCGACGGCGCGGTGACCGGTCAGTTCGAGAACCACCTACGTGCCGTGCTCGACCTGCCGCTCGGCTCCCCCTCCGCGAGGGCGCCGTGGACCGTGATGGTCAACATCTTGGGAGGTCCAGCTCCCACCCTGTATGACGGTTACCCCCATGTGCAGGCCCGGGACCCGGAGGTACGGGTGCACCTGTACGGCAAGTCGGTCCGCCCCGGGCGCAAGGTCGGCCACGTGACGGCATACGGCGAAGACTTGGCCGACGTGATCCAGCGCGCCCGCCACGCATCGGAGTGGTTCGAGGGCAAGATCGGTGACGGGGAAAGCCACGAAGCGCGTTGACGGAATGGGGTCACCGGATGACTACGTCGAATAGCCCGTTGGTGGGCATCGTGATGGGTTCGGACTCTGACTGGCCGACGATGCAGGCGGCCGCTGATGCGCTCGACGAGTTCGGCGTGTCGTTCGAGGCGGACGTCGTCTCTGCGCACCGGATGCCCGACGAGATGCTCGCCTACGGCCGACGAGCCCGTGAGCGTGGGATCCGGGTGCTCATCGCTGGTGCGGGCGGCGCCGCCCATCTGCCAGGCATGTTGGCCGCGGTGTCGCCGTTGCCGGTCATCGGCGTACCCGTGGCGCTGAGATACCTCGACGGGATGGACTCACTGCTCTCCATCGTGCAGATGCCGGCCGGAGTGCCGGTCGCGACCGTCGGGGTGGGAAATGCCCGAAACGCGGGACTGCTCGCGGTCCGCATCTTGGGCGCAGCCGACGTCGACTTGCAGTCAAGGATCATCTCTTTCCAGGAGTCGTTGGCAGACACCGCGCGATCGAAGGGCGCGAGCATTCGTGACCTGGTCGCTCGACGGGAGAGCTAGCTCGAGCGCCCTAGCCGCTTCACTCTTCGACCTGCATCCAGGGCAGCGTAGACGGATCTGGACGCCGCTTGCCGCATGCTCACTCGGGCAACGGCCGAGGGTTTGCGCAGCTGCGCGATCTCGAGCAACAGCTCTGCGGTGGCCTGAGCGGCCACCTCGGCGATGTCCTCCTGAGACGCTGCCTGAGGCCGAGCACCGTCGCGATGGTGCGGCCGCAAGTCATCCAGATCACCACTCACGGAATAGTTCCGGAGCTCGATCTGCTCGATCCAGTCGTCTCCGAGCCTTTCCGCCGCTGCCCGCAGTTGCTGAGGTAACACTGGTTTCGACGAGCGCGACAGCTGTCCCAAGATGCCGTTGGCGAAGAGCGTGGTGGCGACGGCGCCGTATTCGGGGTGCGGGAGACGACCTGCTAGGGCAAGGTTGACTCGGCGCAGCAACTCGATCTCGGCGACCCCCAGCGACTCATTCGAACGCCGCACCTGCAAAGGGTCGAAGCGTGCTGCGTCCACACCGATGACGCTGGTGAACCGCTCCCATAGCAGCGCGGGATCCGATCCCGCCGGCGGCACCGTGACGACATGCACGTGGTCCGGAGCCAGAGTTGATCCCCATCTCTCGAGCAACTGGGGGATCTGCTGCGGTGGAGCGAGGTTGTCTCGAGCGACCGTCTTCCTCGCGACCACCCGGAAGGGCCGGGTGTTGCCGTGTTTGATGGTCTCCTGCCAAGACGACACCAGCTGGCGCGCCGGATCCCGGGCGGTGACTATCAGATGGAGGTCTGTGCCCCGCAGATCCTCGATGGCGCAGCGGGCATGTTCGTCGTCCGCCGTGGCGAAGATCTCGTGGGAGATGACAACCGTTCCCGGGAAGGATCTCGTCTTCTTGAGAAGTCGCGGCCAGGCACCGGCAGCGATGATCCGCGGAACGTCGTGGCCCGCTCCGATGCCGAAGCCGTGGTCGCCGCGAACGTCGAGGGCTGCGGAGAAGTGGTTGAACTGAGGGATGCCTGGATACAGCACCCCGACCTCGCGCAGTCCCCTCCGCCAGTGCCTCAGCAGGTCCTGGAGATAGGTCGTCCCGGTCTTGGGGGGGCCGATATGGAAGAAGACCGTTGGGCTGCCAGCGGAGGACTTGGCCATGGCCGACATAGTAGTGTCCGCGCAGCCGCCCGCTGCTCGATCACGGCTCGAGCGCGGGCCTTGAGTATCCTGTCGGAGACGCGGGTCGACGATGAGGAAGGCGGAGGTGCTGGTATGTCCTCTGCACCAACCGTGGTCTACCTTCACATCGGCCTTCACAAGACCGGTACCACGTACCTGCAGAACGTCTTCCGCGCCAATCAAAGGACCCTCGCCGAGCAAGGGATCTACTATCCCGATGCCTCGGGTGCCATGACGCACACGCTCGCCGCATGGGATCTGCACGGTGTCCGCCCGCGTGGCACCGGCGACAAGCGCATCGGCGGGTCATGGGATTCGCTGGCCGATGGGGTGAACACGAGCGGTATGCCGACGGCACTGATCTCGGCCGAGCGGTTGAGCCTGTCCACGCTTCGTCAGGCGAAAAGGGCGCTGGATAGTCTCCCAGCGTCTGAGGTGCATGTGATCGTGACGGTTCGCGATCTTGCCCGGGTGCTCGTCTCCTCATGGCAGGAGACGATCAAGAATGGTGCGACCTGGACTTGGCAAGAGTTCGCTGACGGCGTCAAGGACAAGGACCGGTCAGCCACCAACCCGGCCCGCTCATTCTGGCTGCAGCACGATGTGGTCAAGATCTGCCGGAACTGGGAGACGGTGATACCGACAGACCGGCTGCACGTGGTGACGGTGCCACCGTCCGGTGCGTCACCCGATGCCTTGCTCGCCAGGTTCGCGAGCGTCGTCGGGTTCGAGCCAGCCACCCTCACCGAGCCACCAGTCTGGACCAACGAGACCGTTGGCGCCGTAGCCACCGAAGCGATCCGGCGGGTCAACGAGCGACTCGGTGACAAGCTCAACAAGCGGCAGCACGCGCATGTCGTCAAGACCGGCCTGGTGCGGGTGTTGGCCGAGCGCACCGAGGCAACCCGCTTCGTTCTTCCGGAGGAAGAACTCCCATGGCTGGCTCAGCGCTCGGACCAGATGGTGGCCGCACTGTTGGCCCGTGGATACCCCGTCGGAGGCGACCTGGACGAATTGCGGGTAATGGACGCGCGCCCAGGAAGGCGCCCCGACAGTGTGAGTGACGCCGAACTCGTCGAGGTGGCCTTCGACGCCCTCGGCTGGCTCATCGAGATCCACGCCAACCTTTGGTGGCGGCACCGCAAGGCGGATGTGGAGACCGTTCCGGGAGGTGGAGGGGTGGCCAGCAAGGCACGCTCAGCTCTTTTCAAGAGCCAGCGGATGGGAGCCCGACTCGCTGACCGGAATGCTCTTGCCGCCAAGGCGCTGGCGGCCGTGTTGAGGGGGCGTGACCGGGCCCGGTCCAAGGCGAAGTGACGTGGTAGCGCGCCACTAGCATGGCGCTATGGCCGACTTCCCGATGTTCGCCCTGTCCGACGAACATCAGGCGATTCGCGAGGCGGTCAGAGCGGTGTGCGACGCCAAAGTCGCCCCGCACGCCGCATCGGTCGATGAGTCTGGCGCCTTCCCCGATGAGGCGTATGCCGCTTTGCGCCGGGCGGACTTCCACGCGCCACACATCCCCGAGGCGTATGGCGGAGCCGGTGCGGATGCCTTGGCCACCTGCCTGGTGATCGAGGAGGTGGCGAGAGCCTGTGCCTCCTCGTCGCTCATCCCCGCGGTCAACAAGCTGGCCACGTTGCCTCTCCTGCTCAGCGGGTCCGACGAGATCAAGGCGGCATACCTCCCCTCGGTCGCCCGCGGGGAGGCGATGTTCTCCTACTGTCTGTCCGAACCGGAGGCGGGCTCGGACGCCGCAGCATTGCGCACCCGTGCGGTACGGGACGGTGACGACTATGTGCTCAACGGGGTCAAGCGCTGGATCACCAATGCCGGCATCTCGAAGTTCTACACCGTCTTCGCCGTCACCGACGTCGACAAGGGCGGCGAAGGGGTCTCGGCCTTTGTGGTCGAGAAGGACGACGAGGGAGTGTCGTTCGGAGCTCCCGAAAGGAAGCTCGGCATCAAAGGCTCTCCTACTCGGGAGGTGTTCCTCGACCATGTCAGGCTGCCGGCTGACAGGCTGATCGGTGCGGAAGGCACCGGGTTCCCGACAGCCTTGCGCACTCTGGACCACACCAGGCTCACTATTGCCGCGCAGTCCGTGGGAATCGCCCAAGGGGCGTTGGATTTCGCGCTGGGCTACGTGCAGGAACGACGGCAGTTCGGCAAGGAGATCGCGCAGTTCCAGGGTCTGCAGTTCCTGCTCGCGGACATGGGGATGAGGATCGAGGCGGCCCGTCAGCTCACCTACGCCGCGGCCGGCAGGTCCGAGCGCGATGATGGCGACCTTGCCTTCTTCGGTGCCGCCGCCAAGTGCTTTGCGTCCGATACGGCGATGGCGGTGACCACCGACGCGGTGCAGCTGCTTGGAGGTTATGGTTACACGCGTGACTATCCGGTCGAGCGGATGATGCGCTACGCCAAGGTCACTCAGATCTACGAAGGCACCAACCAGATCCAGCGGATCGTCATCGCTCGGCAGCTGCTGTCCGGCATCCAAGGTGGGCTGTGAGGATTTGGACGACTCAGCGGCATCCGGACCGGCGGCGGGCCCAGCGTCTGCTGACGTGGTGCCATTCCGTACGGCGGTCCGCACCTGGTTCGTCATCTCGTGGCAGACGTTCGGAGGTCCGGCCGGCCAGATAGCCGTGATGCAGCGGGTGCTCGTCGACGAGTTGCGTTGGATCGGCCAACAACGCTTCCTGCACGCGCTGAACTACTGCATGCTGCTGCCTGGACCAGAAGCCCAACAGCTGGCCATCTACACCGGCTGGCTGCTCAACGGATTACGCGGCGGCTTGGCCGCGGGCATCCTGTTCGTGTTGCCTGGGATGGCGGCGTTGCTGGCGTTGTCGGCGCTCTACGTCGGGCTGGGCGACTCCGGCGTGGTGGACGCCCTCTTCCTGGGCCTGGCTCCTGCCGTCGTCGCCATCGTCGTGCATGCATTGCTGCGGATCAGCAGACGCGCGCTGCGCTCGGCCAGTCTGGTCGCCTTGGCAGTGAGCGCATTCATGGCGCTGACGGTGTTCGCCGTGCCGTTCCCAGCGGTCGTGCTCGGGGCCGCGGCCGTCGGGTGGGTGCTCGGCAAGCTGCGCCCTGACTTTGCGAGCAGTGCTGAGCGGGCCGGCACTGACCAGGGCACAGAGTCCTTGATCAGCGACGACCGGCTCCACCATGGGCAACCCTCCTTGCGTCGCGGCGCAACGATCCTGATCGTCGGTCTGGTGCTGTGGGCAGCGCCTCTCGTCGCCGTCGCGCTTCTGGTGTCTCCAACGGGAATCCTGATCGATCAAGGACTGTTCTTCTCCGGAGCCGCGCTGGTGACCTTTGGCGGTGCCTACGCCGTCTTGGCCTACGTTGCTCAACAGGCCGTGACGGTCTATGGCTGGCTGGCGCCGGGGGAGATGGTGCGCGGTCTGGCCTTGGCGGAAACCACGCCGGGCCCGCTCATCATGGTGGTGCAATTCGTGGCCTTCGTCGGCGCCTTTCGTGATCCAGGCACCCTCGACCCCTGGGCCGCAGCGGTCATCGCCTCCCTGCTGGTGACGTGGGTGACCTTCGTGCCGTGCTTTCTCTTCGTCTTGTTGGGCGCGCCGTATGTCGAAAGGCTTCGACACAACCATCAGCTGACGTCCGCGCTCAACGGAATCACCGCTGCCGTCGTCGGCGTCATCGCCAACCTGGCTGTCTACTTCGCGCTCCACACCCTCTTCGGGGAGACGGATCAGTTGGGCAGCGGACTGGTCGGTCTGGAGGTGCCGGTCTTGGAGACGGTGCGATGGGCTGAGGTAGCCGTGTCCCTGCTCGCGGCGGGCTTGATCTTCGGCCGAGGTTGGAGCGTGCTGCGCACCCTGGGCGTCTGTGCTCTCGCGGGGCCGGCCCTGTGGTTGCTCGGTGCCGCCTAGGTCGTCACTGTGGCCGACACGAGATCGAGCCGGTCTCGTCCTGGCTGATAGCCGCGAAGATGGCACCCGCTTTCTCGTCATCCCAAATCACGGCAGAGCCAGCCGTGGTTTCCTGCCCCAGGCTCGAATAGGGCACCACGCACCGTTCGGCGTCCTTCCCCGGTCGAGCCATCGCCCAGGCAAACCTGGCCACGTCGAGAGGGCCGACATCCGCACCGATCTGCAACGCGTCGGCGGCCGTGGCATTCACCTGAAAATAACGCCATGGTAGGACCACCGTCTGCCATGACGCGGCCTTCTCGCCGACCGCCGTGATCACTTCACGTTGGTGCAGAGCGCGGGTGATGTCACCCAGCTTGAAGGCACGGGAGCGCGAATAGCCCAACGCTTCGCTGCCATTGACCTCGGTGCACCCTTTGTCGAGCTTGAGCCCGCCCGCTTTGGGGTCGTCGATCGCCTCGGTCGGACACACCTCGATGCCACCGACAGCGTCCACGATGTCGACGAAGCCACCGAAGCCGACTTCTAGGTAGTTGTCGATCCGAACCTCGGTGGCTTGCTCGATCGTCTCGACCAACAGGTCCGGACCACCGAGGGCGTATGCCGCATTGATCTTGTTGTCCCCATAACCGGGAATCGCGACGAAGGAGTCACGAGGGATCGACAAGAGCAGCTTCGGACCGTCGCTGTCGGGCACATGAAGCAGCAAGATGGTGTCGGTGCGCGCTCCCGCAGCATCCCCCGTGTTGAGGTCAGCCTGCTCTTCCTCGGTCATCCCCTCACGACTGTCCGAGCCCACCAGCAGGTAGGTGGTGCCGGGGGTGTCTTCGGGCCGGTTTCCACTGGGTTCAGCGTCGACCTGAGTTAGCTGGCTCCACGCCCAGAGAGGTACGGCGACCAGGAAGGCCAACCAGGCGAGGAACACGAGAAAGAGGCCACGCAACCACCAGTTGCGCTGCCTCCCGCGAGGAGCCCTCGCGGCTGGTGACGGACGTCCTTGCGGCGGCTGTTGCGGTGGGCCGTACCCGCCTCGGGGCTGGGGCGACGTGGGTGTCGCAAAGCGAGGGCTTTGGCTCTCCTGCGGGGAGTAGGTGCCACCGAATGACTGCTGTTGAGCGGGGTGATCAGCCGGTGGCGGCGGTTGCAAGCCGAACACTCGGGTCGGCTCGGGCTGACGCTCGGAGGGAGGCGGGTAGTGAGGTGGGCCGGACTGCGCACCGGATTGCCTGCTCGGGTCGTGCTGTCCCTGGCCACTGCCGTTGCTCGGAGGGCGTCGAATCGCTTGGGTGGCGTCAGGATCCTCCTCGCTCGGACCCCGTTGGCTCGAGTAGAGCCAGTCGTAGTCCCGACCGGGAGGGTCTTGCTTGTCAGACATGCGAGTCACGTTACCGGTCGCGGTGGGCAAGTCCCCGCGATGTCGCGCGCGGCGACGCGGACTCCTGAGACAAGTCACGGCGACTGTTCCGACGCGACCTACCTCGCAACCACGACATCGCTGGAACCTCGGTCGATCCCGCTCCTACAGATCGCCCGCGAGGTAACGCTGGATCGTCGGGGCGATGTCATCGATGACCTCGCCTGCCGGGCGTTCGGCAAGGCCGGGCAGGCGGAGAAGATAGCGGGTCAGTGCCAGTCCGAGCAGCTGGCTAGCAATGAGTCCGGCTCGCCTGTTCAGCTCTTCCGGCGGCACGACCTCTCGCAGCGTGCCGACGACCTGTTCGCAGAAGACGTCTCGCAACCGTTCGGCCGCCTGCTCGTTGGTGGCAGCGGACCGCAGCAGCAACGTGAGCACATCGTCGCTCAGCTCACCCTCCCAGCGCGCGATGAAGTGCTCGATCAACGCTCGTCCTCGCCGAGTTTTCTGGATGGAAGATAGCTCGGGCAGGCGCAGGTCGACGTCGACTGCCGCCGCGAACAGCTGCTCCTTGCTGGTGAAGTAGCGGATCACCAGGGACGGATCGATCGAAGCCTGAGCGGCAATCGCCCGGATGCTCGCACGGTCGTAGCCACGCATGGCGAAATGGTCTCGGGCCGCTGTCAGGATCGCCTGTCGGGTTCGGTCGGACTTGCGAAGTGCTGGTAATGACATCCCTGCACCCCCTGGCGGCTTTGTCGCCGCCCAACCGACCGACCCTGTGCTCACCAGGATGACAGGAATCACCCAGCTGTGCGGTCGGGTCTCTGGCACGAAATGTCCGCCAACCTAAAAGTCAACGATTGTTGACTTTAGTTCGCGTTCAGATTAGCGTCCTTGGCATCGGACCAAGACCGAGGAGACCGCTCATGGCGACGGCAGACAGGCAAGGCCGTGCGGGCCGGGTGACCGCGGCCGCGAGTGTGACTGTCAGAAGCCTGCGCGTATGTCGAGGGGGTCGCGACGTCATACCCGACCTATCTACGGAGATCCGACCCGGCCAGATCACGGGGCTGCTCGGGCCCTCCGGTTGTGGCAAGTCGACGTTGATGCGTGCGATCGTGGGAGTGCAGAGGACACACGGCGGATCAGTCGAGGTGTTGGGCCAACCCGCCGGCAATCCCTCGCTCCGGCGATGGGTCGGTTATGTCACTCAGGCACCCAGTGTCTATGGCGACCTGACGGTCAAGGAGAACCTGCGCTTCTTCGCCGGGGTGCTAGGCGTTGGCCGCGACTCGGTAGCGAGAGCCCTCGACACGGTGGGATTGACAGGTGCAGCCGACGACGTCGTGGGGCAGTTGTCCGGAGGCCAGCGCTCACGAGTTTCTCTCGCCGTCGCACTGTTGGGTGTTCCTGATGTGTTGATCTTGGATGAGCCGACGGTCGGGCTTGATCCGGTGCTTCGACGCCAACTCTGGTCGACTTTTGGCAGCCTGGCCGAAGCGGGCGCGACGATCCTGGTCTCGAGCCATGTGATGGACGAGGCAGCGCACTGCGACCGCCTGCTGTTGATGCGCGATGGTGCATTGGTCGCCGACGATGAGCCCCAGGCCCTCTTGGCGCAGACCGACACTCGGGACATCGAGTCGGCCTTTCTGGCTCTGGTCGAGCGTGGCTCAGACGGGAGGACGCGATGAAGCCGGCCGTGACCCTTGCGATTACCGGACGGGTGCTCTTGCAGCTACGACGCGACCATCGAACGCTGGCTCTCATGCTGCTGGTCCCCTGCCTGTTGTTGACGCTGCTGTGGTGGATGTTCGATCGTGATGAGCTGGTCTTCGGTCGACTAGGTCCGCCGCTGCTCGCGATGTTCCCGTTCATCGTGATGTTCCTCGTCACCTCGGTCACCACGCTGCGGGAACGATCGTCAGGCACGCTCGAGCGGCTGTTGTCCATGCCGATGGGCAAGCTCGACTTCCTCGTGGGCTACGCGCTGGCCTTCTGCGCCGTGGCTTCAGTGCAGGCGTCGCTAGCCGTCGGGCTGACCGTCGGCCTGCTCGGGTTGGACATCGCGGGACCGATCTGGGCCCTCGCACTCGTCGCCGTGGCCGACGCGGTGCTCGGTGCGGCGCTCGGCTTGTTCGTATCGGCCTTCGCCGAGACCGAGTTTCAGGCGGTCCAGTTCATGCCGGCGCTGGTGATCCCGCAGATTCTGCTGTGTGGACTCTTCGTTCCGCGCGCCTCGCTCCCCGACGGTCTTGGCCAGGCTTCGGATTTGCTGCCGCTGAGCTATGCCGTCGACTCGATGCGGAGGCTTCAGACGACGGGGCTTTCTGGAGATTTCTGGGCTGACATCGCTGTCGTCATCGGAT
>JACCXO010000112.1 GCA_013696975.1 Nocardioidaceae bacterium | reverse complement strand
GTCTTGGTTGAGATGAAGAGCTCGGCGGCGACTTCTTTGTAGGCATAGCCGCGTGCGACCGCGATGTGTCCGGCGAACGCATCCAGAACGAAACCAGCAAGCCGCGGGCGAGAACACCGTATCTCCGTCGGCGAAGGTGAGAAGCGGGCGTGGCTGCTGCGGACCATTGACGTCATCGACTTCGACCAGGTCTGGCTGGCGGCGCCTCTCATCCTTATCGCGGCCGGGACGTTGGGACTCGTCCTCGCAATCAGGAGTGACCGTCGCCCTGAGTCCCATTGAGCGGTTCGAAGTGTCCATGTCGCTCAGTTGGGACGATATGGCCTAGCCAGTTGGCTGCGACCGCCATATCGTCCCAAATCGGGGGCTGAGGCGGAGACCGGTGAGAGGCGCCTCACGGGCTAATTGGTTCGCTCGCAGAGCCGAATCTCTCTACCGTGGGGGGTGCCATGCGCCAGCTGCCCCTTGCCGATCCCGGAGTCCCAGATTCACGTTCCCCGACCCGATACCTGTGGTGGGTGGCCAAGCGTCAGTGGCAGACCATGCTCGGTGGCATTTTCTTTGGGATCGTCTGGATGGTGGCCCAATCGGTCATGCCCGCCGTCATCGGCAAGGCGGTCGATGAGGGGTTGGAGGCCAAGAATCTCGACCGGCTGTGGTTTTGGTCGGCGGTGCTCCTGGGCGTCGGTGTCCTCCAGGCCGCCGCAGGTATCCTCCGTCACCGTTTCGCCGTCGCGAACTGGCTGACTGCGGCATACCGCACCGTGCAGGTCGTCTCGCGGCATGTCGTGCACCTCGGTGCCACTGTCTCCAAGCGCATCTCGACCGGTGAGGTCGTGTCAATCGGGTCCTCCGACCTCGCCCACGTCGGCAACTCGATGGAGATCATGGGCCGGGGGGTGGGCGCTCTCGTCTCCTTCTTCGTCGTCGCAGCGATCCTGCTGAGCAGCTCAGTCACGCTCGGGCTTGTCGTCCTCATCGGTGTTCCTGCCTTGCTGCTGCTCCTGGGTCCGTTGCTCAAGCCGCTGCAAAAGCGCAACCTGGCGCAGCGCGAGATGATGGGCGAGCTCAACACCTTGGCCTCCGACATCGTGGGCGGGTTGCGCGTGCTGCGCGGCATCGGCGGCGAGGAGGTGTTCCACCGGCGCTACCAGGCTGAGTCCCAGCGAGTGCGCGCCGCTGGTGTGCAGGTGGCCAAGCTTCAGTCCATCCTCGACGCGCTGCAGATCTTCCTGCCCGGCGTCTTCATCGTCGTCGTGGTGTGGCTGGGAGCCAGATTCGCTGTGGAGGGCAGCATCACGACCGGCGAGCTGGTCGCGTTCTACGGCTACTCAGCCTTCTTGATGATCCCGTTGCGCACCAGCACCGAGGTGGCCAACAAGCTTATTCGCGGTCTGGTGGCGGCTCGCCGGATCTGCCGCGTGCTTTCAGTCGCTCCAGAGGTGCAAGATCTCGGCGCGCCTAGGCATGCTTCGACAGCCGCAGAGCTGGTCGACACCGTCTCGGGCCTGCGCATCCAACCCGGCCGGATGACCGCGGTGGTCTCGGAGGCGCCCGAGGAGTCGTCCGCGCTGGCCGACCGGCTCGGTAGGTTCGGCGAGGGGACAGTGCAGCTCGCTGGCGTGCCGCTGGCCGATATGCAACGACACTGGGTACGACGAGCGATCCTGGTCAGTGATGCCAACGCCACTCTTTTCAGCGGCCGCCTGCGCGACGAGCTCGACGCCCGCGGCACGGCAACTGACATCGACATCATGTCTGCCATCGCGACCGCCTCAGCTGATGACGTGCTCGAAACCCTAGAGCACGGCCTGGACACCGATGTGGAGGAACGGGGGCGTGCCTTCTCCGGTGGACAAAGGCAGCGCCTGGTGCTGGTCCGCGCGCTCGCGGCCAAACCCGACATCCTGGTGCTGGTCGAGCCCACCTCAGCAGTCGATGCGCACACTGAGGCGCGCATCGCTGACCGCCTCCACGCCCATCGCGCTGGGCGAACCACCGTCATCACGACAGCGAGCCCGCTGCTGCTCGATCGCGCCGACGACGTCGCGCTGCTCGAGGGCGGCCGAATCGTGGCAGTCGGGTCGCACCGCTCCTTGCTCGATGACCCCCGCTACCGCCGAATCGTCGCGAGAGGTGAGGACGAATGAGAACGATCCTCCCAATCGCTGACGGCAAGCAAGTTCGTCGGTATGCCGGTCAGATCGCCAGGCGGAACCCACGCGAACTCAGGAAAGCCGTGGCACTGCATGTGCTGGCCGCCCTCGCCGGACTGGCCGCACCCCGCTTGATCGGTGACCTGGTGGGCAAGGTCTCCGCAGGCACCACCGTCTCCACTGTCGACAAGACGATACTCGCTATAGCGGTGTTCTTGCTGGCCCAGACGGCACTCACCCGCTACGCGCGCTTCGCGTCGGCCACTTTAGGCGAGAAGGTGTTGGCCGAGCTGCGGGAGAACTTCGTCCAGCAGTCGTTGGCGTTGCCTGTCGGCACGGTCGAGAAGGCCGGGACGGGTGACCTGCTGACCCGCACGTCGCGGGACGTGGACCAGCTCGGCTGGTCAGTTCGGTACGCCGTTCCAGAGACGATCATTGCCCTGGTGACCACGTTCTTCACGATCGTGGCGTGCCTGCTGGTAGGTGTGTGGGTGCTGGTGCCACTGGTCCTCGGCGTGCCAGCGCTCTATGTGGCCACCCGGTGGTACCTCAAGCGAGCCAAGGATGGCTACCTTCGGGAGTCTGCGTCATACGCCGCCATCAACGCGAGCGTGGCCGAGACGACCGAGGGAGCACGCACCGTCGAGGCCCTCGGGCTCGAGCAGCGCCGCCTGGACAGGATCGATGCCGACATCGCCGAGTCCTACGCCGCCGAGCGCTACACGCTCTTCTTGCGCACTGTCTGGTTCCCGGCCGTCGAGATCGGCTATCTGATCCCGACCGTCGTCACGCTCCTCTTCGGTGGCTGGCTGCACACCCAAGGACAGGCCTCGATAGCCGACGTCACCGCAGCCACACTCTACGTGCAGGCCCTGATCGACCCGGTCGACAGGTTGATCTCCTGGCTGGACGAGCTGCAGATGGGCGCGACCTCCCTGGCGCGGCTGCTCGGGGTGGCGTACGTGCCCGACGACCGCAGCGTCAGCGGCCGCACACCCGAGCACGAGCACATCGACGCGGCCGACGTGCGCTTTGCGTACGTCGACGATCGAGACGTGTTGCACGGCGTCGACCTGCATGTCGCGCCGGGCGAACGGGTTGCGATGGTCGGGCCGTCCGGGGCGGGCAAGTCGACGCTGGGCCGCCTGCTGGCCGGCATCCACCCGCCGCGGGTCGGATCGGTCACCGTGGGGGATGTCGGTATGACGGAGCTGCCGCTCGACGACTTGCGCGGTCATGTCGCTCTGG
>JACCXO010000066.1 GCA_013696975.1 Nocardioidaceae bacterium | reverse complement strand
TGCTGATCTGGAGGCGGTCCACTGCGTGGGTTCGACGTATGAAGCCCATCTATTCCGCTCGCCAAGTCCCGCGGAGATGCGTCAAGAACGGCTGCTCTACGCCACTATCGCTGTCCCCGGGTCCGTACGGGACATCGAGCGCCCTCGCACAGGATCAGCCGACCAAGCGGCCGGACGCCAGTTCCTCTTCGCGCACCAGGCTGACGGCTACGTGCGCATCTACTGGGACCCGGTTGAGTGCCTGTGCGGAGGCATCCTGCAGGCTGACGACTTCGACATGGTCGCGGCGACCCGGTTCTGGCGAGGCCGCTAGATGACACAGTCGAACGAGCGCAGGGAGCGCAGCTGAGTCAGAAGGCGGTTGGCTCCGCATTTGGCAAGGCACGCAGCTCGGTGTGATCCGGCCCCGCGTTCTCCACATGCAGCAGGTATGCCGCTCGACCGGCCTCGTTGAGTAGCCCGTCATGAATCGGGATCACCACGCGCGGCGATACCCGATGCAAGAAGTCGAGTGTCCCGCTGACCCGCGCCCACGGGGCATTGAGGGGCAGCGCCAACACATCGACGCCACTGGGCGCATCGGCGTAGGAGTCTCCAGGATGAAAAAGCGTCTGGCCGCCGCCCGTGCGCAAGACAAGACCCACGTTTCCGAGACGAGGCACCTGATCATGGTTGGGTGCGTGCTCGCCGCCGACCGCCGACACCTCGATGCTGCCGATCCTGGTGGAGTCGCCGGCACTGAAAACGGTCACGGACTCAAGGTCTGCTTCGATGGCAGTCTCGGGCTCGAACAAGAGGGCGGCCCGAGGGTTGGCCGCCACCACGTCAGTCAGGCGGTCACGGTCGAGGTGATCCGCGTGCTGGTGCGTGACGAGAATCGCATCGAGCTGCGTCAGAGATTCGAATCCCGTCGAGTAGACGCCCGGGTCAATCAGGAGGCGGGTGTCATCTGACTCGAGAAGCAAGCAGGCGTGTCCGAGAGAAGTGATCTGCATCCGTTCATGCTAAGTCGAGACTGTCCGGGGAGTGGGCTGGTTAGCGGGCGCGGCGTTTGAGGCGTTCGACATCCATAAGCACGACAGACCGAGCTTCAAGGCGCAGCCAACCGCGAGAGGCGAAATCGGCGAGCGCCTTGTTGACCGTCTCGCGGGAAGCGCCGACCAGCTGGGCGATTTCCTCCTGAGTCAGGTCGTGATGGACATGGATGCCGTCGTCGGCAACTCGGCCGAAGCGTTCCGACAGGTCAAGCAACGCTTTGGCGACACGGCCCGGCACGTCCGAGAACACGAGGTCAGCGACGACATCGTTGGCTTTGCGCAGCCTTGCAGCGAGCTGGTTCAACAACCCTCGAGCCACCTCTGGTCGGCCCGACAGCCAGCTGCCCAGCTCATCGTGGCTGAGGCTCTGCATGGTGCAGTCGGTGACAGCTGTAACGGTGGCCGACCGAGGCCCAGGGTCAAAGAGAGACAGCTCACCGAACATCTGACCCGGACCCAAGATCGCCAACAAGTTCTCACGTCCGTCTACGGAGGTACGGCCAAGCTTGACCTTGCCCTCGGTGACGACATACAACCGGTCACCCTCGTCACCCTCGCGGAAGACGACCTCACCGCGGCGAAGCCGGGTCTCCACCATCGAAGCACTCAGCGCCTCAGCGGCTTCGTCGTCGAGGCCGCCAAAAAGCGGGGCCTGCCGCAGCACTTCGGTGTTCATGCATTCCTCCTCGTCAGCGCCGCAGGTTGTTGACGGTGCTGTGAGTCACAGTCTGGCCTATCCCACCCCGGATGGCACGAGGCCTCATCCGATTGACCGCTGGGGCGGTTCCCGGCAGGCACGCCGTACCCTTGGCCCATGCCCGCCGGATCCGCAGCCGCTGTGTCCGCAGACCGCAAGATCTTGGCCGGCGAGAGCCGTACCAGTCTGGTCCGCCGGGCGCGACGCATCAACCGTATGCTTGGCGCGACCTATCCCGACGCGCGATGCGAGCTCCACTTCGAGAGCCCGTTTCAGTTGCTCATCGCGACGGTGCTCTCCGCCCAGACCACGGACAAGCGCGTCAACGCCATCAGCCCCGCCCTCTTCGCCCGCTACCCCGGTCCGGCTGAGCTCGCCGCCGCACTTCGGGAGGACGTCGAGCAGCTCATCGCCCCGACCGGCTTCTTCCGGGCCAAGACCGACTCGATCCTCAAACTCTCGGCTGACCTCCTCGAGCGCTTCGACGGTGTGGTACCCAACCGCCTCGACGATCTCGTGTCCTTGCCGGGCGTCGGCCGCAAGACCGCCAATGTCGTGCTCGGCGACGCGTTCGGAGTGCCTGGCATCACGGTTGACACCCACGTCGGTCGACTGGCACGCCGCTTCGGATGGACGACCGAAACCGATCCCGTCAAGGTCGAGCACGCGGTGGGGGCACTGTTCCCTCAACGTGACTGGACCCAGCTGAACCACCATCTCATCTGGCACGGCCGGCGCCGCTGCCACGCGCGCAAACCGGCGTGCGGCGCATGCCCCCTGTCGAGGCTGTGCCCTATGTATGGCGAAGGCCCGACGGACCCTGCCGTTGCCGCAAAGCTGGTGCGCACCGAAGGCCGGGCATGAGTCGCCTACGCAAGGTTCTCGTGGTCATCCTCGTGTTCGCTGCCACCGGCTGTGCCGGGGCGAGTGGGGACCGGGCTACCTACACGTTCGACCCGCCTCACGGACTCGTGGACGTCGACACCCCTGAGCTGCGTGCAGCCAAGTCCGCAGCGGGAATCGAGGAGTGCCCCGCCAGCTCAGCCGCAGCCTCGACGACTGACCCCCCGCTGCCCGGCATCGTATTGCCTTGTCTGGGTGGCGGGCTGGATGTCAACCTGGCTGGATTGGCCGAGAAGGCAGACGCACCCTTGGTGGTGAACTTCTGGGCCCAGTACTGCAGCCCCTGCCGCAAGGAGGCGCCGCTCTTTGAAGAGGTGCATCAAGCAATTGGCGAGAAGGTCAACGTCATCGGGATCGACTTCCAGGACCCCCAACCGGGCAAGGCCATCGCAATGGCCGATGAGCTAAACCTGACCTATCCGCAGCTGGCAGATCCTGCTGGCGCAAGTCGAGCCGCCTTGGGGCTGGTGGGTCTGCCTGCCACCGCTTTTGTCACCGAGTCGGGGCGGATCGCTCACATCGAGCTTCGCGAGATCAAGACCTTGCAGGATCTGACGGGGCTAATCGAGGCGCATCTGGACGTCCGAGTGCCGGTCATCCCTTCTCGATGAGCCGGCTAACAGATCGGGAGTGGCTCCAACAGCTCAAGGACGCGTGCGCCGAGATCAAGTCCGCCGACCTGACTTCATTGACCGCGCCGTCGGGCAACGTGGCCCGGCATGCATCGGTGCTGCTGCTCTTCACCGATGCGCCTGGAGCAGGTGCGGAGGCGCTTGCCGACACACCGTCGTCAGAACCGGAGGTTGTCTCAGCGCCTACAGCTCTGCCCCACGTCCTGTTGCTGGAGCGGGCACACGACATGCGCTCGCATGCCGGCCAGATCGCCTTTCCAGGCGGGGCCCAGGACTCCACTGACCAAGACGCAGTGGCAGCGGCCCTGCGCGAGGCGCAGGAGGAGACCGGTCTCGACCCCAGGGGTGTAGAGGTGGTGGGGGTGTTGCCGACCCTTTGGTTGCCTCCGAGCAACTTCGAGGTGACGCCGGTGGTTGGGTTCTGGCGAACGCCGGGCGCGGTGCATGCGGTCGACCCCGCGGAGACTGCCTCGGTTCACCTGGTCGCGCTGGATGCCCTCCTCGATTCCGACAACCGGGTCACGATACGCCACTTCTCCGGGCGCCTTGGTCCGGCGTTTCTGATTGACGAACTCATCATCTGGGGGTTCACCGCCGGCTTGCTCTCGCGCCTATCGGCCAAGTGTGGCTGGGAGCGCCCCTGGAACGAGTCTCGTATTATCGCTCTGCCTGACGAGATGATCGCCAGCTCACGCCGCGATCACCACCCAGCGGGCACAGCGACGATGCTCCCGGTCGAAGTGACTGGCTGAAAGTGAACGCGCTCGACATCGTGCTGCTCTTGGTGGCGGCCATCTATGCGCTGTCCGGCTATCAGCAGGGCTTCGTCGTGGGCTCCGCCTCGACGGTCGGCTTGCTGCTTGGCGGCTTTCTCGGAGCGCAGATCACACCTTTACTGCTCGAAGGATTCGATCCCGGGCTTTCCGTGTCTTTGGCAGCGCTGTTGATAGTGCTCGCCCTCGCATTCATCGGCCAATCAGCGGGCGCATTCGCCGGGGGTCAGCTGCGCCGTCGTATCACTTGGCAGCCAGCTCGGACCGTCGACGCACTCAGTGGCGCCGCCCTCAGCGTCGTGGCCATGCTGCTCATCGCCTGGGTGCTCGGCGTCGCAGCCAGTGGTACGCAGTTGCCTCGGCTCAACCAGGTGATCCGCTCGTCCGTAGTGCTGGGCTCCGTCGATGACGCCATCCCCGGGGGCACGTCTCGGATCCTGTCCACCTTCAACTCATTGGTCGACTCTTCGAAGTTCCCGCGCTACCTGGAGCCGTTCGCGCCCGAGCGAATCAAGGATGTGCCGGCACCGTCACCAGAGGTGGTGCAGAGCGCAGACATCCGCGAAGCCGGGCGCAGTGTGGTCAAAGTCGTCGGTTCCGCTGACGACTGTGGGCGCACTCTGGAGGGAACCGGGTTCGCCTTCGGCCGCAGCACCGTCATGACCAACGCGCACGTGGTGGCCGGAGTCGACAACCCGGTCGTGATCGTCGGCGACAACAGCTACCGGTCGGAGGTTGTCCACTACGACCCGGACGTCGACGTCGCTGTGCTGCGAGTGCCGCGTCTCGATCTCCCCTCGCTGCGGTTCGCGACGACACCGGCGGTATCCGAGGACTCGGCGGCGGTCTTGGGTTTTCCTGAGAACGGTCCGTACGACGTGCAGCCGGCTCGAGTGCGTGACCAGCAGACGCTGCGCAGCCCAGACATATATAGCGAGGGGACTGTCTCCCGCGACGCCTACTCGATCCACGCCAGGGTCAGGCAGGGCAACTCAGGCGGCCCGCTGGTCAACTTCGAAGGCGAGGTCCTCGGGGTCATCTTCGCCGCTTCAGTGACCAGCCCCAACACCGGTTATGCGTTGACAGCCGACCAGGTCTCCGGGGCAGCAGCACAGGGCCGGGCGGCTCTCACCGAGGTCAGCACCGGCTCATGCACTTTGTGACGGTCCCTTATTCCCTCCGGAACGGTCGCCGCCGCAGCGCGGAGAGCTCACGGGCTCTGTCATAGGCGGACGAGCCAATCGAGCAGTATGCCGGTGAACTCGTCAGGTCTCTCCTCGGGCGCGAAGTGCCCCGCACCGTGCACCATCGCTTCTGCATAGCTACCTGCGACATGCCGTCGCGACCGCGTGATCGCAGTCGGGTGCACGGCAGGGTCATGGGACCCGCTGACCTGCAGCACGTCAACCCTTATCGGGTGTCGCATCAGGCGTGCGAAGGCACGGCCATCGGCACGTAGTCGGGACCTCAAGAGCCAGCGGTGATACTCCAACGCACAGTGGGGGGAGGGCCAGGAGGCGAGAGCCTGGCGGTAACGCGCACCTTCGTCGGTTGAAGGGAACGTCGATCCTGGAGCTGACCATGCTCGCAGGTGGCGCTCGATGTAGTTGCCGCTCATGATGCGCCGCTCGGGTAACCAGGGAACCTGCATGGCGGCGAGGTGCCTGGTGGGCGCTCTTGTGAGCAGGCTCAACGGGGGATGCAACAGCTCAGATGGATGCGGTGCCCCTACGGTGCAGAGCCCGTTCACGATGTCGGGATAGGCGGCGGAGACGGCCCAACCGACATACCCGCCCCATCCTTGGCCGACGACGGTCACCTGGTCGGTTGTGAGCTCTCGGCTGATCCCGGCGACATCAGCCGCGAGCGTGAAGGGGTCATATCCACGCGGGGGCTTATCGCTGTCGCCATAGCCTCTCAAGTCCAGCGCGCAGGTTCGAAAACCGGCCCGCGCCAACGCAGTCAGCTGATGTCGCCAAGCCCACCAGAACTGTGGGAAGCCGTGAAGCAGGAGAACCAGCGGTCCGCTGCCTGCCTCGACGACGTGGAACCGGGACCCGTTTGCGGAGAGAAACCGAGAAGTCCAGGGCTCGGAGTCGGGCGAGCCGTTGCGCGGGACTGGGCCGGGCGAGGTCACCCGCGCTTGAGAACCTGCTTGTTGCTCTTGACGGCAGCGATGGTCTGTTCGGGTGCGTGCACCTGCTTGACCTTCTTGAGTCCGACAAAGGCCAGGATGCCTGCGATCACCAGGTAAAGGCCGAAGATCGTGAGGAAGGCCAGTGCTGGGTGGAACCCGATCCACCACAAGAAGTACGCGAGCGAGATCGACAGCATGATGATGGCCAAGACGCCGACGAATGCTGCCGCGCCGAAGAAGGCCGCACCCATACCACCGGCCTTGACGCTGAACTTCAGCTCCGACTTGGCCAGCTCGATCTCGTTGCGCACCAGCAAGGACACGTCCCTGGTGGTGTCGGCGATGAGACGCCCGATGGTGGGTTCGTCATCCGTCGGGTCGTTCGACGTGGTCGGGCCCCGGTACTCGGTCGACATCTGAGGGTCCTCTCCTAGTTTCGGCTGGCAACGCCCGGTCCCAGAATTGGGGTGCGGCTGCCTAGTCATCAGCTCTGGGGGAAACCCTACGGTGTCCGACCTGGTCACGCGATCAGCAGCGCCCGCTGTGACGCGTTGACTTTACAAGGGCGCGGGCTGATCGGGATGCGGTACCAGCCGCGACGGTGACCGCCTGAATTGAGGCACGAAGGTGGGTAGGGTCTTCACGGGCGGCTGGAAGCCTGGGCCGGTAACGACTGAATCGTCGCTTAGTTAGGAGTGTGCTCATGGCGCCTTCCTACGGATCTGCCCCAGCTGTGCTCAGCCGCGGGTCGTGGGTAGAGACCAGCCGGATCGCACAGATCCTGCGTCAGGAGACGCTGGGCGGGGCACTGCTGCTGATTGCCACAGCGCTGGCTCTTGCCTGGGCGAACTCGCCGTGGTCGCCTGCCTATGAGTCGCTGCTGAGTTTCCAGGTCGGCCCCGCGTCGCTGCATCTGGACCTGACGGTGTCGGAGTGGGCGGGGGACGGACTGCTGGCCATCTTCTTCTTCGTGGCCGGCCTGGAGCTCAAGCGGGAGTTCGTCGCCGGTGACCTACGTGACCCGCGCCGGGCGGCGGTGCCGGTCGCGGCCGCAGTCGGCGGGGTGATCATGCCGGCCGTGGTCTACCTGCTGGTGAACCTGGGCAACGCCGGCGCCGGGAAGGGGTGGGCTATCCCAGCCGCCACCGACATCGCGTTTGCCTTGGCTGTGCTCGCCATCATCGGCACCCACTTGCCCGCCGCGCTGCGCACCTTCCTGCTCACCCTCGCTGTGGTCGATGACCTGCTGGCCATCACGATCATCGCCGTCTTCTACACCACAGACCTGGTGGTCGGGCCGCTGCTGCTCGCGGCGCTGCCGCTGGGCGCCTTTGCCGCCCTGGTGCAACGCCGCGTCCGGTCCTGGTGGCTGCTGATTCCACTAGCCCTGCTCACCTGGGGGTTGGTGCACGCCGCCGGCGTCCACGCCACCGTCGCCGGGGTGCTGCTCGCCTTCACCGTCCCGGTGATCCGCAGCCGCCGCGCCGGCGGTCCGGACGCCGGCCCCGGGCTGGCCGAACACCTCGAACACGCCTGGCGCCCGCTGTCGTCAGCGGTGGCCGTGCCAGTGTTCGCATTCCTGTCCGCTGGGGTCACCATCGGAGGGCTGTCCGGGCTCGCGGCGTCGTTGACCGACCGGGTCGCGATCGGGGTGGTGGCCGGCCTAGTCGCCGGCAAGACCATTGGCGTGTTCGCTGCCACCTACCTGACTGCTCGTTTCACCAAGGCTGACCTCGACACCGACCTGACCTGGATCGACGTTGCCGGTCTCGCCATCCTGAGCGGCATCGGCTTCACCGTCTCCCTACTCATCGGCGAGCTTGCCTTCGGCGAAAGCAGCAGCACGCATGACCGCGTCAAGGTCGCCGTTCTCGCCGGATCTCTCCTCGCCGCGTTGTTGGCCGCCGTCGTCCTCCGTTTGCGCAACCGCGTCTACCGGCGCATCTGCGAAGACGAAGCCGCCGACTTGAACCGCAACGCCGTACCCGACGCCTTCGAGTAACCGCAACAGCATCCTGGCCGATAACGTCGCCGCTCCGCCCGGTGGCTCGGGCTTGATCGACCAGACCGGACGAACCCCAGCTCGATCGCATTTGCTCCGTGCCCCGGCCCGTGCCCGCGGTAGTACGGTAGCCTCGCTTCTCGGAGCGCCGGGAAGTCTGGTCGGCAGTGAATACGATGCTGTCCCGACCAAGGAGCGACGATGCGCGCACGTAATCTTGCCGAACCCTTCCCCACCGTGTCCCTGGATGCCGACGCTATGGCGGCGGCTCGGGCCATGGCGGCTGAGAGACTGCCTGGACTGATCGTCTGTGGGGATGACGGCCGTCCCTATACCGTCTTGCCGGGGTCACAAGTCCTCAACTTCATCATCCCGAAATATGTGCAGGACCAACCGGGGCTCGCGCGGGCCTTTGACGAGCGGGCTTCGGACGAACTGAGCACCAAGCTGGCCCACCACACGGTGCGCGACATGGTGCCCAAAGCGGCCGAGGCGGATGAGCTCCCGGTGGTAGATCCGGACGCGACGGCCATCGAGGTGGCGGCGGTGATGGCGAGGATGCACAGTCCGATTGCGGCCGTCATAGATGGTGACCGGGTGTTGGGCGCGATCACCGTCAGTCGGCTGCTCACCCACTTCCTCCCATGACAGCTGCGGTCGTCGCCGTCTTCGTCGGCGCCTACATCCTCATTGCCACTGAGCGAATCCACCGTGTCGCCGCTGCTCTGGGGGGAGCGGCGCTGATGGTGCTGCTCGGTGTAGTCGATGCTCATGTCGCGTTCTTCAGCGATGAGACAGGCGTGGATTGGAACGTCATCTTCCTGCTGCTGGGCATGATGGTGATCGTCAGCGTCCTCAAGCAGACCGGCGTCTTCGACTTTCTCGCCATTTGGGCGGCGAAGCGGGTGCGGGGCAAGCCATTCGCCCTCATGGTGATGCTGGTGTGCATCACCGCGGTCGCCTCGGCGCTGCTGGACAATGTGACCACGGTGTTGCTCATCGCGCCGGTAACGCTGCTGGTCTGCGATCGGCTTGCCCTCCCGCCGGTGCCGTTCCTCATCGCTGAAGCGCTGGCGTCGAACATCGGCGGTATGGCGACCCTGGTCGGCGACCCACCTAACATCATCATCGCCAGCCGGGCGGACCTGTCTTTCAACGACTTTCTCGTCAACCTCGCCCCGCTGGCCCTGATCTGCATGGTGGCCTTCATCGGCCTGTGCCGGATCATGTTCCGCTCAGCTTTCACCTACGACGAAGCGCGCGCGGCCGACGTCATGGAGCTGGATGAGCGGGAGGTGATCCGCGACGGCGCGCTGCTCGTCCGCTCGCTGATTGTGCTGGCTGCGGTGATGGTCGGCTTCATCGCCCATTCGGCGCTGCATGTTGAACCGTCACTTGTCGCACTCCTTGGCGCCGGCGCTCTGGTGGCGGTGTCCAAGCTGCAACCGGGGGAGTACTTGGAGGAGGTCGAGTGGCCAACGCTGGTGTTCTTCATGGGCCTGTTCATCATGGTTGGCGCGCTCGTCGAGATCGGAGTCATCAAGACCCTCGGCGAAGCAGTCACGGACGCGGTAGGTACCCGGTACTTCCTCGCCTCCTCCATCCTGCTGTGGGGCTCAGCGGTGCTGTCTGGCATCGTCGACAACATCCCCTACGTCGCCACCGTGTCGCCGCTCGTCCAAGGACTGGTCGACAGCGGCGGCGATACCCCGCAAGCCAACGCCTTGTGGTGGGCGCTCGCCGCCGGAGCCGACCTGGGTGGCAACGCAACCGCGGTGGGAGCGAGCGCGAATGTGGTGATTATCGGCATCGCCGCCCGCAACGGTCACCCGATCTCGTTCTGGCAGTTCACCAAATACGGTTTGGTCGTCGCGACCGTGACCATCGCGATCGCATGGCCCTACATCTGGCTGCGCTACTACGTCGGTGGCTAGACCCAGGTTTTTGAACCGGCGAGGTGACATCCAAACGCAGGTATTCCAGCGTCTTGATACGTGTCAGTTGGTGGTGATCGAGAGAAGGCAGGGCTTTGATGCGGCCCAGCAGCGAGGCGGACTCGTTCGCGCGGTTCGTCCGCGCCCGGTCTCCGGCGCTGTCGCGCACCGCCTTCTTGCTGACCGGTGACCACCACCGCAGTGAGGACCTTCTCCAGGCGGCTTTGTTCAAGGCGGCGCGAGCATGGTCGCGGATCGAGGACAATCCCGAGGCGTATGTGCGGCGGATCCTCTACAACGAGAACATCTCCTGGTGGCGGCAACGCCGGCTCACCGAGGTGTCGCTCAGTGCGGCGGCAGAACGGGGAATGCCTGACGCCGACATCGACTCGCGACTGGCCTTGATGCAGGCATTGGCCAAGCTGACGGCCAAGCAGCGCAAAGTCCTCGTGCTTCGTTTCTTCGAAGACTTGACCGAGGCCCAGACGGCTTCCGTGCTCGGCATCGGGGTGGGCACTGTCAAGTCGACGACTCGCCAAGCGCTTGCGCGCCTTCGACAAGTGGCCCCGGAGCTTCAAGAACTAGTGATGACAGCAGGTGAGGTGTGATGACCCAGCAGCTGCGCGAGGCTCTCGAGAGGGCAACTGAGCTGGCGCCAACCTCGGAGGTGGATCCGGATGCCATCTGGGTGGATGCCCGGCGGGCCAACCGCAACAGCCGCGTGCTGCTGGTGGTGGCCAGTCTGGTAATCGCTGTCGTGGCCGGTGGGGCGGTCTGGCGCGGGGCTGACTTCCTGGATTCGGTGCAGCCCGCCCAGCCGGTGACCGGACCGCCGTCATATGAGGAGTCGATGCTGGGCTTCCCAGACGACTTGTGGAGCATCCCCGCGGGCATGCCGACCACCGCAGCGGAAGGCCCCATCGGTCCACTTGCGCTTGTGTCGTACGCCGAGCACCAGGGTTTTTGGCCTTGGTCCGACGGGGAGTCGATGGTGTACGGCGTCTCGGCGGTGACGGGCGAATACCGCTTCCTCAGCCTGCCGGGCTGGAGCCCGTCTCGCGATCCTGGTCTCGACGAGTTTGTCGTCATGTCCCCTGACGGAGCCTCGTTGGCGTATCCGCATTGGAACCCGGCATTGGACAATTGGCCGAAGTATGACGGCTTGACGGTCTACGACACGGTGACGGACGAAGCCCGGGTGCACACCGTCGACTCGCCACACGGCATCGACTTCACGTGGATGGAGTGGTCGCCCGACAGCACCCAATTGATGCTTGGTCTGCTGAGCAACGATGATGGCAACACACCGGAATACATGACCGGTCGTGTCATGGATGCGGCGAGATATGACGTCTCGTCCGACTCCTTCGAAGTCATCCCTGACAGTGAGCAGCTGTCCTCGTTGTCTCCGACTTCATGGAAGCCGCCGAGCGCGGATGCAAACAACGGCCCAGTCATCCCCCCAGGCCTTGTCGAGCATGACGGTCGCGTCCTTCGCGTGTTAGATCCCCTGACGGCCTCCGAGATTGCCTCCTTCCGGCTGGATGAGAGCGCTGATTTCGACGAGGAGATCTGGAATCAGGACGGAACCAGGTTCGTCGCCTCGGCGACTTCGGGGTGTGGCCCAGGCTGTCGAGGCGGACAGCCGCTGGTCGTCACGGGTGAGCTCGACTCCGAACGCGCCGAGGTGGCGATCGAGGTGATCGCCAGAGCCTCAGGAAAGCTCATGCGGTGGCGTCCACTCGGGTGGAATGGCGACGATCGCATTGTCGGACGGAATGGAATCAACTACGAGTCCTGGTTCGAGTTAGGGGACTCGTCAAGCCATCGCCAGCTCCTTTCTGTCGACAAGACAGATCCTGAAGAGGTTCAGTTGTTCAATGTCGCTGCGGATGCGTTGCGCGGACACGCCATCAGAGGGGTGGAACCCGTAGCGCCCTGGGGGTTCCTCGGGCTTGCCGTCGGCGTCGGTGGACTTGTCGTCTTGATGCTTGAGGTGTTCGCGTTGAGAAGCCGCATGCGACGCCTGAGGACGCCCAACCAAGATCTCGGTGCCATGGCCGACTTCGTGTGGCGCCGGGACGCTGCCTCAGCGCTCGTGCTCATTGCGACAATCTTCGTCGCCTTTGAGATTGTCTGGCTCATACGTGGCAGCGGGGTGTCGCAGCCTGGCTTGAGCACTCCGGTATTCGCGATTGTGATGATGTTCATGCTGTGGCGGGTATGGCGGCGCGGCCAGATCGCAAGGTTCCCGCTGTTCATGTTGACGGGCTTACTGACTGCGATCGCTACCCTCGCGGTTCTCAATGCAGCGGTGAATTCGCCCGAAACGATCAGCGTGTTGTTGGCGCTAGGCGCCGTCGGCGGGCTGGTCTCTACCGCGCTGTTGCTAAGCCCCGCGGTGGTCGACCACGTGAGAGGCTTGGACGTCATACCAGAGCAGAAAGACGCTGCCGGCGCTCAGACCGTATAGTTCGAACGCTCGGGCTTCAGTCGTCGTCGGCAGTTTTGCCCTCATCGAGGTTGGACTTGATCAGGTCCATCACCGATGAGTCAGCCAGCGTCGTCACGTCCCCGGTCTCGCGGTGTTCGGCCACGTCCCGCAGCAGCCGGCGCATGATCTTGCCCGAACGAGTCTTGGGCAGCTCGGGCACGACCATGATCGTCTTCGGCTTGGCGATGGCGCCGATCTCCTTGGCGACATGCGCTCGGAGCTCCGCGACGACATCTTCGCCGCCATCGCCGGCGCTCTCCCGCAGGATCACAAACGCGGCAACAGCTTGCCCAGTCATGTTGTCGGCAGCCCCCACCACGGCAGCCTCCGCAACCTTGGGGTGCGACACGAGGGCAGACTCGATCTCCGTGGTGGACAACCGGTGACCTGACACATTCATCACATCGTCAACCCGGCCTAGCAACCAAACATCGCCGTCCTCGTCGAGTTTGGCCCCGTCTCCGGCGAAGTAGCGGCCTGGGAAGCGTGACCAATAGGTTTCCTTGTAGCGTTCGTCATCACCCCACAAGGTGCGCAGCATGGCCGGCCATGGCTCGGTCAAGACGAGGTAGCCACCTGAGCCACGTTCGACCGGCTCGCCTGCATCGTTGACCACCGCTGCGGAGATCCCCGGGATCGCCTTCATCGCTGATCCGGGCTTGCCCGCGGTGACGCCTGGTAGCGGGCTGATCATGATCATGCCGGTCTCGGTCTGCCACCAGGTGTCGACGACGGGGCATCGGTCGCTGCCGATCTCCTTGCGGTACCACATGTAGGCCTCGGGGTTGATCGGCTCACCGACCGACCCGAGCAGCTGCAGCGATGAGAGGTCGTGCTTCGCTGGGATCTCCGCGCCCCACTTCATGAACGTGCGGATCGCGGTCGGAGCGGTGTAGAACTTCGTGACCTTGTAGTCCTGAACGATCTGCCACCAGCGCCCCTTGTGCGGGGTGTCAGGCGTGCCCTCGTACATCACCGACGTGGCGCCGTTGGCGAGCGGCCCGTAGACGATGTAGGAGTGGCCGGTCACCCAGCCGATGTCGGCGGAGCACCAATAGACGTCCGTCTCTGGCTTGAGGTCGAAGATCGCCCAGTGTGTATACGCCGTGCCGACCAAGTAGCCACCGGTGCTGTGCAAGATGCCCTTGGGCTTGCCCGTTGAGCCAGACGTGTACATGACGTAGAGCGGGTGCTCGGCGTCGAACGCCTCTGGTTCGTGCTCGGTCGACTGCTTGTCGACCAGGTCGTGCCACCAGACGTCCCGTTCGCCGTTCCACTCGATGTCGTCTTGTCCCGTACGACGTACGACCAGAACCGAACGCACATCAGGGCATCTGGAGACCGCCTCGTCGACAGGAGGCTTGAGCGCCGAGGGCGCGCCACGGCGGTAGCCGCCGTCTGCGGTGATGACCACGCGCGCATCACAGTCTTGGATGCGACTGGACAAGGCGTCGGCCGAGAAGCCGCCAAAGATCACCGTGTGCGGCGCTCCGAGTCGCGCGCAGGCGAGCATGGCTATGACGGTCTCGGGAATCATCGGCATGTAGATCGCGATGCAGTCGCCGGACCGCACACCCAGCTCGACCAGCGCGTTGGCGGCCTTGCACACCTCGTCCTTGAGGTCTGCATACGTCAGCGTGCGGGTGTCGTCGTCGGGTTCACCGATCCAGTGAAACGCCACCCTGCCGCCGCGCCCCTCAGCGACGTGCCGGTCGAGGCAGTTGTATGCCGCGTTGAGCTTGCCGCCGACGAACCATTTCGCAAAGGGTGGCTCGCTCCAGTCGAGCACCTCCTCAAACGGCTGGGCCCACGTGATGCGCTCAGCCTGCTTGGCCCAAAAGGCCAGCCGGTCGGCATCGGCCTCGTCATACTCGGCGGCTGTGACGTTGGCGTTCGTCGCGAGCTCCACTGGTGGCTCGAAGCGTCGTTCCTCGTGCAGCAGGTTCGACAACGCGTCGCCGCTGGGCTTCAACGCGTCGCTTCCGTCGCCGGCTGAGCTCTCACTGGTCACGGTGGTCTGGTCTTTGTCGGTCACGGTCTCACCTCAACATGTCCACGCTCGTCTGACAACCACCTGTGGCAAACCACGTCCACGCTGACCGACCGTGGACCGGCGGAAGTCAGTGGATCACCGCGCGTTCCGAGCCGGCGCCAGTCAAGGCCCGCACCTCGAGCTCGTTGTAGCGGGCCTCGGCTTCGGGTTCGCGAGACGTGATCGAACCGACATACCCGAGCAAGAAGCCGATTGGGATCGACACGATGCCGGGATTCTCGAGCGGGAACCAGCTGAAGTCGGTGCCTAGCCCGAACAGCGAGTCACTCTCTCCCGTGACCGCGTTGACCTTGCCGGATACGACGGGGGAGAAGATCACCAGTCCCACCGACGAGATCAGGCCGCCGTAGATGCTCCACACGGCGCCTCGAGTGTTGAAGCCGCGCCAGAACAGGTTGTAGATCAGGGACGGCAGGTTGGCCGAGGCGGCAACGGCGAAGGCAAGCGCCACCAGGAACGCGATGTTGAGCTTCTGCGCGGGGATGGCCAGCGCGATGGCAACCCCACCGATCACGAATGCCGCGAGGCGGGCGACGGTGACCTCTTGCTTCTCGGTCACTTGACCCTTCTTGATCACGCTGGCATAGATGTCGTGCGCCACCGATGATGCCGACGTGAGAGTGAGGCCGGCGACGACAGCCAGGATCGTCGCGAACGCCACAGCGGAGATCAAGGCCAACAACACCGACCCTCCGAGCGTGCCATTACCGCCGCCGACGGCTTCAGCGAGCAGCGGAGACGCGAGGTTCCCCTGGCTGGCCACGACCTTGCTGTCAGAGCTGGTGGTGTCGAGCAGCGCTGCGGCGCCGAAGCCGAGCACCAGCGTCATCAGGTAGAAAGAGCCGATCAGACCGATCGCCCAGAGCACCGATTTGCGAGCTGTCTGGGCTGTCGGCACCGTGTAGAAGCGGATCAAGATGTGTGGCAGGCCAGCTGTGCCGAGCACCAACGCGAGGCTCAGCGACAAGAAGTCGAGCTTGCTGGTGGTCGACAAGCCGTACCTCAAGCCTGGGTCGAGGAAGCCGGGCTTGCCGGTGTTGTCGACCGCTGCACCGAGCATGTCGGAGATATTGAAGTTGAACTCGAGCAGCACCAAGAAGGTGATGAGCACGGTGCCCGTCATCAACAGCACGGCCTTGACGATCTGCACCCAGGTGGTGCCCTTCATGCCGCCGACGGTCACGTAGAAGATCATCAGGGCACCTACGCCGACGATGACCCAGTTCTTCGCGCTCTCGTCACTCACGCCTAGCAGAAGCGTGACCAGAGCGCCTGCGCCCACCATCTGGGCCAGCAGGTAGAAGATTGACACCCCGACCGTCGACACAGCCGCCGCGGTCCGCACCGGAGTCTGCCTCATCCGGTAGGCGAGCTGGTCAGCCATCGTGTAACGGCCGGAGTTGCGCAACAGCTCGGCCACGAGCAGCAGGGCGACCAGCCAGGCGACGAGGAACCCGATGGAATACAGGAAGCCGTCATAGCCAGAGAGCGCTATGGCACCAGAGATGCCGAGGAAGCTTGCAGCCGACATATAGTCGCCGGCGACCGCGAGCCCGTTCTGAGCGCCGGTGAAGGAGCGCCCACCGGCGTAGTAGTCAGCGGTGCCGGCGTTTTGCCGGCTCGCCCAAAAGGTGATGCCAACCGTCAAGGCGACGACGGCCAAGAACAAGCCTCCCGTGAGCAGACGGTCGGTCTGCTCGGAGATCGCGAGGGTGATGTCGGAGTTCATCGCCCGACCTCCTTGTCGTAGCCGGCCTCGAGTCGGCTCGCGATCGGGTCCAGCTCTTTGTTGGCATGTCGGGCATAGAGGAAGGCGATGCCGAAGGTGGAGAAGAACTGCAAGATGCCGAAGATCAAGGCGATGTTGATGTTGCCGACGACCTTGGTGCTCATGAAGCCAGCCGCCCAGTTGCTGCAGATGACGTAGAGCAGATACCAGGCGAAAAAGGCGATGGTCCAGGGGATCGCAAAGCTGCGATAACGCTTACGTAGTGCCTGGAAGTCGGCGCTCGCATGCATCTCTTCGTAGACGTCGCTGTTGCGCGAAGAAGCTGAACTAGGCATGGCAAGAACCTCGCTGCTAGACGACCGGCATTCAGGTGAGACTATTGCCCGTTCTTGATAGTCGCATCCATCGACGCGCCGATTCGCGCGCGCAGACCCGCACCGGTACGGCGAGGCAGCGCCGCCGGGTGGCGGACCGCAATGAAAACCTGACGACTCTGGCAGAGTCGGGCGCGTGACGACGGACCTTCACGTGGCACGCTTCGACGAGCTCGACGCGCGAACGGCATACTGGCTTTGGCAATTGCGGGTTGACGTCTTCGTGGTCGAGCAGCGGTGTCCCTATCCCGAGCTAGACGGTCGTGACATCGAGGCAGGCACCAGGCACATCTGGATCGCTGAGGCAGACCAGCCGATCGCTTATCTGAGGGTGCTCGCAGAACCCAACGGGGAGGCGCGGATCGGCAGGGTCTGCGTCGCCGCACCGGCTCGTGGCGGCGGCCTGGCGCGGCAACTGATGGAGGCGGCTCTGGAGAGAACAGGCAAGCAGGCTTCAGTGTTGGACGCGCAGACTCACCTCAGCGGCTGGTACGAGCGGTTCGGCTACGTCGTCACCGGACCCGGGTTTCTGGACGACGGCATACCGCATCTGCCGATGCGAAGGCCTGCGACCACCTCTACCTGAAGTCGATGAGTAGCCCGTCGTCGTCGGAGACCGGCGCCGCCGCGGTTGCGTTGCCCGTGACGCGGGCGCGGAAGCAGTGGGTCTTCCATGGCAATCGCATGCCGGCGGACCCACGGTCGTAGCTGTCATAGATGGCAGCTGCCTCATCGAGCAGGGCGGTTCGCTCCGCCGGTGCGAGAGTGGCGGCTTTGCTGCTCGACGCGATGAAGCCGACGAGGGAGTTCTTGTGCACGAGCTGCCAATGCCGAAAGACGCGCTGGTCGACGGTCGAGAATATGTCGGACTCGCTCAACGGATCGACGCCCTCGTCGCCCGGATCCTGCATCAGGGCGAATATCTTCTTCACCCAGGGGACTTTCGTGTCTCCTTGGTTCCACACCAGTGAGAGCGTCCCGCCGGGACGCAGCACGCGAGCCACGTCCGGCAACGCCCGGCGCTGGTCGAACCAGTGGAACGCCTGCGCGGCGATCGCCACGTCGACGGTCGCCGGCGGCAGCGGGATGTCTTCTGCTCGAGCCAAGGTGACGTGGCTGCGGGGCGCGGCTCGAACGAGTTGAGCCAGCATGGCCGAAGACGGGTCGGTGGCGATGACGTGATGGCCGAGCCCGGATAAGGTCTTCGTCAGTTTGCCGGTTCCGGCGCCGAGCTCGAGAACTCGCATCGGTCTTCCGTCGCCGCCCACCAACCACCG
>JACCXO010000099.1 GCA_013696975.1 Nocardioidaceae bacterium | reverse complement strand
CGACCCTTCGTGGCGGCGCTGGGCTGGCCGATGCTGGCCGTCGTACTGCTGTCCCAAGGCCTGAGGTGGTGGTGCATCACCACCCTCGGCCAGCAGTGGAACACGCGCGTCATCATCGTCCCGGGGCTGACCCTGGTGCGGCGAGGGCCCTACCGATGGCTACGTCACCCCAATTACGTGGCCGTTGTCATGGAGGGTGCGGCGCTGCCCCTGGTGCACTCGGCTTGGGTGACGGCGCTGATGTTCACGATTTTCAACGCCGTGATGCTGAAGGTGCGGATCGCCAGTGAGGAGTCTGCGCTCACGGAACTGACCGACCACAGGTCGCCGGTTGGCCCAGTTCGATGATCGACCTGTTGGTCGCAGGCGGAGGCCCGGTTGGTTTGGCCACCGCCCTCTATGCACGTCGCGCCGGCTTGTCGGTCGAGGTGTTTGAGCCGCGGCTCGCACCCATCGACAAGGCCTGCGGTGAAGGACTGATGCCTTGCGCAGTGGCAGCGCTCGAGGACCTCCTGGTGCCGCTGAGGGGTCACCCATTTCGCGGCATCCGCTACACCGACGGCCACCGCGGCGCAGAAGCCGAATTCGCAGCCGGGCTCGGGTTGGGCGTACGTCGTACGACGCTGCACGCTGCCCTGGCCGACACCGTGCGCCAGCAGGGCATCGTCGTGCACCCGCGGCCGGTCGGACCCGTTCGCCAAGACGCACGAGGCGTGTATGCCGACGGCCTGACCGCGCGCTACCTCGCCGCAGCCGACGGACTTCACTCCCCGCTGCGCCGATCCCTCGGCCTTGAGGTTCCGACCGCCACACCCCCGCGGTTTGGGTTGCGGACCCACTTCCAGGTGGCCCCATGGACCGACCTGGTGGAGGTGCACTGGGCGAACGACATGGAGGCATACGTCACCCCCGTCGCGCCGGAGCTGGTGGGTGTGGCGATCTTGACGCGCCGACGAGTCCCCTTCGCGGAGCAGCTGCGCAGCTTCCCTCGTTTGATCGAGCGGTTGCCTGACGTTGCGGGCAGCGAAACTCGTGGCGCCGGGCCCCTCTTGCAGCGCAGCAGTTCACGGGTCTGCGGGCGGATCCTGCTGGTCGGCGACGCCGCAGGCTATGTCGACGCCCTCACCGGAGAAGGAATCTCGGTCGGGCTTGCCAGTGCTCGAGCGCTGGTGGACTGTGTTGCCTCCGACCAGCCGCAGACATATGAACGCAGTTGGCTGAAAGCGACTCGGCGATATCGCTGGCTGACATCGTCACTGCTCTGGGCACGCGACCACCGGACGTCAGCCGCTGTGATCGTTCCCAGCGCCCAGCGCCTGCCGGGAGTCTTTGCGGCCGCCGTCAACCAGCTGGCGCGCTGAGGACAGCGTCCGTTGAGGGAAGTCTCCGTTCCCGCCTACGGCAGGATCGTGAATTGTCCACCGTTCAAGGGCCGCAACGTGGAGAAATGTCTGCGATCTAACGTGGCTACCGTGCGGGTGTCGTAGCGCCGGGCAAGTACGACGTTCGAGGCGTCGGCAAGTCCGATGTCGTTGTCGGAGTATTTGTCGATCACAGCCGTGGCGGCCACCACATCACCAGAACCGAACGCGGCCAGCTCCCAAGCCCCGCCAGCCAGCTCCCGCAGGACGCTCAGCTCCGCAGCAACGCCCACCCTTGTCGCTATCAGGTAGTCGAGCTCGGCAAGCACGTAAGGAGAGACCACCAAGGGTTCGCTCCCGCTTCCGGTCAAGACCTGGGCTACTTCGTAATGCAACGGCTCGACGCTGTTGAAGAAGGCCAGCAGGGCGCTGGTGTCTACGATCACCTCTCGCCGAAACCAGACAGCAGCTCGTCGACTCGCTCAGCCAACGGCTCTGAACTGAATAGCCCGGCTCGAGGTTCGGGACGGGTATGTGCTACACATTCGCGGATGGAAGCGCGGATCACTTCGGCTTCCGACGTTCCCCGGCGTCGGGCGGCAGCCTTCACCGCCGCCTTGAGATCCCCGTCGAGATAGATGGTGGTCTTCTCCACCTACGTATGGTAACACCGGTGGCGCCACACGGTGCCGGCAATCCATGTGCTGACGACCGACAAGTTTGCTGGGTCAGGCCGACTTCTTCTTGGACTTCGGAGCTACGTCGCGGGGGACGAGGGTGGGGTTCACGTTGTCGGACACGACTTCGCGCGTGACCACCACCTTGGCGACATCGTCGCGGGAAGGCACGTCGTACATCACGTTGAGCAGCACCTCTTCCAGGATGGCTCGCAACCCGCGCGCCCCCGTGCCTCGAAGCATCGCTTGGTCGGCGATCGCCTCAACCGCGTCCTCGGTGAACTCAAGGTCGACGTTGTCGATCTCGAACAGCTTTTGGTATTGCTTGGTGAGGGCGTTTCGCGGCTCGATCAGGATGCGCATTAGATCCGCCTCACCCAGCTTGTCGACGGTCGCGATCACCGGCAGCCGACCCACGAACTCAGGGATGAGCCCGAACTTGAGCAGATCCTCAGGGCGGACGTCTGAGAAGAGCTTGTCAAGGTCTGGGTCAAACTTGGTGGGAAGCTCGGCGGTGAAGCCGAGCGTCTTTTTGCCTGCCCGTTGCTCGATGATGTGCTCGAGCCCCGCAAAGGCGCCCCCCACGATAAACAAGATGTTGGTCGTGTCGATCTGGATGAACTCTTGGTGCGGATGCTTGCGCCCACCCTGCGGTGGCACCGACGCCGTCGTCCCCTCGAGAATCTTGAGCAGCGCCTGCTGAACACCTTCACCGGACACATCACGTGTGATCGAGGGGTTCTCGGACTTGCGAGCGACCTTGTCGACCTCGTCGATGTAGATGATGCCGGTCTCGGCCTTCTTCACGTCGTAGTCGGCGGCCTGGATGAGCTTGAGCAAGATGTTCTCGACGTCTTCGCCTACATAACCAGCCTCCGTGAGGGCGGTCGCGTCGGCAATGGCAAAAGGCACATTGAGCATGCGAGCCAGGGTCTGGGCGAGGTAGGTCTTGCCGCACCCTGTCGGACCGATCATCAAGATGTTGGACTTGGCCAGCTCGACCGGTTCGTCCTTGGTGTGGCGTCCGACCGAAGCCATCGCGGCCTGAATGCGCTTGTAGTGGTTGTAGACGGCGACCGCCAACGTCTTCTTGGCGCAGTCTTGTCCGATGACATAGCCATTGAGGAAGTCGTAGATCTCGCGCGGTTTGGGCAGCTCGTCGAGGCTGAGCTCACTGCCCTCGGACAGCTCCTCCTCGATGATTTCGTTGCACAGGTCGATGCACTCGTCGCAGATGTAGACGCCGGGACCGGCGATCAGCTTCTTGACCTGCTTTTGGCTCTTGCCGCAGAACGAGCACTTGAGCAGGTCTGCTCCGTCACCAATCCGTGCCACCCTTGACGTCTCCTTGTCATCGGGTCGAGACGCATCGCGCGCCCAGATCTGCCAATCATGTTGACCGTACCCGTCGCCGCGGTCAACCCTCAGTATCTCGCGTTAGGCGTTCGCCAGTGTCGCCTCTGCCGACTCCAGCACCTGATCGATCAGGCCGTACTCGATGGCCTGTTCGGCAGTGAGGATCTTGTCGCGCTCGATGTCACGACTGACATCCTCGACAGACCTGTCGGTGTTGTCGGAGATCATCTGTTCGAGCATGGAGCGCATCCGCAGGATCTCGTTGGCCTGGATCTCGATGTCGCTGGCCTGCCCGTAGGTGCCCTCGGTGTAGGGCTGGTGGATGAGGATGCGGCTGTTCGGTAGCGCCAGCCGCTTGCCCTTGGTCCCGGCGGCGAGCAGCACCGCGGCCGCGGAGGCGGCCTGGCCCAGGCATACGGTCTGGATATCGGGCTTGAGGTAGCGCATGGTGTCGTAGATCGCGGTCAAAGCCGTGAACGACCCACCGGGTGAGTTGATGTAGATGCTGATGTCTCTGTCGGCGTCCATCGACTGCAGGCAGAGGAGCTGCGCCATCACCGCGTTGGCGATGTCGTCGCTGATCGGGGTGCCGAGGAAGATGATGCGGTCCTCGAAGAGCTTGGCGAACGGATCGATGCGGCGTACACCGTAGGACGTGCGCTCCTCCCACTGAGGGATGAAGTATTCAGCCCGCGGAGCCGTCTGCTGATGCAGTGGCACGGCTGGGCTGCCTGGCACGGCGCCACCCAGTGCGGCGGCTAGGTCCGGATTGGCGGTCATTGCGAGCTCCCTGTGTTCTTGGGCTTACCTTCGTTGGCCACCTCGGTCGTCTGCTCGACCACGTGATCGATGAAGCCATACTCTCTCGCCTGATCAGCGGTGAACCAGCGGTCGCGGTCGGCGTCACGCTCGACCTGCTCGACGGGTTGGCCGGTGTGCTTGCCGATCAGGTCGAATAGGATCTTTTTGATGTAGAGCGACTGTTCGGCCTGGATCTTGATGTCCGACGCTGAGCCACCGAGCCCGCCCGAAGGCTGGTGCATCATGATCCGCGCGTGCGGCAAGGCGTAGCGCTTGTCTTTGGCGCCTGCGCACAGCAGGAACTGTCCCATCGAGGCGGCGAGCCCCATGCCCACGGTGGCCACATCGTTGGAGATGAACTGCATCGTGTCGTAGATCGCCATGCCGGCGTCGACGGAGCCACCGGGCGAGTTGATGTACAAGAAGATGTCGCTGTCGGGGTCCTCGGCGTTGAGCAGAATCATCTGGGCGCAGATAACGTTTGCGCTCTGGTCCGTTACTTCGGACCCGAGGAAGACGATGCGCTCCTTCAGGAGCCGCTGGTAGATGTGGTCGTCGAGGCCTGCCGCCGCGCCGCCACCGTTCATCTCGAAGGATGATGAGCTTGTTGAAGTCACCTGAAAGACAGTAGCGGCCAGGACCGACAAAGCCACGGCACATGGGCTCCTGTTCGCCCACAGCGCACGATAGCGGAACGCACGTATCTGCCAGTCTGAATCAGCGCGCCGTGTGGCCACGGGATTGCGGCGAAAGCACCCGTCAGAAGTCGGCGGCGGCGTCCACGGGCCGACGAGTCGCCTCGTCGGGGGCGGCGTCTTGCGCTTCGGGATCGGCGGCCTCGGCTTCGGTGGCGGCCGCAAGCTCAGCCGGGTCGGCATAGGTGCCGTCTGGTTGAAGAGTCCGGAGCTCTACCACGTTGCCTGAGGAATCCCTGACGGTGGCGCTCTCGACGATGTGAGCGAGCGCCTTTCCCCGGCGTACTTCAGCAATCATCTCCGGGATGTGGTTGTGCTCCACCATGTGCTGGACATACTGCTCGGGGGTCTGGCCGGACTGCTGTGCGCGCCGCAACAGGTGCTGTGTGAGCTCCGCCTCCTCAACGCTCAGGGACTCAGCGACCGCGATGTCATCGAGCAGGAACTGCGCAGCCATCGCTTCACGTACTCGCTTGTCGAGCTCCTCGGCGAACTCCTCCTCGGTCTGGCCCTCAGACTCGAGGTAGTCGGCCTTGGTGATCCCGGCATACGCGAGCTGCTGGTCGATCGAGTCCCGGCGTGACTGCAGCTCACCACTGACGGCGGCATCCGGCAGCGGGATCTCCACCAACGTCAGCAGCTTTTCGAGCGCAGCGTCACGGGCGGCGCCGGCCTGCTCGATTCGCGCACCTCTCGTGAGGCGGTCGCGCACGTCGGCTTTGAGCTCGTCCAGAGTGTCGAACTCCGACGCGCTCTCAGCGAACTCGTCGTCAAGGTCGGGGAGCTCCTGCTCCTTGACAGCTGTCACCTTGACCGTGACGTCGACTGACTGGTCCTTGAACTCGCCACCGACGAGAGTGGAGGGGAACGTCTTCTCGTCCTCTGCCGACATACCCTCCAAGACCTCGTCGAGGCCTTCGAGCAGGGTGCCTCGGCCGACTTGGTAACTCATGCCGGTGGCCTGAGCCTCTTCGATCGGCTCCCCGTCTTTGGCGGCCGAGAGGTCGATCGTCACGAAGTCACCGTCAGCTGCCGCGCGTTCGACTGGAATGAGGCTCCCGAATCGCTCGCGCAACAACTCCAGCTGCTCGTCGACCGCGTCATCGTCGACCTCGATGTCGTCGACCTCAACCTCGATGCCTTCATAGTCGGGCAACGTGATGGTGGGTCGGACGTCGAGCTCGGCTGTGAAACTGAGATCCGTGCCGTCTTCGAACTCGTCGAGGTCTAACTCGGGCTGGCTCAGGGGGCTGAGGTCGTTGTCCTGCAAGGCTTGTATGTAGAACTTAGGCAAGGCGTCGTTGACCGCTTCACCCACGACAGCCTCGCGACCTACTCGCTGATCGATGACCATCGCCGGCACCTTGCCCCGTCGGAAGCCCGGGACACTGATCTGCTTGCCGATTTTCTGGTATGCCGCGTCGAGGCTCGGCTTGAGCTCCTCGAAGGGCACCTCGACGGTCAACTTGACCCGAGTGGGGTTCAAGGTCTCGACGGCGCTCTTCACTGGTGGGTCTCCTCGGATGCTTGGTGAGTCAAAGCCCTGCCTGCTGACAGGACGGGCTGGTCGGGGCGACAGGACTCGAACCTGCGGTCTCCTGCTCCCAAAGCAGGCGCGCTAGCCACTACGCTACGCCCCGGTACGTCGGTCAACGTCCGACCGACGAGTCTAGACGAGTGAGGCCGCCTAGTCCTCTTCGCCCTGGTCAGCGTTCGTGGAGGCATCCCGAAGCGCGGCGCCCTTTCGACTCAGTTGGCCTGCGGCAGGTCGAGCGTGGCAGCATGTATGCCGCGCGCTGGTGCGTACGGATTCGGCTGCGTTTCAGCCGGTCAGTTGGTCGCTGGACGACGTACGCGGGTGTAGCTCAATGGTAGAGCCCCAGCCTTCCAAGCTGGCCATGCCGGTTCGATCCCGGTCACCCGCTCCAGTATTTCCGCAGGTCAGCGACCTGCCCATGGCCGCGGTCATGATGCGCTGACAAGATCTCCTCCAAACCCACTCGACAGCCGGCTGCGTCGGCTGAGACGACGAATGATCGTTCGAGAGCACTCGAGCTGCCGCCGCTCCAATGCCGACCCTAACTGGCTTGGTCGCAGCGGCCAGGCGAGTCTTCGCCGGCGGAAATCTCGTTGCAGGAGCAACGGGTCAACGAGTAAGGGCGCGGTGGTGATCAAGGCCAGAACTTCCTACATGAGTCAAACGCGACATTTATACGTTGCCAACTGGTACATTGGGGCTGCGGACACTTCTAGCAGGCGCTGACGGGAGAGATTGGAAATGCATAAGCGAGCGATCACAGCGGCATTCATCATGTCGGGCCTGGGCGCCTCGCTCGGCGTCGGCGACAGCGCGGCAACGACCACCG
>JACCXO010000083.1 GCA_013696975.1 Nocardioidaceae bacterium | reverse complement strand
AGAAGTGAACGCAACTCTAGGGGAGCGGTCGCAGCCCGTAGGTCACCGGCGCGCCCGAGGAGACCAACGTCCGCCCGTCAGCGGCGGAAGAGACTCCCGACGGATGGTCGGCGGCGTTAAGGTCAGGAGATCGGTCGTACGGGCGCCAAGAGAGCAGCTCTCGCAGATGCCACTCAACCGTGGGCAGCGCTTCGGCGACGTTCACCGGCCGGCCGAGCTCGGCTGACAAGCTGGTGACTGTGGCATCCGCTATGCCGCAGGGGACGATGGCGTCGAAGCCGTCCATCGAGCAGTCGCAGTTGAGCGCGAATCCGTGCATCGTCACACCCTGGGACACCCGAACACCCAGCGCGGCGACCTTGCGCTCAGGGCCGCTTGACCTGGCCGGGAGCCAGACGCCGCTGCGGCCCTTGACCCGCCCCGACTCGAGCCCGAAATCGGAGCACACCCTGATGAGCGCCTCCTCGAGCCGGCGGACGTAGTCGACGACGTAGACATCGCTGGGCAGCTTGGCGATGGGATAACCCACAAGCTGGCCGGGCCCGTGCCAGGTGATCTTGCCGCCCCGATCGACCTCGACAACGGGGGTGCCGTCCACGGGCCGATCACCAGGTTGCGTGCGTTTGCCGGCGGTGTAGACCGAGGGATGCTCGAGGAGTATGACGGTGTCGTCGATGACGTCGCTGACCCGCTGAGCGTGGAGCTCTCGCTGCCGCTGCCAGGCGGCGAGGTAGTCGATCGTGCCACGGCCGAAACCGGCATACACGAAACGCAGGTCAGTCACGCCCTCATCAAACCCGCGGCGAGTCGCTCGATCAAACCGGGGAGCGGTTGAGTGCGTCGCTCACCCGACCCGATCGGCCAGCTCGGTGCTCACGATCGCGTCGTACTCGTCCTCGCTGTCAGCTTCCCTGTGGATAACAGAGGCAAGAACTGGACAACTGAGGCAGGCTGGTCGGATGCCCGGCCGCCTTCTCCTCTACCCATGACGCGACGCGTGTTGCGCTCGTTCGCACCCTCGTTGGTGTTCCTCGCCGTGATCGTCGCCCTGGCCTTCTCCGTCTTCGGGGCGACGCGAGACAGCGAGCCGGTTCCTCAACGCGCAGATGCGGGAAGCCGGCGTATGGCGGCTGGCGGGTCCGCGACCCCAGCGCATTCTGCTGCTGCGCGTGAGCCAGGCCAGGTTGCGCCAGTCAACCCCTGGCAGCGGCAGTTGATGCGGCTTGACCGATGGCGCACCGCCGCTTGGCGGCGAGGCGACGTGGAGCTGCTGCGTCGCGTCTACACCGCGTCATCCTCGGGGCTCGCAGCGGAGCGCCGAATGCTCGACCGCTATCGAGATCGTGGGTTGCGGGTGACTGGGGTCCGACTGACGTTTGGCCACGTCGCTGTGCTCGAGCGTGCCCCACGGCGGGTGGTTCTCGACGTGATCGATCAGCTCGGCATGATGCGAGCCGTCAGCACGGGGAGGCCACCGGTCTCCCTGCCTCGAGACCAGCCAAGCCACCACCACATAGAGCTCCGCCGCGTAACCACTGGTTGGCTCATCGCATCCATTGAGACGGCTTAGCGGAATCCGTCGAGCGCTAAAGAAACGGCATAGCGGCGGCCGTCGAGTCGGCACAGAAGACGAACCAGCGTTGCTGATCGAGAGCCCTCAGTCGCGCGAAAGCGCGGCGTCGAGCTGTTGTGCAACCGTGGGGTGAGCAAACTCAAAGCCGGCGTCCTGCAGTCTCTTCGGCGTGGCGTACACACTGCCCAGGAACTCGGTTGACAAGTCGCCGGCGATTCTCTTCAGTGCGAAGGCGGGGACCGGCAAGACCGTGGGGCGGTGCAGGCGTGCACCCAGCTCAGAGGTGTACTCACCGTTGGTTGCCGGGACTGGGGCAACCAGGTTGAAGGCGCCGTTCAACTCCTGGTCGATGGAGAGTCGGTCGACGGCTGCGACATAGTCCGGCAGCGAGATGGTCGGGAACCATTGGCGGCCGTCCCCAAACCGGCCGCCCAATCCCAGTTTGAAGGGAAGCAGCATGGTCTTGAGGGCACCACCCGACTGGTCGAGCACCACGGACGTGCGGATCTTGACCACTCTCGCGCCGGCCCGTGCGGCCGGCTCGGTGGCGGCCTCCCAGCGCCTGCTCACCTCGGCCAGAAATCCGGACCCTGGGAGCGAGTCCTCCGTGGCCGGTTGGGCTCTGTCGTCACTGCCGTAGTAGTTGATGCCGCTGGCGTTGATGAGTGCGGGCCGCTCCTCGACGGAGGCGATGGTGTTGGCGATCGTGGCTGTGGTGGCGACCCGGCTGTCGAGGATCTGGCGCTTGTAGCTCTCGGTCCAGGGCCAGTGGGCTATCGGAGCACCGCCCAGGTTGATGATCACGTCCGACTCGCGAACCAGCCCCGCGTCAAGCTCGCCGCTATCGGGATCCCATCTCACCTGGTAGTCGGTGGCGGGTTCGCCACGGACCAGCTGAGTGACCTGGTGACCGGTTGACGCGAAGTGGCGCCCCAGCGCCGTACCCAGAAATCCAGAGGCTCCGGCCAAAGTGATCAACATGGCTTCCATTCTGCCTGCGGGGTGTCTGGTGTGCGGCCATGTCTCAGGATCACTACCGTCTGAGTATGTCGATCTACGGGTTTCGCCAGAGAGTCGCCTGCTATGTGACCCGTGTGGGTGCTGATGGACGCGAGCTGCTGGTCTTTGAGCATGTCGACGACGACCCGACTGACCCGTCGGGCGTGCAGGTTCCCGCTGGAGGAATGAAGCGGTTCGAGTCGATTCAGGATGCCTCTCACCGTGAGCTCGAGGAGGAGACCGGGCTCAGAGGTGCGACGTATGTCGATCAGCTCGGGGGCGTGGAGCTCGGGCTCGATGAGCCAGGCGGTCCCTCGATGACTACCTTCGTCCACCTGCGCGCACCTGACGACGGTGAGGCTCGATGGGAGCACATCGTCCACGGTGACGACAACGACGGGGACCTTGGCATGCGCTTCGCCTGCCGATGGGAGCCGCTGCCCCTGAACGTTGAGCTAGCAGCGGGCCAAGACGCCTTCCTGCACAAGCTTCCCCAGCACTAGCGCCCAGTTACGCCCCTCCTCGCTGAGGCGTCACTCCCGGCCAGTCGAGGCATCACTCCCGGCCGGCCGTCAAGAGGTCAGTGATCGCTGCTGTGAGACACGTCAGCCGCCAAGCTCGGCTTCGAAGTTCGCCTCCTCGAGGCGCGATTTCACCGTGGACAGAAAACGCGCGGCGTCGGCGCCGTCGACGAGTCTGTGGTCGTACGTCAGGGACAGATAGACCATCTGGCGGATGCCGATCGTCTCCCCGAGATTGGGATCGGAGAGCACCACCGGTCGTTTGACGACAGTTCCAGTGCCCAAAATGGCGACCTGCGGCTGGTTGATGATCGGCGTGTCGAAGAGCGCACCCCGGCTGCCGGTGTTGGTCAGTGTAAAGGTGCCTCCCGACAGCTCGTCCGGCTTGATCTTGTTGTCTCTGGTCCGAGCTGCAAGGTCGGCGATCTTGCGGGCCAATCCCGCGATCGACAGGTCACCCGCGTCGCTGATGACCGGCACCAGCAGACCGCGCTCGGTGTCGACGGCGACGCCGAGGTGTTCACCGTCGTGGTAAGTGACGGTGCCTGCCTCGGTGTCGATCGAGGCGTTGACCTGCGGGTAGATCTTGAGTGCATCGACCGCCGCTTTGGCGAAGAACGGGAGGAACGAGAGTTTGACGCCCTCCCGCTGCTCGAAGCCGGCCTTCGCCTTGTCACGCAAGCGCGAGATGGCCGTCACGTCGACCTCGACCACTGTGGTCAGCTGAGCCGAGATCTGCAGCGACTCGACCATGCGTGCCGCAATGACCTGGCGCAGACGGCTCAGCTTTTCGGTCTTGCCGCGCAGCGAACTGGCCACCTGCTCGGGTTGGGCCTCACTCGCGGCGGGGGAGCTGGAGGCCGCAGTCTCCGTGCTCTGTTGGGCAGCCTGCTGCTTGGCTGCCTCAGCGGCCTCGAGGACGTCCTGCTTGCGAATCCGGCCTCCAACGCCGGTGCCGGTGAGGCTCGACAACTCGACGTTGTGCTGTGCCGCAAGCTTGCGAACCAGGGGAGTCACATAGCTCTCAGACGCATTGTCGCCGCCTGAGTCACCCGTGCTCGTGGAAGTCGCCGCCTGGGCAGCGTCTTGATCTGCACCGCTTGGCTGCGCGTCCTGATCGCCTTCAGCACTCTGATCTCGGGCGGCCTCCTCGGAACTCGGCTGATCCTCCGCGTCAGAGGAGTCGGAGTCTGCCGATTTCTCAGCCTCCGAGGCGTCGGCTGACGAAGCGCCTGAGTCCGACTGAGTGGCCTGGGCAGCGCCACCACCAGAGCCGCCATCACCGGACCCGATGACGGCGAGCACAGCACCGACCTCAACGGTCTCGTCTTCCTCAGCCCTGATCTCCAGCAGGGTGCCGGCGACCGGAGAAGGGATCTCGGTGTCCACCTTGTCGGTCGATACCTCCAGCAGCGGCTCGTCGACCGCGACCTCGTCGCCCACCGACTTGAGCCACTGCGTGACCGTGCCCTCGGTGACGCTCTCGCCGAGAGCAGGCAAGGTCACCTCAGACGATTCGCCGCCGTCAGAGCCACCGGATTCGGATCGGTCGTCGTTTGCTGGCTGGGCGTCAGCTTGCGCCGCGTCAGACTGCTCCGATGGCGCTGAGTCGTCTGCACCCTCATCGGTCTGCGGTGAGTCCTCATCCTGGGACGGCTCCGAGGACTGTTCAGTGTGAGACTCCGCGTCGCCGGACCCCGAGTCCGAGTCGTCCGTGCTCGAGTCGTCAGAGCCTGAGTCTGTGGACTCGTCAGACTGGCCGCCCTCCTCCGCCGTACCGCCATCGCTGCTCGACTCACCGCTTCCGGACTCACTGTCGTCCTTGTCGCCGATCAGGGCCAAAACGGCTCCGACCTCTACGGTCTCGTCTTCGTCGGCCTTGATCTCGAGAAGGGTGCCGGCGACCGGCGATGGGATCTCGGTGTCCACCTTGTCGGTCGAGACTTCGAGAAGGGCCTCGTCGACGGCGACCTCGTCGCCCACCGACTTGAGCCACTGGGTGACGGTGCCTTCGGTGACGCTTTCACCGAGTGCGGGGAGGGTTACTTCAGTCGCCATAGGGGTCAAGGTCCTCTTGTGTTCGTCGGTCGGAGGCGTTGCAGCGTTGGACTGGTACGTCGATGACGCTCAGCCTAGACCGAATCGTCAGGAGTGCGCGTGCAGTGGTTTGCCAGCGAGAGCGAGGTGCGCTTCACCCAGCGCCTCGTTCTGGGTGGGGTGCATGTGCACCAGTGCGGCCACGTCCTCGGGGAACGCATCCCAGTTGTAGATCAGCTGTGCCTCACCGATCAGCTCGCCCACTCGCGAGCCCACCAGGTGGACGCCGAGCACGGGGCCGTCCTTGCGACGTACGACCTTGACGAAGCCTTGGGTCTTGAGGATCTGACTCTTGCCGTTGCCCCCGAGGTCATAGGCCAGACTCTCGACGGAGTCGTCACCGTACGCCGTCTGGGCCTCGTCTTCGCTGAGCCCGACCGACGCGACCTCGGGCTCGCAATAGGTGACCCGGGGGAAGCCTTTCTCGTCAAGAGGCGTCGGATTGAGGCCGGCGATGTCCTCGGCGACGAAGATGCCCTGCTGGAAGCCGCGGTGGGCCAGCTGCATGCCTGGCACGATGTCGCCGACGGCATACACACCGGTCAGTTTTGTCTGCAACCGCTCGTCGGTCAGGACGAAGCCACGATCCATCTCGACGCCCTGCTCCTCGAAGCCTTGGTCTGCCGTGTTCGGCCCGCGCCCCACGGCCACCAGAAGAACGTCAGCGTCATACGTGTCGCCGGACTCGACGGTGACCCGCACCCCTGACTCGGTCCGCTCGACGCCGGAGAAACCGGTGTTGGTCGTGAACGCGATGCCGCGTTTGCGGAAGGCCCGCTCAAGCACCTTGGAGGAGGCCGGGTCCTCCGCGGCGACCAGGCGAGGCAGTGCCTCGATGATCGTCACCTCGGCGCCGAACGACCGCCAGGCCGAGGCGAACTCGACGCCGATGACTCCGCCGCCCAGCACGATCGCCCGCTCGGGCACGGTGTCCAGCTGCATCGCTTCCCAGCTGCTGAGCACGCGCTCGCCGTCGATCTCGAGGCCCGGCAGGGACTTGGTGATCGAGCCCGACGCCAGCACGACGTTCTTGCCCTCGTAGTGAGTTCCATCGACCTCGACGGTGTGCGGCCCGACCATGCGCCCGTTGCCCTCGATCACGGTGATCCCACGGCTCTTGATGAGGCTCTGCAAACCTTTGTAGAGCCGACCGACGACCCCGTCCTTATAACTGTTGACCTGTTTGAGGTCTACGCCCTCCAGAGAGGCGTTGACTCCGAACTGCGCTGACTCACGAACGCTGTCAGCAATTTCTGCCGCGTGCAGCAACGCCTTGGTCGGGATGCAGCCGCGGTGCAGACAGGTGCCGCCGAGCTTGTCCTTTTCGACCAGGCCGACGGTGAGGCCGAGCTGGCTGGCGCGTAGGGCGCACGCGTAGCCACCGCTGCCGCCACCCAAGATCACGACGTCAAAACTGGTCTCGACTGCGGGCACGACTTCCTCCGGACCTTGAGTGCAGAAACGCCTATCCTTCCATTCCTGTGCTCAGCGGGGCGATTTGGCCGCCATAATGTCCCGACTGGAGACTGAGCCTCCGAAAACGCTCTCGCTGCCGAGAATCGCGCTCGACTCGCGCGCACAAAAACGACACTGCGCATGAGCCGAAGACGTTTGGTGCCGTGCGCGATACTGACAACTCGACAGTCAAGGAGAGGATCGGCACCGATGGCGTTCTTGCGGCTGCGGCGCAACAAGCCCGGCACTTTGCGTACGGCGGAGTCCGAGGACGCGCGCTACCTCAAGGAGTGGGTACGGACTCGCTCCGGCATCGAGGGGTTCGTCGAGCCCCGGACAGCCGTCACCGACATCACGATGTTGCTCGTCGCCGTGGATGGAGAGTGGACGCGACGACGCGTGCCCTCGATAGAGTGGGCACACTCCTTCGCGAACAAGAACGGGATCCCCAGCTATGACGCCGCGGTCGTCGGCTATCCCGACCGCATGCGGGAGTTCAACAAGCGCAACAAGCAAACCTGATTCAGTAGCTGACGGCGCGGCAACCGGCCGGGTGACCCATCGGACGGGCCTGTGTGGCGCACGTGTGCCGAGCACGTTGGAGGACACGAGTCAAGAAGGCGTGCTGCGTGATTTGGCCACGAGTCAAGAAGGCGTGCTGCGTGATTTGGCCACGGCGATCAGAGTCCGCACCGCCGCCCCGGTGCCACCCTTGGGGGTGTAGCCGTGCGGCGCCTCGCTGTTGAATGCCGGGCCGGCGATGTCGAGATGCGCCCAGGGGATCCCCTCGCCGACGAACTCGCGCAAGAACGCCGCAGCAAAGAGGGCGCCGCCCCACAAGTCTGGGTTGTGCTGGCTCAGGTCGGCGATCTTGGTCGTGCGCAGCTTGTCCTTCATCTCGTCGGGAATGGGCATCGGCCACATCAGCTCACCCGCTGAGGCGGCGAGCTTCGGCACCTCCTGCAGGAGGTCGGCGTCGTTGCTGAACACGCCCGCCACGCGGTTGCCCAATGCCACCACACAAGCGCCGGTCAACGTCGCCACGTCGACGATGAGGTCGGGCTCGACGGCGTTGGCGGTGACCAGCCCGTCAGCGAGGACCAGTCGCCCCTCAGCGTCGGTGTTGAGCACCTCGACGGTCTTGCCGCCATACATGGTCAAGACGTCACCGGGGCGAGTGGCGTTGCCGGCGGGCATGTTCTCGGCGAGACAGAGGTATGACGACACTCGCACCGGTAGGCCCAGCTCGGCGATGGCGAACGTCGCGGCCGCCACCGCGGCCGCCCCGGACATGTCGCACTTCATCGTGACCATCGCGCTGCTCGGCTTGATGGACAGGCCACCGGAGTCGAAAGTGATGCCCTTGCCGACGAAGGCGACGTGAGCAACCGGTCGCGAAGGCTGATAGGACAAGCTCACCAGTCGCGGAGGCCGCGCAGAACCTTTGCCCACCCCCAGGATGCCGCCGTAGCCCTGCGCTTCGAGCTGCTTCGCGTCGGTCACCGACACCTTGACGGATGACTTCTTGCCGCGCTGAGCGACCTCATCGGCGAACGACTCGGGGTAGAGGTCGTTGGGGGGCGTGTTGATGAGGTCGCGGGTGTAGTTGACTGCCGCCGCGACACAGATTGCCTCCGCGGCCGCTTCTTTGGCCGACTTGGAGCGAGCCTGTTCGGTGAGCACGACGACCTCGGCCACCGGCTCTTGCTTCTTGCTCAGGTAGCGGTCGTAGGCGTAGGCGCCCATCAGCGAACCCTCCACCACGGCCTGGACCTGTTCGTCCGTGGTGCACGGCAAAGCGATCGCCACAGTGCGCTTGCCGCCAAGGGCTCGGGCCGCAGCCCCACTGGCCTTGCGCAAAGTCTCAGGCGTGACGTCCTCGTCCATGCCCAGCCCTGCAACAACCAGCAGCGGTGCCTTGATCGCGCCAGCTGATGGCAGCTTGCACACCTCTCCGGGCTTCGCTGAGGCGCCAACGTCTCGCAACGTCGCGGCGAGGTCACCGCCCCACGCTTCGACCACACCTTGCGCCTGCGGCGCGCCTGACGCCGGAGTGAGGCTGTCACCATCGCCGATGAAGCCAATGACCACCGCATCGGCTTTTACGGTGCGGGCTGAGGTGTTGCGCAGCGAAGCTGTTGTCACGTGAGAGGTTCCCTTGCAGAGAGGTCGGAGCTCGTCGGTGACTCTACCCCTGCGGTAAGTTTCCAGCTCATGAGCGACATCGGCCGGGCTGACCTCCTGACTTCTCCATTGCACAGAAGGCATCTGAGCCTGGGCGCCAAGTTCGCGGAGTTCTCCGGTTGGTCCATGCCCGTCGAGTACACGGGTGCGGTCAAGGAACACAACGCCGTGCGCTCCGCGGTGGGCATCTTCGACGTGAGCCACCTGGGCAAGGCGCTGGTGCGCGGCCCAGGTGCCGTGGCCTACGTCAACTCCTGTCTGACGAACGACCTCGATAAGATCGGCCCAGGTCAAGCTCAGTACACCTTGTGCTGTGACGTCGGCGGAGGAGTCGTCGACGACCTGATCGCCTATCTGCGCAGCGATGACGAGGTGCTCTTGATTCCCAACGCTGCCAACGCAACTGAGGTGGTGCGCCGCTTGAGTGCCTCCGCACCCGCAGGTGTCAACGTGCTCAACCTGCACAGCGACTACGCGATCCTCGCGGTACAAGGACCGGCGAGCGACGAGGTGCTCGAGTCGATCGGCTATCCGGTCGGCCATCGCTATATGTCGTTCGTCGACGTGGAGCATGACGACGTGGCCGTGGTCGTCTGCCGCACCGGCTACACCGGTGAGCGAGGCTACGAGCTGGTGGTGCCCAACCAGGCGGCGTTGTCAGTCTGGGACGCCATCATGAGCGCCGGCCAGGCATCAGGCATCGCCGCCGCCGGCCTTGCCGCCCGTGACACGCTGCGCACCGAGATGGGGTATCCGCTCCACGGCAATGACATCTCGATGCGGATCTCGCCCCTCCAGGCACGACTTGGCTGGGCGATCGGCTGGAAGAAGGACTCGTTCTGGGGTCACGAGGCGCTGCGGGCAGAGAAAGCTGCCGGACCGACCCAGACCCTGCGTGGACTGGTCGCTGCAGGTCGCGGCATACCCCGATCTGGTATGTCGGTGACGAACTCAGCTGGCGAGTCGATCGGATCCGTGACGTCGGGCACCTATTCGCCGAGTCGCAAGCGGGGGATCGCCCTGGCACTGCTCGACTGCCGGGTCGCCGACTCCGATCACGTGTACGTCGACGTCCGTGGCCGGCGTGAGCCCTTCGTGGTGACGAAGCCGCCGTTCTTCACCCCAGATGTGCAAGAGAGGCAGGGTTCCTGATGGCTTGGAAGTGGTTGCTCGAGAACGTCGCAGGCGAGACGGTCGAGATTGGGTCGGCCCCAGAGTTCAGCACCAAAAGTGATGCCGAGACCTGGATAGGTGAGACGTGGCGCGACTTGGCCGATGCCGATGTCATGCAGGCGAGCCTGTTCGAGGACGACCATTTGGTGTACGGCCCGATGTCGTTCGAGTCGGAGTAGCGGCCCTCGAGTTGCCTGATGGTCGGCCGCTATGCCCGCGCCACCTGGACTTTGAGTCGCATCGCGGTCTTAGATCTTGGCCCCGTACGTCACCTGGGGTTTGGGAAGCCGCAGCCTCCGCATCTGCCAACCGCGCATGACGGCATACAGGCTGATGCCCTTGGTCTCGGCGTCAGGGAAACGTTCGTGGATGCCGGCTTTGACCCCTCGGGTGAGACGCACGGCATCTGTGATCATCAAGGCGATGACGGCGAACCACACATACGTGCTGTACGCCGCGATCTCCCGAGCGAGTGAGGCCACGACGAAGATCACGAAGAACGCGGGCAGCAGATACTGACCCACCGTCCGCCGGGAGTCGACGTAGTCGCGTACGAACTTCCTGACCGGACCACGGTCACGAGCCGGCAGGTACCGGTCGTCGCCGGTCTCCATGGCGGCTCGCACCTGCGCCCGGGATGCCTTGGTCTGCTCGCGCTGGCGCGCGGCAAGCTGTTTGCGTCCCTTCGGCGGCGTCAGCCGCTGCTTGCGGGCGGCCTCGGCTTCCTTGCGGGTGGGCGTCGCACGCCCCTTGCCGCCGATCTTGCTCTGCTCGGTGTCGACGGACACAGCCGTTGAGCCGGTGGATGCTGTACGACGACCAAACACTGCTGACGTGCCTCTCACTTGTCACTGGTGACGGGCGTCCGGACGGGCGGCCCGCTCGACACGCAGCCTACCCGTGGACAGCGCCCCAGCCGGAGCCGATCCGTGGCATCCGCCGAGCCTGCCCCGTAGGGTGACATCAGCATGGCCGACGGTCGTGCGTTGACGCGAACAGAAGGGCAGGCCGACTCGATGAGCAGCACCATCATGCAGCGGATTGCGTTGATATTCCGGTCCAAGGCGAACACGGCGCTCGACGCCGCGGAGGACCCACGAGAGACACTTGACTACAGCTATGTCAAGCAGCAGGAGATGCTGCAGAAGGTCCGCCGTGGACTGGCCGACGTGGCCACCAGCCGCAAGCGCCTCGAGCTCCAGATGCAGCAGCTCGAGCAGCACTCCACCAAGCTGCAGGGGCAGGCGCAGCAAGCGCTGGGCGCCGGCCGCGAGGACCTGGCCCGTGAGGCACTGACACGGCGGTCCGGGTTGGCACAGCAGCTGTCGGATCTGCAGGCTCAGCATGCCAACTTGCAGGGCGAGGAGGACAAGCTCACCACCGCCTCCCAGCGGCTGCAGGCCAAGATCGAGGCTTTCCGCACCCGCAAAGAGAGCATCAAGGCGACCTACACCGCGGCCGAGGCCCAGAACAGCATCAACGAGGCGTTCTCCGGCATCTCCGAGGAGATGGGCGACGTCGGTATGGCGATCGAGCGGGCCGAGGACAAGACCGCTCAGATGCAGGCGCGAGCGGGGGCCGTCGACGAGCTGATCGCCTCCGGCGCCCTCAACGACCCTCTCTCCAGCGGCAAGGACGACATCACCAGAGAGCTGGAGCAGGTTTCCTCCGGCAACGAGATCGAGCTTGAGTTGGCCCGCATGAAGGGGCAGCTCACCAGTGGGGCAGGCGCTCCCGCTCAGATCGAGGGCCAGCCGCCACAAAAGGAGGGACAGCCATGATTATCCGAATCTTGTCGGAGGGTCAGTTCGATGTAGCCGACTCCGAGGTCGACCGGCTCAACGAGCTCGACAGCGCGGTCGAGTCCGCCATCGACTCCGGTGATGACGATGCCTTCGGCGATGCGCTTGCACAGTTGCTCGGCCGGGTCAGGGAGGCCGGTCAACCCGTGGCCATGGATGCGCTCGTCCCGTCTGACCTGGTGCTGCCTGACCCTTCCGCCAGTCTGGCTGAGGTTCGGGACCTGCTCAACGACGACGGCTTGATCCCGGGCTGAGGTTGTTCGACTGTCGATACTTGATTTTTTCTATCCAGAGAGAGGCATCGGTCGCTGATGGCAAACACCCGTTTTCGCAGTGACGCCGGGCTGACGGCACGGATGACGGTTGTCATGCTGCTGCTCGGCGGGCTCTATGTCAGCGTCGCCGCCGGCCTCATCGCGTACGGTTTTTCGGCCGTCACGGTCCTGGTGTTTGCAGCGGTGGCCGGCCTGGGGCAGTGGTTCTTCTCCGACAAGCTGGCCATGAGGGCAATGCGCGCCCGGGAGGTCAGCCCCAACGAGGCGCCGGAGTTGCACGGCATGATCGACCGGTTGTGCGCGCTGGCCGACATGCCCAAGCCACGCGTCGCCATCGCCGACACGGATGTGCCCAACGCCTTCGCAACCGGGCGCAGCCCCAACCATTCGGTCGTGTGTGTCACCACCGGAGTCCTGCGCCGGCTCGACGCGGAGGAGCTCGAGGGTGTCTTGTCGCACGAGTTGTCGCATGTCGCTCACCGCGATGTCGCCGTCATGACGATTGCCGGCTTCCTGGGTGTGATGGCAGGTCTGGTGATGCGATGGGGTTTGTACTTCGGTGGCGGCCGCCGCGACGCCAAGGGCGCACCTGCCTTCCTCGTCATCTGGCTGGGCAGCATCGCGGTCTACGCGATCTCGTTCTTGCTGACGCGAGTGCTGAGCCGCTATCGCGAGTTGTGCGCCGACCGCTCCGGCGCCTATCTCACCGGCAAGCCCTCCGCGCTCGCGTCCGCTCTGATGAAGATCTCCGGCGAGATGGCGCGCATACCGAGCCGGGACTTGCGGGAGGCTCAGGCGTTCAACGCCTTCTTCTTCGCCCCTGCGCTCAACGGTCAGTCCGTAACGGCCTTGTTCGCCACCCACCCGCCGCTCGAGCGTCGGCTCGAGCAGCTCTCGCGAATCTCGGCTGACCTCTCTCGACCTTCCGCCTGACCGTGCCCGCTCCGCGCCAGCATTCGGCTGGCCACCACCTCTCCCGTCCGAACACCGCCTAACCCGCATTCGCGCCTCGAATTGGCACTGATTCGCGGGTTAGGCGGTGTTCGGACGGGATTGCGGTGAGACGTGCGAGGATCTGACGCGTGAAGATCTTTGGCGGCATTTTCGGCCGAAAGCAGCCTCCCCAGGCCAACCTTGACAACCTGTTCGCCGTGCCATCGGCTGCCATCACGCTCGAGGTGACGGCAGGTTTCAAGCCGACGGGGCTGGCTTCGGTGTGCTATCGCGAGGCTGAGGGCGGCGCTTTTGCCAGCGCGCAAGCCGACGTACAGCAACTGCTCGACGCAGACAGCGGCCCGAAGGTTGAGCGGTCCACTGACGAGTTCGGCTACACCTGGCTGCTCTGCCAGCGCGACCCAGCAGAGCTTTCTGAGCTGGTGACCGAGATCCACGCCGTCAACAGCTCGCTGGAGCAGGCAGGTTTCGGCCCGTCGCTGCTATGTTCCCTGATCTCCTTCGCCGACGCCGCAGGCAGGCGGGTGGGGCTCGTTTACCTGTACAAGCAGGGCACGTTCTACCCGTTCGCTCCGAAGATCGGCACCCAGCGCGACAACGCGCTGGAGCTGCAAGTCCGCGGCGTGCTCGGCGATGACCTGCGTGTCGAACCGGAACTCGGCCGGTGGATGGCGGTCTGGGGAGCGCCCGGGCTTTAGCAGGACTGCCGCTAGGAACAGATCACTGTGTCGGCAGGGGTGTACACGACCTTGTCGGTCTCCCTCTTATCAATCTCTCTTGACCCGGGCTTGCGGAAATAGCGGTAGACGTCGACGCGAAAACCGCCATAGCCGGAGGTAGCCACACACCCTTCAGTCGGGTCATGTCGGGTCGCCGGAGAGGTGAGTTCGTAGCGGTCAGAGGCGCGAGCCTGGATGTCCCAGTACTTCGTGCTCCACATGCGCACATGCATCTCACCTTCTTTGGACTGCCTGCTGGGCACGACCCAGGCCTCGATCAAGACACCATGCGGAGTGTCGTTGCGGAACTTCAGATCAACAGTCGGCCAAGCCACCGTCGCCTCTCGCCCCTCCGGATAGCGGTCGATGTAGAAGCTGTGGGGCGTGTGCTCGATGTCCTCGAGCCCGGCGAAGAACGCCGCGTTGTACGTCGTCGTCACCACTTGCGATACTCCACCGCCGAGGTCTTCGGCGAAGGCGCCATCGGAGATGATGAAGCCCTCGACGAAACCGTTGGCCCGAGTGCGTTCGCCGACCGTGTCGTTGAAGGAGAAGGTCTCGCCTGGCTCGACCACAGTGCCGCTGATGAGCTCGGCTGCCCGGCCTTGGTTGACGTTGCGGTACTCGGCATACGGGAAATAGGTCACGAACTCACTGACCACCTCTTCGATGCCCAGGCCGCGGGCCTCCCTCGTGGTGAACGTGGGCTTGCTGGTGCGGGTGTCAACCTTGACGACTCGCTCGTCGCCCGTCTTGGTGAGTGCCGCCGCGATGGCGGGGGCTAGCTCCTCCACATCGAGCTTCACACCGGGAACAGCCGGTATGACGACCGGCTTGCCTCTCCGCAGCTCGACCCGGGCGTCGACGGGAGCCACATCGACTCGTTCGACGAGCTCCGCGACACCGGTCGAGAGCTCGGTCGAGTCGACGACAGGAACCAGCTCCCCATCCTGAACCTCGAGGCTGACCGCACTCGCGAATTCCGACACGCGCAGCGTCTGAGTGCGACCCGGCAGCTCGATGTCGAGCGGTTGCATCGCCGAAGCCTGCAAGCGGGTGAGCACCATGTCGAGCTCGTCCTCGGTGATCGCCGGCTGCACGTCGACCACTCTCACGTCTACCGGTCGCAGCGGCGGGGCGAGTGCGTCGACGACCGCGCGGGTCGTGGCCCGCTCATCCACATCGACGCCGGTCCTTGGGCCGGTGACCGTGGCCGTGCCCTCTGCGCTGAAGGAGACAAAAGGCTCGGCCGCCTCGCTCTCGAGCTGGCCGGCGATGTCTCGGACGGCTGAGCTGAGCGCATCTTCATCCCAACTGAGAACCGGTTCGACTTCGCCGCCGTGGCGGCCGGCCAGCGTCGCCACGATATGGACGGGGTTCCAAGAGCGTCCTGCTCCGGCCTCAGTCACCGTCTGTGCTGCGTCCACCGCGAGGTCGATCTCGGCGGCCTCGATCCGGAAGGACTCTTCGCCGTAGTTGAGGCGGATATCGCCATAGTCCTGGATCAGGTCCGCCGAGTCGATCTCGTCGCTGGCCTGCTCAGCCGTCATACCGCCGATCTCGACACCGTCGACGACGGTATCGGCCGGGACTCGGCTGTTGGTGAAGTACCACCCAGCCAGATACAGGCACGCGAGCAGCACGAGCAGACCTCCTAGCCACCATGCGCCTGGATGGCGGCGGCCCCGTGCTGCGTTGCTGGACCTCACGTCTCCCCGATCCCCTGCCCCGAATATGTGCCCGACTCAGGATAGTTGCGGACAGGTCGACCACGCAGCAGACTACGGCCTGTCCTGCCGCGATCGGGCTTTGGCACGATGAGCCGCATGCGTGTGCTTGTCGCCCCCGACTCGTTCGGTGGCACTTTGACCGCCGCCGAGGCCGCCCAGGCGATTGCGGAGGGATGGCAGCGCCGCGCCCCAACCGATGTTCTGTCACTGGCACCCATGTCGGACGGCGGCCCCGACTTCGTCGACGTGCTTTACGCATCCCTGGGCGGTGAGTTGCTCTCGATCACCGCGACGGACTCCTACGGTGAAGAGACCCCGGCCGCGGTCCTGATGGTCGAGGACACGGCGTACGTCGAAGCGGCCCAAGCGTGTGGGCTTTCTCTCTCCGAACGACGGGACCCCGAACGCGCGACCAGCTATGGAGTAGGGCAACTCGTGGGCGCTGCCATCGACGAAGGAGCTCGTCGGGTCGTCGTCGGTCTGGGCGGTCTGGGCAGCAACGATGGGGGAGCGGGTGCGCTCGCCGCACTGGGTGCCACCGCAGAACCGGCTGGGGCGCTGAAAGGCGGTCCACAGGCACTGGAGCTGCTCACGAGCGTTGATCTCGCGGCCGCGCGAGACAGGTGTGCCGGCGTGGAGATCACGATCGCGTCAGACGTGGACAGCCCGCTGCTCGGTCTGCGTGGGACCACGAATCTGGGTGGCCCGGACAAGGGTGTCGATCCCGACCGGCTGCACCATGTCGACGCCCAACTCGAAAGGCTGGCGACCGCTACAGATCGACCGGCCGCGATAGCCAAAGGCGCTGGCGCAGGAGGTGGACTGGCCTTCGGGTTGATGTTGCTGGGCGGCTCGCGTCGCGATGGTGTCGACCTGGTCGCGGAGGCGTTGGGTCTGCCGGCGCTGGCTCGCTCGGCTGATCTTGTGGTCACGGGGGAGGGGTCGTTCGACTTCTCCTCGCGTTCTGGCCAGGTGGCCTATGGCGTGGCACGGATCGCCGGCGAGGCGATCCGCCCCTGCATAGCCCTCGCAGGACAGGTGCTCGTGGGGTCGCGCGAGATGCGTGCCTTAGGTATCGAGTCGGCATACTCAGTCGTTGACACCGCCGGTTTTGACGCCGCCTTCGCTGAGCCGGCAGCGAGCTTGAGCGCACTCGCGGAGCGGGTGGCCCGCACCTGGTCTTACTGAATCTCGAATCTGGTGCCGGGTGGTGGGAAGCGGGCGACGCATATGGCACCATGAAAGGAACAGGCAGGACACTGAGAAGTGGAATGCATTGAGGGGGCCAAGGTGTTGGCCCGTTATAGATCAGCGCACGAGCGCGACCAGACTGATGGATGGAGCATCCAACATGACCGACCAGGTCGAAGCGACCATTGCGACTGAGGCCTCGGCCGAAGGCGTTCTCCTGACAGACATCGCTGCCAAAAAGGTCAGAGATCTGCTCGACCAAGAAGGCCGAGACGACCTTCAGCTGCGGGTGTCTGTGCAGCCGGGCGGGTGTTCGGGGCTGCGCTATCAGCTCTTTTTCGACGAGCGCAACCTTGACGGTGACACCGTCCGAGACTTCGACGGTGTCTCCGTCGTCATCGATCGGATGAGCACCCCGTATCTCTACGGTGCCACGATTGACTTCGTGGACACGATCGAGAAGCAAGGCTTCACGATCGACAATCCCAGCGCCACTGGCTCATGCGCATGCGGAGACTCGTTCCACTGAGCGCGGGGCGACTGAGCACCCGCCGCTGACCACGTGCCAATGACCGGCGCTGACCTCACTTCGAGGTCGGCGCCGGTTCGTCTCTTATGGCGCGAAGACGGCCACCTGTGCGGCCGTCACGCAGGTGGCTGGAGTAGGGTTCTGCACGACAAGCACAGCGTTTCGGCCGACGAGGAAGGCGCCACGTGAGTCGGATTTCCAGCCGTCGCAACATCGAACGCTCGGGCGGCCAGCGGTTTGCGGCCTGGGGCGCACTTGGGTTGTTGTTGGCCCTGACAGGCTGCTCCAAAGAGTCCACTGACGAATGGAAACGACTCGGTCTCCCTGAGCCTGCAAGCGA
>JACCXO010000080.1 GCA_013696975.1 Nocardioidaceae bacterium | reverse complement strand
TGCGGAAGGTGTGGGCGGTGATGGATGCGCCGGCGGGCAAACGGATGGCGCCGTTCTTGTCCGAGATCGTGGCCCGGCTGCGGGCGTGTGGGGAGCTGGTGATCAGCGACGAGATCGCAGCGCAGTTAAATGCGATGAGCGCGGCCACCATCGACCGTCGCCTCGCCGGCGAACGCAAGCGACTCCAACTCAAGGGCCGCTCGGGCACCAAGCCCGGGTCACTGTTGAAGTCGCAGATCTCGATCCGCACCTGGACCGAGTGGAACGAGAACGAGCCGGGGGTTCGTGGAGATCGACTGCGTCGGCCACGAAGGCGGGGATCCACGCGGCGACTTCGCCCAGACCCTCACTGTCACTGACATTCGCCTGGGTTGGACCGAGACCCAGGCGGTGAAGAACAAGGCACAGCAATGGGTGTTCGCGGCCCTGATGGACATCACCGAGCTAGTCCCGTTCCCGATCCTGGGCATCGACTCAGACAACGGCAGCGAGTTCATCAACGGCCATCTCCTGCGCTACTGCCAGGACCAACAGATCACCTTCACCCGCTCACGCGTGGGCAACAAGAACGACGGCGCACATGTGGAGCAGAAGAACTGGTCGGTGGTGCGCCACGCCGTGGGCTACCACCGCTACGACACCGCCGCCGAGTTGGCTCTACTCAACGAGACTACGCGCTGCTGCGGCTGCAGACCAACTTCTTCTCACGCCAGCAGAAGCTCATCCAGGAGACCCGCAACGGCGCCAAAGTCACCAAGCGCTACGACATCGCCGCGACCCCCTACCAGCGGCTCTTGGTCGAAGAGGGCATCAGCGACAAAGTCAAGAAACGGCTCGAGCAGCAGTACCAGACCCTGAACCCCGCCCAGATCCGCCGTAACCTGCTCAACCTGCAAGACCAGCTGCTCAAACTGGTCAAAGCCAAGCACCAGCCCACCAAACTGCCGGTTAAACCACCCACCACCACGCCGGCAAAACTAGGTGAGGCAACGAAACCCCGTACGCGGGCATCTTGACATGAGGCAACAGGCCCAACTTGGCGGAGCCGTATCCTCGGAACGGACGCTCCGGGAGAGGTGACATCGACGTGACTGACGCTGCAGCGCGAACCGCGGCGTTCTTCGATCTCGACAAGACGATCATCGCCAAGTCCAGCACATTGGCCTTCAGTCGCTCCTTCTATCGGGGCGGACTGATCAGCCGTAAATCGGTCCTCCGCAGCAGCTACGCACAGTTCGTCTACCTCTTCGGTGGCGCTGGTCATGCACGCATGGAGCGGATGAGGCGGTACCTCACGGACTTGTCTGTCGGCTGGAGCGTTCAAACAGTCAAGGACATCGTGGCTGAGACGCTGCACCAGATCATCGATCCCATGGTCTACGACGAGGCCGTCGGGCTGATCGAGCAGCACCGAGCCGAGGGGCGGGCAGTCGTCATCGTGTCCACCTCCGGCTCGGAGGTGGTCGAGCCGATCGGGGTCATGCTCGGAGCTGATCGAGTGATAGCCACCGTCATGGTGCAAGACGAGGGTCGCTACACGGGCGCTATCGAGTTCTATGCGTATGCCGAGAACAAGGCCGCCGCCATCCGAGAACTGGCGGAGCGAGAGGGCTATCACCTTCAGACGTCATACGCATATAGCGACTCCGCCACGGACATCCCCATGCTCGAGACCGTGGGTCATCCGCACGCGGTCAACCCTGACAAGGTGCTGCGCAGGGTGGCGGTCGAGCGAGGGTGGACGGTGCTCGACTTCAACAAGCCCGTCAAACTGCGCAGGCGAGTCCCCTTCCAGCCCCCGCGCACGGTGCTCGCCGCGGTTGTCGTCAGCGCGGGCGCTGCGGCCGTGGGAGCAGTCGCCCTCGCGGTGCGCCGCTCGCGCCAACTCGCCGCTGCCTAGCCGCTCGCGTATCCGAAGGAGCAAGAACAGTGGTCGCTGCCAAGTCGACCAAGCCAGCCAAACAGGCCAAGAGTGCGTCTGCACCAACGCGGTCAAGCACGACGGCGGCGAAACCTGACTGGTTGGTGGCAACCATTCACCCCTCCGCCGTACTCAGGTCGCCGGATCGCGATGCCGCCCTCGAGGGGCTGGTCGCCGATCTCCAGGTGGCGGCTGCCGCAATGTGAACCCGCGTCGCTCCTTGTCTCCGGATCACCTGCTCCACATGCTGACGCCGCTTCGACAAGACTCGCCGTGCAGGTCTTCCCATGCTCAATAAAGAGGCGTACAAAGGAACACACAACTCAACACCACATGAGCCAGGTACCCACGCGGCGATCCACCCTTCTTAGAGGGCCAGTCGCACTCGGGACTTCCCGAGCCGACGTTGACGAGAATGCACGCCTGGTAGCCACGGTCTCATGTGTCAGCGACGGCGCCTTCGCTGAAGGCGCCGTTCGCACGTCCTCGCCGAGATGACGGAAAACCACCTTCCTCTTGAGACCCTTCAGCGCAACGGGCTCAACTCAGCCGCACGAGCTACGGCCTGCGCGGCATACAGCAACCAGGTGCGCCTGCCGCCTGGCGTCCCTTCGGCATACGCGCCCAGTGCCCGCTGATAGGCAGCCTTCATCTGCGCATGACCAGCCTCGGGCACGATCACCGCGGCTGGGTCCACCCCGCGGCTGACGAGAAGCAGGCGTTCGAGCGCACGTGCCACCAGACCGTCCATGGAACCGAAGGGGCGCAGCGTGGCCAACTCGGCGTGCGCAAGAGCAGCCACCGCAAGCGCCGGCGCTCGGGTCGGCGCCACCAGTTGGTGGGACAACAGCTGCAGCCGGGCAGCGACACCGCCCTCGAGACGCGGACGTCCGAGGTTGTCAGGAAGCTGGGTGTCTGCGGCCGCCAACGTATGCATTCGGGCGAGTGCTTGCAGAGGCGAGCTGGCGATCACCGGTATCAGCGCCAACAGACCCGCGTTGAGCCGGAGAGCACCTGTGGCTAGCGGGTCTCCGTGTCCCAGTCGCATCTGCTCCAGATCGGTCATGCTGCCTTCGAGCTCGGCGGAGGCAACGGCTCCGCGCAGCAGGGATTCGGCGGTGAGCGCAGGCGTCGTACGGCGTAAACCCCGGTCTCGCAGCAAAGCGTCGATCCCGTCCCGCGCGGCCGCCAACGCTGAGGGGACGCCCTCGAGCTCCGCGTCAACGTGAAACGGATCCAGCGGCTCTGACATGGCGCCAGGCTAGAGAGGGCTCACCCTGTCGCCGTACCCCACCCGCTGCTGCGTTTCGAGTAGCCTCGTGCAGATGGATCCTGACGAAAGGCTCAGCCGGGCCGCGAGCTTCGAGACGGTCGCGGCCACGTATGCCGACCACCGGCCTGACTATCCCGAAGCGGCAGTCCGGTGGTTGGTGGGCGGCGACGGAAGACCGATGCGAGTTCTCGAGCTCGGCGCCGGAACCGGCAAACTGACGAAGACCTTATCCGGGCTCGGCCATCACGTCATCGCCACCGACCCGTCTTCGGCCA